>CAZMNP010000164.1:0-5146 GCA_964567675.1 uncultured Actinomycetes bacterium
ACGGATCGAACGCCCGTCCGGATCCCCGACATCACCAAGGACCCTCGTCACCACGGGTTCCCGGCGCACCACCCGGAGATGCGGTCGTTCCTCGGGGCCCCGATCGTCGCCCGCGGCGAGGTCTTCGGGGACATCTACCTGACCGAGAAGCAGGGTGCACCGGAGTTCACCGAGGAGGACGAACAGGCGGTTCTCGTGCTCGCCTCGCAAGCCGGCGTCGCGATCGAGAATGCCAGGCTCTACGACGAGACGAGACGCCGCGAGCGCTGGCTCGAGGCGGTGCGCGAGATCACGAACGCCGTCCTGTCGGGAACGGGCCCGGACGAGGTGCTCGTCCTGATCGGCGCTCGTGCCCGTGAGCTCCTTGAGGCGGACCTCGCAACGGTCGCGGTGCCCGATCCCGATGGAGACGGGTTGGTGATCCAGGTTGCACACGGGGACCATGCCGAAGCGCTGATCGGCCGCCGGTTCCCGTACGACGGGTCGATCTCAGGCGCCGTCGTACGAAGCGGCAGGCCGGAGGTCATCGAGGACGTCTCCCTGGATGCCCGGGTTGACCAGCCGATCGTCGAGTGGGGAGACATGGGCCCTGCCGTCTTCGTCCCACTCGCCGGCGACCGTGGAGCCTTCGGCACGCTCACCGTCGCCAACCGCCGAGGCGGCCGGGTCTTCAACAAGGAGTCCGTGCACATCATCGAGGCGTTCGGAGGGGGGCAGGCGGCGCTCGCGCTCGAATATGCGCGCGCCCAGGAGAGGATCCAGCGACTCGCCGTCCTCGAGGACCGAGAACGCATCGCGAAGGAGCTTCATGACGGGGTCATCCAGGCCCTGTTCGCGGTGGGCATGGGTCTTCAGGGCACGGCGCTGTTGAGCGGCGACGAGGAGCTCGCGCGGCGGATCGAGGGAGCCGTCGGTGAGCTCGATCGTGTGGTCCGCGATCTCCGCAACTACATCTTCGGCCTGCGGCCGGGGATCCTCGCCGACCGGCAGCTCGGCGAGGCGCTTCGGCTCATCGCGGCAGAGTTCCAAGAAAAGACCGGTGTGATCACGATCGCCGAGATCGACGAGAAGGTGGCCTCGATCGTCACGTCCGATGCCGGAGAGCTGATCCAGCTGGCGCGCGAGGCGCTCTCCAATGTCGGCCGACACGCCGAGGCCACGACCTGCCGGCTCTCGCTCCGGCAAGAGGACGGTCTGGCCCTGCTCGAGATCGACGACGACGGGAAGGGCTTCGACCCGACCGTGGACCGCCGTGGCGAAGGTCTGTCGAACCTCGAGCAACGGGCCGCCGGGATCGGTGGGAGCGCCCGGATCGTGAGCAGCCCGACCGAGGGCACCACCGTCCGGGTCGAGTTGCCGCTCTAGGGGCGTCGACGCCTACAGGAGCGCATCCGGCTGGGTCTTCGCGTCACTGAGAGAGCGGACGGCACGCAGAAGGTCCTCACGCTCGGGGTGGCGGTGCATGCGGATGAGGGAGCCGCGGATCTCCTCACCGGGGTGCGAGGCGAGCGCCACGACTCTCGCGCCTGCGAAGAGATACAGACCGAGCAGCTCCTCGGCTGCCGTTCCCTGCATGACGCCCTCGCTCCTGGTACTCATGTCGAGCACCACGACCGATGCTCCCTCGACGAGAGGGCATGCCCCCTCCCGCGCCCCGACGCACGTGTAATCGGGCTCGGTCGGACCGGTGCACGTGATGACGTCGAACCCCTCTTCCTCGAGCCATGAGCCCAATCGGTCTCGTTCGTCGGCGTCTGCCTCGACCAGGAGCACCGCGCGAGCCTCGCCTTCAGCGTTCATCAGTTGGAACTCTCGCGCGAGCGCGCGGAAGGGTCCCCGGCCATCCGCCCGGCTACCAGCGGGCCGTTCGGCCCTTCGAGGTGAGGCCCGCCCGCCGCATGCTGGATGCATGTTCGTCCGCTATTTCATCGACCTGGACGACCCGTTCGAGCACGTCGAGGCGGCCCTGCTCGCCGATCCCTCGGACTGGGTGCCCGGGATGGCGCGCGCCGCAGGGGAGCTCGGGGATGGGCTGCTCGCCGAGGTGGGGTTCGCGGTTCACGAAGACCGGCGGATCGACAAGGAGGTCGAGATCTGGATCGGCGAGGCGCACCACGCCTCCGGAAAGACCCGACTTCCGATGTCGTGGAAGGCCACCGGACCGGGCCGGCTCTTCCCGTCGCTGGATGCCGATCTCGAAGTGGCGGGTATCGGAGCCAGCCGGACGCAGCTGGCGATCAGCGCCCAATACGACCCACCCCTGGGCTCGGTCGGCCGTGCCCTGGATCGCGCGCTGCTTCATCGGGTCGCCGAGGCCACGCTCAAGGATTTCCTCGATCGCGTGGCAGCTGCGGTCGAGGCACGGATCCGCGTGGCCGCCAAGTAAGATTCTCGAGGGATGACCGACGCCTCCGCCAAGAAGCCTCCGCTGCGCGTCCTTCTGGTGGATGACCACGAAGTCGTGCGCAGCGGCGTGCGGGCACTCTTGCAGGCGACGGACGACATCATCGTGACGGCCGAGGCCGGCACCGTTCGCGAGGCGGTCGACGAGGCCGATCGGGCGCGTCCGGACGTCGTGGTGATGGATGTCCGGCTCGCGGACGGGAGTGGGATCGAGGCGACCCGCGAGATCAGGGCCAGGCACCCGAAGACGGCCGTCATCATGCTTACGTCCTTCGCGGACGACGAAGCGCTGTTCGCCTCGATCATGGCCGGTGCTGCCGGATACGTGCTGAAGCAGGTGAAGGGCGGCGAGCTCGTCCGGGCGATCCGCACGGTCGGCAAGGGAGAGAGCATGCTCGATCCGGCGGTGACGAGCGCCGTGCTGGACCGCCTCCGGAAGGGCAAACACCTGATGGCGGACGAGAAGCTCGCCCGCCTGTCACCGCAGGAAGAGCGGATCTTGAACGGTATCGCCGACGGCAAGACGAACCGAGAGATCGGCGAGGAGCTCAACCTGGCGGAGAAGACCGTCAAGAACTACGTCTCGAGCATCCTCTCCAAGCTCGAGGTCGCCCGCCGCGCGGAGGCCGCCGTCTACCTCACCCGTCACACCACCACGCCCGGCACGCAGGGCTGACGCCGGAAGGACCAAACGTCTCGCAAGATCCGGGAGTCCCGATCGGCGAAGGAGGGAGCGTGGGGACGAACGCCCATCCGATGTCTGGTGTGGACAGTCTGGCGCCGGCCGAGATCGCTCGGCTGGTAGAGGAGCGTGGCATCGCGAAGGCGAACGCGTCGTTCCTCACGACCTTCGTGCTCGGGGTGCTGGCGGGGGCATTCATCGCGCTCGGCGCCCTGCTGTCGACGGTCGTCGCGACGGGATCGAACTTCGGCTACGGCGTCACGAAGCTCCTCTCAGGCGTGGCCTTCTCGCTCGGCCTGATCCTGGTCGTGGTCGCCGGCGCCGAGCTGTTCACGGGGAACAATCTCATCACGATGAGCTGGGTGAGCCGGCACATCTCGCTCCGGCGGCTCTTCCGGAACTGGGCGATCGTCTACGTCGGCAACCTCGTCGGCGCGCTCTCGATCGTCGTGATGCTGTACCTGGCCGATTGGTGGAAGCAGGCGGACGCGGCCGTCGGCGGCACGGCGTTGTCGATCGCCACCGCCAAGGCGTCGCTCCCGTTCACGGTCATCGTCTTCCGGGGGATCCTGGCGAACGCCCTCGTCTGTCTCGCGGTCTGGCTCGCGAGCGCCGGCCGAAGCCTCACGGACAAGGTCCTGGCGATCGTGTTCCCGATCACGGCCTTCGTCGCTGCGGGATTCGAGCACAGCATCGCCAACATGTACTTCCTCCCGATGGGTCTCGCGCTCAAAGCAGAAGATTCGGTCGTTCGGGCGTCGGGGCTCTCGAGCGAGGAGGTGGCGCACCTCGATGTCGGCGCAACGTTCGAGAACATCGCGGCGGCGACCCTTGGGAACGTGATCGGCGGAGCCGTACTCGTCGGCCTCGTCTACTGGTTCGTCTATCTCCGGACGGGCACGCGTGCTTCGAAGTGACCCGGTCCGGCCACACGGAAGACGCAGTGTTGCACGCATGCGCCGGCGCCCTCCGGCCGACGCGGGGCGGCGTCGGGGAGGGCGCCGACTGGTTCTTCGGTCAAGCGGCCTTCGTGGTCTTGACGACCTTTGAGGACCTGACCGGGATGGTCTTGGCCTTCGGCGCCTCGAGGGCCTTCACGGCCTTCGGGACGACGACCTCGAGGATCCCGTCCGAGTACTTGGCGACGATCTTGTTCTCGTCGATGCCCTCGGGGACCGGGAGCCGCCGCTCGAACTGTCCGTACGCGGCCTCCATCCGGTAGTACTCCTCCTCCTCCACCTCTTCCGTGCGCTTCCGCTCGCCGCGGATCACGAGCTGGTTCTCCTCCAGCGTCACGGACAGGTCCTTCTCGGGATCGATCCCGGCGATCTCGAGCCGCACGACGACGTCGTCATCGCGCGCGAAAACGTCGGTCACCGGAAGGAACGGGCGCCGGACGAACAACGGAAGCCCGGGGTACGACAGCCGTGCCCGAGGTCCGAGGAACCCTCGGACCACCTCGTCCATCCGCCGCTGCATCGCCGCGATCTCGTCCCACACTTCGATCACGGGACTCACCCCCCTCGCGGAGACTCCACGGTCTCCATCTGAAAGGGTGGGTCAGATCCGAGCGTCTTGACACGGGAGGAAGACCTACGACCGAAGGGACCTTTCGACGCGAACCGTGAGGAACGCGCCGTTCTGGGGAATGCAGGGGCTCTGGATGGCTCCTAGGAAGGCGGGTTCCTGGTCGCCTCCGGGCTCCCGGCCGCCTCGCGCCATCCCCGGAGGTTGTCGATGTGCGACCGCGGCTCCACGCCGTGCTCGCAGAGCAGCGGGTCTTCACATGGCGGGTTGCCCTCCATCGTGAAGAAGTTGAACCGGCAGTTGGGGCAGAACACGTCGAGACTCTCAGGGAGGTACGGGCACGCGCCCCAGGAGCACGACCGTTCGCCTTCGCCCGTGGCGATGTCGAGAGCACAGCCAGGACACTGTCGGAAGCCTTCCCACCGCTCCACTCCGATCACCTCCTCCCATGATTGGACCTCGGATCCAGGCACGCGTACGAGGGGCGTATGCCCCGGCGCGCTAGGGCCGTTCGGTCCGAGTCGCCGATCGCCG
>CAZMNP010000165.1:0-19812 GCA_964567675.1 uncultured Actinomycetes bacterium
GAAGGACGGTCACGACGTCACCGTGATCTCGCCGCCCGACGGCGACGGTGACATCAAGGTTCCGTTCTCCGACGGCCGGGTGTTCCGCGAGGTGGCGCGCCGGGGCGGGGCCTTCGAACGGATCGTCGTGCACTTCCAGCCCGGGCTGTACTACACGCCCGGAGCGACGGCCGCCGTCTCGAAGATCCGGACGTCGCTCGCTTTGCTCTCGCTCGTGAGGCGGCGTCCGCAGGTCGAGATCCTCGTTCACGAGGCACACCCGCCGACGCGCTGGCGACCCGATCATCTGATCCTTCGACGCGCGTTCGCGAAGGCCCACCTGCTGTTCCACACGGACGCGGAGCGACGCGCGCTCGAACGCGACTATCGGATCGGCGTTCGGGCACGACTGGTCGACCATCGAGACGGCGTACGCGTCGAGGCGCCCGGGAACAAAGAAGAGGCGAGACGGCGCCTCGGCCTGGATGCGGCCGAACCGCTCATCCTGTGTGCCGGGTTCATCCACCCATGGAAGGGCTACGACCGCGCGATCCGGGCCTTCGCGGCGTCGGAAGGTCCTGGCCGGCTCGCGATCGTGGGATCGGTGCGCGACGAGTCGGCCGAGAACCTCGCCTACGCCGCCGAGCTCCGCAGGCTGGCCGCGGCGACCGAGGGCGTCACGCTCGTCGAGACGTTCCAGACCGACGAGGAGTTCGATACCTGGATGACAGCCGCCGACCGCGTCGTCCTCCCGTACACGCGCGCGTGGTCATCCGGAGCGCTCGCCCGCGCGCGGGTGCTCGGAACGCCGGCCATCGTGTCCGCCGTCGGTGGCCTGGCCGAGCAGGCCGGGCCGGACGACATCGTGGTGCGCTCGGCCGAGGAGCTCCGGGCCGCGTTCCAGCGGGTTCGCGGAACCGCTCGAGCCGGACCGACGCCGGCGGCTCGGGACGAGCACGCCCTGAACCACCCCGGCGGCACCGGCGCGAGCGGCTAGCCCCGGGCTCGACGCAGGACGTCCGCCGTGCGACGCGCGGTGTCGTCCCAGTTGAACCGCGAAGCTCTGGCCGGTCCCGCAGCACGGAGCCGCTCCCGCAGCGCCTCGTCCACGAGCAGGCGCCGCATCCCCTCCGCGATCGCAGCCTCGTCGCGCGGGTCGACGAGCAGCGCGGCATCTCCGGCCGTCTCGGGAAGCGCCGAGACGTTGGAGGTCAGCACGGGCGTTCCGCACGCCATGGCCTCGAGGACGGGGAAGCCGAACCCCTCGTAGAGCGAGGGGTAGACGAGTGCCTCCGCACCGCTCAGCAACGCCACCTTCTCCGACTCCGATACGTACCCGGTCACGACGATGCGCTCGCGGACCCGCGGTGGCAGCCCGTCGAGCACCGGACGCACGAGGTTCCAACCGGCCGGGTTCCACGGAGCGACGGGACCGGCCAGGACGAGCAGGGGCCGCACGTCCTCGGGCAGGGAGACGAACGCGCGGATCAGTGCGGGGATGTTCTTGCGGGGTTCAATGCCCGTGAGCGACAACAGGTACGGCCCGTCGATCCCGTATCGCCGGCGGACCGCGTCCACCGCGTCCGGCCCCACCGGACGGAACACTCCGGGATCCACGGCGAGCGAGATCACGGACACGCGTTCCGCGTCGACCGGATACAGGTCCAGGAGATCACGCCGGCTCTGCTCGGACACGACGATGAGTTGCGACGCGCGACGGATCGCCGAGTCCAGACGCGAGAGCCATCTCGAGCTCGCGAGCGGAGCCGTCTGCGGGAACAACCGGAACGCGAGGTCGTGGACCGTCAGCACGAGCCGCCGCGTTCTCGTCGGCGGAGGGACGAAGTTCGGGGCGAACAGGACGTCGAAACGGATCATGGACTCGAGCCGAGGGACGTCGAGCCGGAGCGCGACCCGATCGAACCAGCTCGCCGGGATCGGGAAGCGCCGGTCGACCAGGTTCGGAGCCGCGACGTCCTCGAAGAGCCGGCGTCGGGAGTCCAGGCCGAGCGTGCCGCGGACGTCGAGGTACCAGGCGATGTACGTGGTGTCGGGGTCGACCACCGGGAGGCGGCGGACCAGCTGCCAGGTGTAGTAGCCGATCCCGGTTCTCCCGTGCGGCATCGCCGATCTGGCATCGATGGCGACACGCGTTCGTCGCCCGGAGGAGGAGCCGGAAGAGGCGGTGGACGCCGGTTTCACCGGCGGAGTCTACTGGCGCTCATATGGAGGAAGGCCCGTACTGCATCGACCTCTCGGCGGCGGCGCACGAGCGCGCCGGCCTGGGGCGTTACGCGGCGTCGCTCGCGGAGGCGCTCCTCGCGCTGGGCATTCCGCTGAGCGCGTTCCTCAACGATCCGCGCGAGTCGCGTCTCCAGCCGCCGCTCAGCGAGCTGCCGACGTACTCGGCGCGGCTGCCCCGCAAGCGCTGGCGGCTCCGAGCGGCGCTCTCCTACTTCGGCGGGCCATCGATGGATCGCGCGCTCGGCGACGTGAACCTGTTCCACGCGACCGAGCATCTCCTGCCCAAGCTCAGCCGCGCCCGGTCCGTGTTCACGCTCCACGACACGGCCTACCTGCTGTTCCCCGAGTACCACCTGCCGCGCAACCGGATCTATCTGCGGGCGATGATGCCGCGCTTCCTCGAGCGAGCCGACCGCATCATCGCGGTGTCGGAGAACACGCGACGCGACGCACTCCGCCTCTACGGGCTGGACCCAGGCAAGATCGAGGTCATCTCGGAGGGCGTCGACGCGCGCTTCACCCCGGATGTCGACGCCGTGACCGTCTCGGCCGTTCGGCGTCGATACGGCCTCCCCCAACGCTTCATCCTGTGCATCAGCACGATCGAGCCGCGGAAGAACCTGACCACGCTGCTCGAGGCGTACGCGGCGCTCCGGCACGATCATCCGGACGTCCGTCTCGTGATCGTCGGTGGCAAGGGCTGGTTGTTCGAGCGCTTCTTCGAGCGGCTCCGCTCGCTGGGGCTCGAAGGGGAGGTCGTCCTGACCGGCTACGTCCCGAACGAGGACGTCCCGGCGTTGCTCAACGCCGCCGAGGTGTTCGCGTTCCCGTCGGAGTTCGAGGGCTTCGGCTTGCCGCCCCTTGAGGCGATGGCGTGCGGTGTCCCCGTCGTGTGCTCGAACGCGGCCAGCCTGCCCGAGGTCGTCGGCGAGGCCGGCGTGCTGTTGCCTCCTCGCGACGTCGCGGCCTGGGTCGAGGCGCTCGGACGGCTCCTCGACGACGCGCAGCTCGGCGAGGATCTCCGGGCTCACGGCCTCGAACGCGCGAGCCGGTTCACGTGGGATGCGGCCGCGCGCAGGACCCTGGACGTCTATCGCTCCGTCATGGCGGAGCGGTCATCGCGGTAGCGGGGAGCGGCTCGGGACTCCGGGTCACGCCGCGGGACACTCCACCGGTGGGTTCTCGTTCGGATCGGGCACCTCGTAGCCGGAGGTCACAACGACGGCGACGTCCTCTCCGGCGCCGAGCGATCCCGCCGGCGCGGGGACCAGTTCCAGGTCGGTGAAGTACGTGCCGACGACCTTCGCCATCGCCTCCGCGCCGCCCCGGTACAAGATCATCGAGCCCTTCTTCGGAAGCGCGACGCCCGACGCGTCGACGATGCCCGGCGAGGTGTTGAACCCTCCCTCGGTGAGGACGGTGAGGACCTCCTCGGCCGGACCGCCGCCGCTGCCGATGACCGAGGTGATGATGTTCGCGGGCGACGGCGGCGTCTGCGCGAGATCCGTGCCGAGGTCGCCGAGCGACCGGCCCTCGCGAAGCCGGCGGAAGAGCTCGTCGGCGTCGGGCTGGATCATCTTCACGACCGAGACGTACGTGCCGTCGGCGTCGTAGATCCCTTCGGGGATCGTGGGCACCGCCCGGAAGTCGGCGTTCTCCGTCCCGACGCCCTGGAGCCGGCCCGCCAGATACACGAGCTCGGCGGGGTTCAGTCCCTCGTCGACGACGAGGTTCTGCAGGAGCTGGGGGACGAGCTCGGGGAGCCGAAGGAGCTCGCCCGGTCGAAGGAGCTTCGCGATGACGGCTCGCATGAACTGCTGCTGGCGGCTGATCCGCGCGAAGTCCGGGATCGTGTCGCACGGCTGATGCCGCGTCCGGACGTACCCGAGTGCCGTGATCCCGTCGAAGTGCTGGCACCCGGCGGGGATGTCGAGCAGCGCCAGCGGGTCCTTCATCGGGTACGGGACGCACATGTCGACGCCGCCCAGTGCGTCCACGACCCGTTGGAAGCCGAGGAGCGACACGTACATCACGTGGTGGATCTGCATCCCGGTGAGGTTCTTTACCGTCCTCGCGACGAGCTGCGCTCCACCGCCGTCGATGCCGTCCTGGAACGCGGAGTTGATCCTGCCCTCGCCGACGCCGGGGATGTCGATCCACAGGTCGCGCGGGAAAGAGAGGAAGATCGCCTGCTTCTGGCCCGGGCGCGTGTGCACCAGGATGATGGTGTCCGAGCGGTTCTGGCCACCGATGAACTCGTCGGTCCCGAACGCCTCCAGCTCCTCCGGCGTCAGGCCCTTCCTCGAATCGCTTCCCAGGAGCAGGTAGTTGCACGCGCGCTCGGCGCACCGGCCGACGATGTCGGGCGCTCCGCCCGGCGTCGAGCCCGACCCGGGAGACGTCGGGATCGTGTGGATCTGGTCCTTCGTCCACAGGTACGCGCCGACGCTGACGGCGGAGGTCACCATGACGAGCGCCGAGACACTCGCGGAGATGACGAGGAACGCCCTTCGAAGGCGAGGGCGACCTGGGGTCGTGTTCGTCGACGGTCGATCGGACATGGCTTGCAAGGAAGCGTACCCGGGGACCTCGCGAGACCATTCCTCGTCCCATGAAGATGGTGTGGAGCCCAGCGGCGACGGGGGTCGCGCGGGCCGGCCGGTGACGCGGTTACGCTTGGCTCGTGCGTCCCGAGGATGGGCTCGCGAACGTCCTCGCCGTCGGGTTCGACCCGGGTGAGCTCGAGGGCGTCACGGTCGAGGCGGCCGACGACCTGCTCGGCGCGCTCGCCCGCGTGGCGGATGGCGGCGTGCACGTGGTGCTGCTCGCGCTCGACATCCCCGACGGTCAGGGCATCGAAGCGGTGCGCTCGATCCGGGAGCGCGCGCCGGATGTCCCGGTGATCGCCGTTGGGACCGGAGATGACGCCGAGCGCGCGATCGACGCGGGCGCGAGCGACGTCGTCCCACCCGACGGCGGTCCCGAGCTGTTGTCGCGAGCGATCCGCTACGCCACCTCGCTCCAACGGATGCAGGCCGAGCTCTACCGTCGACAGCTCGTCGACGAGGTCACCGGCGTCTACAACGCCCGGGGCTTCGAACGGCTCGCGTCACACCACCTGGCGATGGCGGACCGCTCGAAACGATCCGTCCCGCTCATCTTCGTCCGGATCGACGCGCTCGAGGACCTCGGCGCTCCGGGAGAGACCAACGAGCGCGGGCAGCTGGTTGCCGACGCGGCCGAGGTCGTTCGCAAAGCCGTGCGAGGCTCCGACGTCATCGCCCGGGTCGGCGCCGGCGTCTTCTGCGTGCTGCTCACCGGGGACGCGGTCGGAGCCGACGCCGAGGTCCTGTCGCGAGTCGTCGAAGGCGTCGCGATGAGCAACGCCAAGAGCGGACACCCCGGCCAGCTCTCGGTCTCGGTCGGGACCGCGACCTACGACCCCGAGCACCCCGTCGCCGTGGACACGCTCATCGCGGAGGCGGATCGGCGCATGCGCGGGACGAGTCCCGAGCCGTGAGCGCGCGACCCTGACGACTCCTCGGCGCACTAGGATGGCCGTGTGGGCGCGCCGCCCTTCCCCGAGCACCTCGTTTCCGACGTCGTCCTGCGGGACGGATCGACGGTGCGCATCCGCCCTCCGCGGCCGGACGACGTCGAACGCGTCGAGGACTACCTGATCGGGCTCTCGCCCGAGACGCGACGTCTGCGCTTCTGGTCCCAGGCGATCGACGTGGTCGAGCTCGCGAAGAAGATCGTCGACGTCGACTACACCGACCACCTGACGCTGCTCGCACTCCACGGCGGGGACGACGGGCGGATGATCGGCGGAGCGCAGTACATCCGGATCGACGGCGACCGCGCGGAGGTGAGCCTTTCCGTCACGGACGAGTTGCAAGGCCAGGGGATCGGTTCGATCCTGCTCGGCCAGCTCGCGCAGGAGGCGGCGCGTCACGGGATCACCAGGTTCTTGGCGGAGGTGCTGCCCGAGAACCACCGGATGGTGAACGTGTTCCGCGCCAGCGGCTTCCCCGTGTCGATCCGCGCCAAGCCCGGAGCGATCGAGGTGGAGTTCCCGATCGAGCTGGGCATGGAGACGCTGGAGCAGTTCGAACGGCGCGAGACCGAGGCCGCCGTCAACGCGATGCGGACGTTCCTGTCGCCGCAGTCGGTCGCCGTCATCGGGGCCTCGCGCGATTCCTCGACGATCGGCGGGCAGCTCTTCCACAACCTCGTCACCACCGAGTTCCACGGCCCGGTCTTCCCCGTGAATCCGAAGGCGGACGTGGTCCACGGCGTGCTCGCCTATCCCTCGATCACGGACGTTCCCCGCGATGTCGACGTGGCGTTCATCGTGGTGCCGGCCTCGCTCGTCGCGCGGGTCGCGCGCGAGTGCGGCGAGAAAGGCGTCCGAGGGCTCGTGGTCATCTCAGCCGGGTTCGCCGAGGTCGGGGGCGAGGGGCCCGAGCGGCAGCAGGAGCTGATGGAGATCTGCCGCGCGTACGGCATGCGCGTGATCGGACCCAACTGCATGGGCATCGTGAACACGGACGAGCAGATCCGGCTGAACGGGACGTTCGCGACGATCTACCCGCCGCCGGGACGCGTCGGGTTCCTGTCGCAGTCGGGCGCGCTCGGGCTCGCGGTGATGGAGCACGCGACGAAGATCGGCCTCGGGTTGTCCTCGTTCGTCTCGATCGGCAACAAGGCCGACGTCTCGAGCAACGACATGGTCGCGTACTGGAACGAGGACCCGCGGACCGAGGTGGTGCTGCTATACCTCGAGTCGTTCGGCAACCCTCGGCGGTTCGCGCGCCTGGCCCGGGACGTCGGCCGCCGCAAGCCGATCATCGCGGTGAAGTCCGGGCGGAGCGCGGCGGGAGCGCGCGCCGCGGCGTCGCACACCGGCGCGCTCCTGGCGGCGTCCGACGCGACCGTCGACGCGCTGTTCCACCAGGCCGGCGTGATCCGCACGGACACCCTCGAAGAGATGTTCGACGTCGCCTCGATCCTCGCGAACCAGCCTCCTCCGGCCGGAGATCGCGTGGCCATCGTGACGAACGCCGGAGGGCTCGGGATCTTGTGCGCCGACACGTGTGAGGCCAACGGCCTGCACGTGAACCCGCTCTCGCCGGAAACGAAGGAGAAGCTCCGGTCGTTCCTTCCCGCCGAGGCCTCGGTCGAGAACCCGGTCGACATGATCGCGTCGGCCTCCGCCGAGGGCTACCGGCGCGCGATCGAGACCGTCGCCGCCGATCCCGAGGTCGACGCGATGATCGTCATCTACATCCCGCCGCAGGCGACGAAGGCGCCCGAGATCGGCCGCGCGATCGTCGAGGCGGTCAACGGGGTCGGAGGACGGATCCCGGTCGCCACGACCTGGATGTCCGCCAAGGGCCAGCCCGCCGAGCTCGAGCAGGCCGGCACGCGGATCCCCTCCTTCGCGTTCCCCGAGCAGGCCGCGATCGCGATGGCCCATGCATGCCGGTACGGCCGGTGGCGAGAGCGTCCTCCGGGGGTCGTCCCGCAGTTCGGAGATCTCCGGGCGGACGAGGCGGTCGCGATCTTGGCCGACGCCCTCGGACGCAAGGTCGAGTGGCTCGCGCCCGACGAGGTCGAGCGGCTCCTCGCGTGCTACGGGCTCCGCACGGCGCGGTCCGAACGCGCCCGCACCCCGGAGGACACGGCCGAAGCGGCGGCGCGGATCGGCGGTGCGGTCGCGCTGAAGGCGTTCGGTCCCGACATCCTGCACAAGACCGAGGTGGGCGCGGTGCGGCTCGGCCTGAACGGACGCCAGGAGGTGGAGGCTGCGGCGCGCGAGATCGCGGGGCGGATCGAGGCCGCCGGGCTCTCCCTCGAGGGCTTCCTCGTGCAGGAGATGGTCGGTCCCGGCGTCGAGATGCTCGTCGGTCTCGCACACGACCCGCTGTTCGGACCGGTCGTCGCGGTGAGCGCGGGCGGAACGACCGTCGAGCTGGTCCGCGACGTGGCCGTGCGGGTCACGCCGATGACGGACCTCGACGCGAGGGACATGGTGCGTTCGCTCCGCACGTTCCCGCTGCTCGAAGGGTTCCGGGGTTCCTCGAAGGCCGACGTGGCGGCGCTCGAGGAGGTCATCTTGCGCATCGGGGCGCTCGCCGACGCGCATCCCTCGATCGCCGAGATGGACTGCAACCCCGTCGTCGTGCTCACGAGCGGAGCGGTCATCGTCGACGCCCGCGTGCGCGTGCAGGAGGTATCGCCCCAGCGGCCGCTCGCCGCGCGCACACGAGCGCCTGACGCGATCGGGTGACGTCAGGCCGGACCAACCCGCGCGACCAGGACGGAGCAGCGCGCGTGGTGCGCCGCGTGCTCGCTCACGCTTCCCAGCAGGACCTTGCGAACGCCACGCACGCCCCGGTACCCGACGACGAGCAGGTCGGTTCCGTTCCTCGACGCGGCTTCCAAGAGCGCGTTCTCCGGCCGGCCCATCGCCATCTCGCGGACGGGCTGGACGCCGCGAGCGATCGCGACCTGCACGGCGGGCTCCAGCTCCGGGGGGCTCGGCTTCCCCTCGCCGAGCGTCCAATCGGTGTTGTCGCCGCGGAAGACGGGGATCACGTGGATCAGCCGGAGCTCGGCCCCCGTCGCGGAGGCGACCCCCGCCGCGAGCGCCGCCGTGCCGACCGAGGTCTCCGACCCGTCGACCCCGCACGCGATCCGAGAGGGGAACTCCGGCGTCGCCGGGCGGGCGACCAGCACCGAGCACCGCGCCTCGCCCAGGACGCGCGCCGCCGTCTGTCCGACCCGGATGGCGCCCCCGAGCAGCCCCGCATCGGGCCCGATGCCGATCAGGTCGACACCCTCTTCTTCGGCCTCCGAGATGAGCGTCTTCGCGGGGTCTCCCGCGAAGATCCGCGCGTCGGCCTCCACGCCGGTCTCCGCGGCGATCGCCGCCGCCCGCTGCAGGGCCGTCTCGCCCTCGAGCTCCACGTTCCCGTCGTGGGGGCGACCCGTGTCGATGACGAACGCGATCTCCAGGGGAGCCTGGGTCGCCGCCGCGAGACGAGCGCTCTGACGGACCGCCTCCTCGGCTCGAGGCGAACCATCGGTGCCGACCAGGACGCGGGCGAACACGCGGTCCGGTGTCATGGGTCGATGGTATCCCGCAGGGACGAGGACCCGTACGCTGCCGTCGGCTGGCGGAGCGGTCAGGCGGCGAGCATCTGGCGCAGGACCATCTGCAGGATGCCGCCGTGCCGGAAGTACTCGACCTCGGCGGGGCCGTCGATGCGGACGATCGCGCGCAGCCGCTTCTCGGGGCCGTCGTCCGCGCGCGCGACCACCTCGACCTCTTGCCCCGGCGTGATGCCGCCCGACAGGCCCGAGATCGTGAACGACTCCGTTCCGGTCAGGCCGAGCGACGTCGCGTTCTCGCCCTCGAGGTACTGGAGCGGAAGGACACCCATCCCGACCAGGTTGCTCCGGTGGATCCGCTCGAAGCTCTCGGCCAGCACGGCGCGGACGCCGAGCAGCGCGGGACCCTTCGCGGCCCAGTCCCGAGAGGACCCGCTGCCGTACTCCTTGCCGGCCAGCACGATCAGCGGCACGCCGAGGTTCCGGTAGCGCACGGCCGCGTCGTAGATCGGCATCACCTCGCCGCTCGGCAGGTGCGTGGTCCAGTGCCCTTCAGTGCCGGGCGCGAGCTCGTTCCGCAGTCGAGCGTTCGCGAACGTGCCGCGGATCATCACCTCGTGGTTGCCCCGCCGGGATCCGTAGCTGTTGAAGTCGCGCTGCTCGACGCCCCGCTCGAGCAGGTATCTGCCGGCGGGCGAGTCCGGCCGGATCGAGCCGGCCGGCGAGATGTGGTCCGTCGTGATCGAGTCCCCCACCTTGACCAGGACGCGGGCATCGGCGATGTCCCCGAACGCCTCGGGCTGTTCGGCCAGACCCTCGAAGAACGGTGGTTCCTGCGCGTACGTGGAGGCGGGATCCCAGGCGTACATCGGGCCCGACGGCGAGGGAAGCGCGTTCCAGCGCTCGTCGCCGTCGAAGATCCGGCCGTACTCGCGCCGGAACTGCTCGGGCGTGACCGACGAGGCGACCGCCTCGCTCACCTCCTGGGCGCTCGGCCACACGTCGCGCAGGTACACCGGGGTCCCGTCCGGCGCGGTGCCCAACGGATCGGTGCTGAGGTCGACGTCGACGTGGCCCGCGATGGCGTACGCGACGCACAACGGTGGCGAGGCCAGGTACGAGGCGCGGACCTGCGGGTGGATCCGACCCTCGAAGTTCCGGTTGCCGGACAACACCGCGACCACCGCGAGATCGCGTTCGGTCACCGCGCTCGCGACCTCGTCCGGGAGCGGACCCGAGTTGCCGATACACGTGGTGCAACCGAACCCGACGAGCGAGAACCCGAGCTTGTCGAGGTAGGGCGTGAGTCCTGCCGCGTCCAGGTACTCGGTCACGACACGCGATCCCGGAGCGAGCGAGGTCTTGACCCACGGTTTCGTCTCGAGCCCCGCCTCGATGGCCTTCTTCGCGAGCAGGCCGGCCGCGATCATCACCGACGGGTTCGACGTGTTCGTGCAGCTCGTGATCGCGGCGATGACGACGGAGCCGTGGCGCACCACGCCTTGGTCCAGCGGCACGGGCTCGGGATCGAGAACGGGGTCGACGGTCCGCCCGGTGTCGACGCTCGGTTCTTGCATCGCGGCCTGCCCGCCGCCCTCGTCCAGGAAGCGCGACACATGGCCCGGCGAGGGGTCGGGCTCCAGGCGGTCGCGGAACGCCTCCACGAACGAGGCCCACACGCCGGGCAGCGCGACGCGGTCCTGCGGTCGCTTCGGTCCGGCGACCGAGGGCACGACGGACGACAGGTCCAGCTCGAGCACCTCGCTGAACACGGGCTCGGGGTCGCCGTCGCGACGGAACAACCCCTGCTCCTTCGCGTAGCGCTCGACGAGGTCGACACGGTCCTCGCGTCCCGTGAGACGCAGGTACTTCAGCGTCACGTCGTCGATGGGGAAGAACGCCGACGTCGCCCCGTACTCGGGGCTCATGTTGGAAAGGGTGGCGCGGTCGGCGAGCTCGAGGGTCGACAGGCCGTCGCCGAAGAACTCGACGAACTTGCCGACGACCCCGTGCGCGCGGAGCATCTGGGTGAGCGTGAGGACGAGATCGGTCGCCGTGGTGCCGGCGGGGAGCGCGCCGACGACGCGCACGCCGACGACGACGGGGACGGGCAGGAACATCGGCTGCCCGAGCATCGCCGCCTCGGCCTCGATGCCGCCGACGCCCCAGGCGAGGATCCCCAGACCGTTGATCATCGTCGTGTGCGAGTCCGTCCCGACGAGCGTGTCCGGCATCGCGAGGCCGTCCTTCACCGCGACCACCTTGCCGAGATGCTCCAGGTTCACCTGATGGCAGATCCCGGCACCCGGCGGGACCACGCGCATCCCGTCGAACGCCTGCTGGGCCCACCGCAGCAGCGCGTACCGCTCGCCGTTGCGCCGGTACTCCCACTCGATGTTCGCCTCGTACGCGGCCGGCGACCGGAAGAGGTCCACCTGAACCGAGTGGTCGATCACGAGGTCCACGTCGACGAGCGGATTCACCTTCGCCGGGTCGCCGCCGGCGCGGGCCATCGCGGAGCGCATCGCGGCGAGGTCGACCACCGCGGGCACGCCGGTGAAATCCTGCATCAGCACGCGGGAGGGCATGAACGCGATGTCCGCCCCCGCGACCGCGGCCGGCCACCCCGCGAGCGAGCGAACGTCGTCGTCGGAAACGTCGCGCGAGCCGGCTCGGCGGAGGAGGTTCTCGAGGAGGATCCGGACGGTGTGGGGCAGCCGATGGACGCCCCCGATGCCCTGCTCGGCAAGCCATCCCAGCCGATGGAGCTCGACGGATCCGTCCGCGGTCTCGAGCCGGCCCCTGGCGCCGGCGAGCTCGGTGGTCAATGTCGTTCCTTTCAACCCGGCCGACGACTCCATCGTCCCAGAACGGCCGGGAACCCCCGGCCCCCGTTACATCCGGAGGTGGGGGCGCTGCGTATCGTCGTCGGGCTCGGAAGCCTCATCACCTGCGCGCGCTCCTTCTCCTTGCGTCGGCCCTGAGGTCGGCCCTTGGCTCGCCGGCTCGGCTCCGCCCGGGACCCCGAGCCGCTGACGCTCGATCGCCTCCCGATGGGAAAGGCGCGTTTGCCGCCGCATCTTCGCCTCCCGCTGTCGCCGCCGCTCCTCGGTACCGTCGGCGATCAGTGGCGGAACGGGGCGAGGCTTGCCGAGGGCGTCGAGCGCGACGAACACCAGGTAGGCGCTCGAGGTGTGCTTGCGCTCCCGGGAGATCACGTCCTCGACCTCGACGCGAACGCCGATCTCGAGCGACGTGGTTCCGACGTCGTTCACGCATGCCTTCACCGTGACGAGATCTCCCACATGGATCGGGTGCAGGAACGACATCTCGTCCATCGAGACCGTCACGCACATCCCGCCGGCGTGCTTGATCGCGGCGATGCCTGCGGCGGTGTCGACGAGCTTCATCACCTCGCCGCCGTGCACGATCCCGGCGACGTTCGCATGGGTGATCTCCATCAACTGGACGAGGACGGTCTGCGAGTCCGCGCCCCGCTTCGGCGTGAGCCTTCTTGAGACGACCACGCGCGGATTCTACGCTCGCGCGATCGGGGTTCCCGGCACCGGTGCGATGATGACAACGGTGCGCCGTCTCACGGTCGTATTCATCCTCTCCGCCGCCCTCGCCTCCTGCGACGTGGGGGGCACGACGACGACCCCGACCACGCCGCCGAGCCCGAGCGCCACGACCGGACCGTCGGAGACCGCCACCCCCCAACCCACACTCACGACGAGCCCGGAACCGTCCGCGAGCCCGCGGCCGATCCCGCCGGCGTGGGCCGCGCCCATCGACGACGACCTGGACCCCGACGAACTCCCCGATGACGCGCTCGTCCCACCCGATGCGCAACTGACCGACCGCCTCACGCTCCCTGCTGCCTCCGGGATCCCCGACGGCGTCGCCGTCGCCTACGTCCTGGGCGCGGACCCGTTCGCCGCGGAGCACGGGTTCGCCCTGTGGCAGCGCTTCGACGAGGCTCCGGCGTGGAGCGTCGTGTTCGCCTTCGTCGATCCGCCGCGCGAGGGGATCCTCGGCATCCGGCTGGAGGCGGGTGACCTCACCGGCGACGGGCATCCGGACGTTCTCGCCTTCGAGGACCGAGGCGGGACGGGCGCGTGCGGGACCTGGCGCGTGATCGCCCCGGCCCCAGGGGCGGCGGCCGAGGTCTTCGGGCGAACGACCTGCGACACGCAGATCCGGATCGCCGGGGACGTCCTGGAGGTCCGTGAGGCCGTCTACGAGCCTGGAGACCCCCACTGTTGCCCGAGCGCGTTCCGTCTTTCCACCCTGCGCTGGAACGGGTCGCGCTTCCGCCAGATCGCCTCGCGGACCGAGCCGGCAGCCGACTAGCCGAACGGGAGGGGCGAGGCACGCCGAGCCATGGGTTCGGACCGGATTTCCTCGGGCGAAGGGCTTACGTGGAAGCCCACATCAGCCGATAACGGTAACGATCGCGGATCTCGGGAAGTGGGGCAGCGAAGTGAGGCAGCTATGAACTCGGGCGCCCGCACCGGCGCGCAACGCCTGTCGCTGGTGGTCTTGGCGTTGGCGCTCGCGGGGGCCGGCTACGGAGCGTTCATCCAGGCCGACCGGGCCAGGGCCGAGCTCGAACGCGAGGCGACGAGCTCGGCCGAGCGGGCGGCCGAGGCCATCGGTTCTCGTCTCGTGGCCGAGGATCTGGACGGTTCCATCGACGAGGCCCGCAGCGACTCCCTCACGACCTTCATCGAACGCCGCGTGTTCGTGAACGAGGCGACCGAGTCCGTGAAGGTCTGGAACAGCGAAGCCATCATCGTCTACGCCGACGAACAAGACCTCCTGGGCACCGAGAACCGGGATCTGCGGAGCAAGTTGGCTCGCATCCTCGAGTCGGGGACCCGCACCGAGGTCGCCGCCGGACTCCTCCACGTGTTCGTCGCCGTTCCCGTCGGCGAGGACGGAGGGCCGTCCGTCGTGGTCGAGCTGACTCGGCCGTACGGCCAGATCGCCTCCGCCGGCCAACCATGGTTCTTCGTGACGGTGGCCGCGGGATTGCTCGCCGTTCTCGCGCTCGTCGTCGCCGTCCGTTGGCGCGGGCGCAGCGTCCCGCTGAGGAGCAACGGAAGCTTCGCCTCGTCGGTGCCGGGCGACGTGAGCGCCGCCTTCCGGAGCGAACGCGAGAACCGGCAGCGCGCGGAGCAAGCGCTCGAAGCGACCCGTGCGGACGAGAGCGATCTCCGCGCAGAGGTCGAACGC
Source organism: uncultured Actinomycetes bacterium (assembly GCA_964567675.1). GTDB lineage: Bacteria > Actinomycetota > UBA4738 > UBA4738 > HRBIN12 > CALGFI01. The sequence goes on from CAZMNP010000165.1 coordinate 14,578, forward strand.
CTCACTCGCGAGGCGCGCGAGGCGGAGCGAGCGATCTCCGAGAAGGACACGACGATCTCCCAGAACGAGACCAAGGCCCGCGCCGCCGAGGAGCGCGCGGAGCGCCTGGAATCGGCGCTGCGATCGGGGACGGACCGCGAGGAGGCCGGACGCAAGACCGAAGAGGAGCTGAAGGAGGCGCGCGCCGAGCTCGACGCGACGAGAGGACGGCTGGAAGCCCTGGAGCGCGCACAGCTCGCCGCCGCGCAGGAGGCTCAGACCCGTCTCGAGGACCTCGAGGAGCAGGCGCGTCGCGCGCGAGAGGAAGCCGACCAGACCAAGGCGGAGCTCGACCACGTGACCGCGACCCGCACGAGCGAGACCCAGGCCGGCATGGCCGAGGCCGAGGCTCGCGCCACCGCGGCCGAGGCCCGGGTGGCCGAGGCGGAGGCGGAGAGGGCCGAGGCGGAGGCGCAGAGGGCCGAGGCGGAGTCGCAGAGGAAGGAAGCCGACAGGCGGGCCAAGGACGCCGAGGCGAGGGCGGCTGCGTTCGTGCCGCTCGAGGGCGGCGTCGCCCCGACCAAAGAGCTTGCGGAGGCTCGCCTCCAGGCGGTCCGGCTCAAGGAGGCGCTGGACGAGGCGCGCGATGAGATCGCGGCCGAGCGGGAAGCGCGACAGCGTCTCGAGACCCGCGTGTCCATGTTCGACGCCGAACGCGAGGCGCTCGAGGCGACGCACTTCGCCGCTCTGGCCAAGACGGACACCGCGAACGAAGACCTCACGCACGTACGGAAGGAGCTGGGACTGCTCTCCAAGCAGCTCGAGGAGTCGACGTCCCGCGCCGCGTACGCCGAAGCCAAGGTCGTCCAACTCTCCGAGAGCATCCGCGACCTTGAGGCGCTGCCCGACCTCACACAGGAGATCGAGGCCGCTCGTGGCGAGCTCGACACGGCGCGTTCCCAGCTCGAGAGCGCCCGTGCGGAGCTCGGTACCCACAAGGACCAGGCCGAAGCGGCGCGCGCGCAGGCCGAGACGCGATCGCGGGAGCTCGAGGCCGCTCGAACCGATCTGGAGACGATGACCACCCGTCTCGCGGCGGCCGACCACGAGCTGCGGTCCTCGCGTTCGCGCGAGGAGGCCGCGGCGGACGAGATCGAACGCGCGCGCGCGGAGGCCGAGAAGGCCGGTGCCGCCGCGCGAACCGCGAGCGAGCAGTTCGACGCGACGCGCGTCGAGGCCGAGGAGCTGCGTCAGCGACTCGACGACCATGCGCAACGGGCCGCCCACGCGGAAGCACGTGTCCTGGAGCTCTCCACCACCGTCCGCGAGCTCGAGTCTCTCCCGGACCTGTCGGTGGACTTGGAAGCGGCCCGCGGAGCGCTGGAGGCCGCACGCGCGGACGTCCAGACCCGCGAGGGCGAGCTCGACGAGGTCCGGACCGAGCTCGAGGCGATGCGAGCGTCCACGCGTTCGGAGATCGACGCGGCGACGCGCGAGCTGGATGCCAGCCGTTCGGAGCTCGAGACGGTCCAACGGAACTTCGATACCGCGCGGTCCGAGTTCGACGCGTTCCGGCAGGAGTTCGACACCGCGCGGTACGAGCTCGAGACGACCCGCCAGGAGTTCGACGCGACCCGGTCCGAGCTCGAGACGACCCGCACGGAGCTCGACACCTACAAGGAGCAGAACGAAGCCGCAAGGGCGCAGGCGGAGGAGCGCTCGCAGGAGCTCGAGATCGCGCGGGCGCAGGCGGAGGAGCGCTCGCAGGAGCTCGAGATCGCGCGGGCGCAGGCGGAGGAGCGCTCGCAGGAGCTCGAGATCGCGCGGGCGCAGGCCGAGGCACATGCACAAGAGCTGGAGGCAGCGCGCACGCAGGCCGAGACTCGCACTCAGGAGCTGGAAGCGGCACGCGGGCAGGTCGAGGCGCGCTCGCAGGAGCTCGAGGTCGCGCGGGCGGACCTGGAGGGGCTGACCTCGCGTCTCGCCGGGGCCGAGAACGAGCTGCAGGCCACGCGTTCGCGCGAGGAAGCCGCGGCGGACGAGATGGAACGCGCGCGCTCCGAGGCCGAGAACGCTCGCGCCGCCGCCCAGGCCGCGAGCGAGCAGATCGACGCGACGCGCCTTGAGGCCGAAGAGCTGCTGCAACGACTGGACGAGCACATGCAGCGGGCAGCGCACGCGGAGGCGCGCGTGCTGGAGCTTTCCACGGCGGTCCGCGATCTCGAGACTCGCCCGGACCTTTCCGTGGACCTGGACGCGACGCAGGGGGCGCTCGAGGCCGCCCGAGCGGAGGTCCAGTCCCGCGAGAACGAGCTCGCCGGTGTGCGAACGGAGCTCGACGCCCTGCGCCGGTCGCTCCTGGCGACCCGCGAGCACGGCGAGTCGACGGACTCCGAGCTGACCCGGTTGCGTTCGGAGCTCGAGGCGATGGAAGCCGAGCTCACGCGGACGCGCGCGGACGCCGAGACGGCCGGCCGCACGGCCGGAGACATCTCGGACGAGCTCAAGAAGCTTGAGGATCGAGCGGCCGGAGCCGAAGCACGTGTGCTTCAGCTCACGCAAGCCGCTCGAGAACTCGATGACCGCCCCGATCTCGGCCCGGAGCTCGCTGCCGCCCGGGCCGAGGTCGAGGCTCTTTCGGCCCGTCTGTCGACGGCGAGCGACGAGCTCGTCGCCGCGCGATCGGATGCCGAGTCTGCGAAGTCGGGCCTCGTGGGCGCGCGGAACGAGCTGGAGGCGTTGCAAACCGCGACCGGATCGGCGCGAGTCGAGCTCGACGCGGCGCGGGCCGAGCTCGACGCCGCCCGTCGCGAGCTGCAGGCCTTGCAGAGCGACGCGGGCTCGGCGGCGACCGAGGGCGACGCCAACAGGCTGGAGCTCGACGCTCTGCAGGCGCAAGCGAGGGAGCTGACCGAGCGTGCCGAGGCCGCCGAGCGAGAGGCGGCCGAGCATCGCACTCGCGCCGACGAGCTCGCGCGGCGCAACGCCGAGGTGCGACAGGAGGTCGGGATCGAAGTCCGGCGTTTCGAAGAGGAAGCCGAGGCCTCCCGGATCCGGATCGAGGAGATGGAACAGGTCCTCGCCCACCTGCAGGATCAACTCGGCGCATCGGCGGGCGTCAGCGCCGACACCGAAGCGCTCTCCGGCAAGCTGCGGGCCGCCGAGGGCCGGATCGAGGAGCTCGAAGCCGACCTCCGTGAGGAGAAGACCCGCGTGACCGAGCTCGTTCCGGCGGCGGTTTCGGGGGGACCGGAGGCGGGTTCGGTCGAGGCCAACGCCATGGCTCCGGGCGCCGCCGACGAGATGATGGATGCCCTGTCGCTGGACGCGAAGCGCTCGATCTCGGCGATCTTCGGGCTGGCGCGGACGCTTTCCACCGGCCTCGGTGGTGACAGCAAGGGGCGCATGCTGCAGCAGCTCATGACCCAGGCAAGGCGCATGGAGCACGCGATCGGCGACATCGTGGACGCCGACCACCTCGCGCGCGGAGAGGCCGTGCTGCAACGGCGCAGCACGGAGCTCGACACGCTGGTCCGTCGCGTCGCCGCCGAGTTCCCGCTCGGTTCGGACCGCACCATCGAAGTCATCGCCGAGACCGCGACGATCCAGGTCGACCCCCTGCGGATCGAACGGATCATCGACGACATGCTCACGTCGGCCGTGGGAAGGACCGGACCCAGCGATCGCATCGTCCTTCGGCTGGAACGCGTCGACGGCGGCGTGATCATCTCGGTCGAGGACGGTCTGCCGCCCGGAGACGAAGGTGTCGGGGCCGCGGCGACGTTCCTCGCGGGGCTGCACGACGGCTGGGCCCGCGTCGAACCGCTGGATGACCGGACCTCCAGCCATCGCGTCTTCATCCCCAGCATCCGGCCGGCTACGTTGAACGGTGGCACGTCGGCCGATCGCGCTGCGGCCGTCAGCTGACTACACGAGGGTCGCGGTACTGCGGCGACGCCCCGTCTTCTGCACGAGGATCGACGCCGGGAACTGGTCCTTGACGCGCTCGGCATGCGTGATCACGAAGAGTTGATGGAAGCGCGTGGCGAGTCTCCCGAGCGTCTGCACCAACAGGTCCTTGCGCTCTTCGTCGAGTGAGCCGAGCACCTCATCGAGCACCAACATCCCGACATCGGTTCCCGACACCCGGGACAGATGCATCGAGATCGCGACCCGGAGCGCCAGGTTGGCCAGGTCGGACTCGGAGCCGGAGAAGCGGTCGATCGCGAAGTACTGGTCTCCGTCGGCGATCTGGATCGCCAGCGTCTCCTCGTCCACCTTGAGGTCGTCGTACTCGTGGTTCGTGAGCTCCCGGAACAGGACCTCGGCCTCGCGCGACAGCTCGGGCCCGACCCGGGCCACGAGGTGATCGCGGAACCCGTCCAGGAGCATCGCGACCCGTTCCACGTACCGCGCCTCCGACCGCAGCTCGTCGACCCGGGCGGCGGTCTCCTTCGCCTGCCGAAGCTCGCCGGTCAGCTCGGCGACGCGGCTCGCGGCGTCGTTCGCGGCATCGCTCGCCGTCCGTTCGTAGTCGCGGGCCTCCTCGTGGGCCCGCCGGGCCGACGCGAGCTCGTCCCTGAGACTGGCGTGCTCCGCCTCGTCGAACGAGAGCGCCTCGGCCTCCTTCGCCAGCGAAGCGAGCTCGCCCTCGAGCGCGGTCACGCGCTCCTCGATCGTCCCGAGGTCCCGTCGCGTGTGCTCTAGGTGCTCGACCTGAGCACCGAGCTCCGCGACCCGACGGCCCAGCGCGGAGGCGCGATCGGCCCCGGCCCGGAGCGCCTCGACGTCGGGGGTTCGATCGCCGAACGGCGCGGCGAGGCGCGCCACCTCCGCCCGGTGCTGCTCGAGCCGGTCCAGGAGCGACGTGCGCCGGTCGGCCGCCCGTCGAGCCTCTTCGCCGCCATCCTCCGCGACCCGCATCGCCTTCTCCGCCGACGCGCGCGCCACCGACGCCGCCTTCGCAGCCTTCACCGCCTCGGCCGCTGCTCTCTTCGCGGCGACGACGCCCGCCTTCGCGTGCCGGACGTACTCGGCGAAATCCACGCCGAGCGGCCGGCCGCAGGTCGGGCACGGTTCGGAGGGATCGGCCTCCTCGGCGCGCTCCAGGCGCTGCTGCGCCTCCTCGAGGAGCGAAGCCCGGTGGCCGCGCTCGGCCTCGGCGCCCGCGGCGGCGAGCTGCGCATCGGCGTGGACGCGGGTGGCGAGCTGGAGCTCCGCGAGGACGGCGGCCGTGTCCACGTCGGGGACGGCTTC
>CAZMNP010000166.1:0-2669 GCA_964567675.1 uncultured Actinomycetes bacterium
TCACTCGGACCTCCGTGGCCGGTTCCGTTCCCGCTGTGTCTCCAGGGGCCGGTCCTGGGGGCGTTGTCGCTCCCACCAACCGTCAACACCTTGACGGTTCGGACCTGCGGCTTTGCTGTCAAGGTGTTGACGGTTCGCCGCGCGGACCCCCCCACCACCCGATCCGCGGCCGAAGCCGCTCACTCCACGATCTCCCGTGGCCGGTTCCGCATCAACATCAGGTCCGCCGTCGCCACCATCCCGGCCATGAGCAGGCCGAGCGCGGCCGCGCCGAACACGGCGGTGTAGACCTTCGCCGGGTCCGCCGTCGCCTCACGGGCGTACTCGATGATCAACCGTCCGATCCCGCCGGCCAAACCCGTCGAGATCTCCGCGACGACGACACCGACCACCGACGCCGTTGCACCGAGTCGCAGCGCCGGCACGAGGTACGGCACCGCGGCCGGGAACCGCAGTTTGAACAGCGTCTGCCGCCACGACGCCGCGTAGGAGTCCATCAGCTCGAGGGCCGCCGCCGGCGCCGACGTGAGCCCTTTCAGGGTTCCGACCGCGACCGGGAAGAACGCGAGGAAGGCGCCGAGCACCGCGGCCGAGAGCCATCGCGGCCACTCGAACGCGCCGAGGTGCAGCTTGCCGCCCCAGCTGACGACGAGCGGCGCGAGCGCGATCAGCGGCACCGTCTGCGACACGACGAGGTATGGCAGGAGGCCGCGCTCGATCACCTTGAACCGAGCCATCACGATCGCGAGGCCGAGTCCGACGAGCGTTCCCATCGCGAAACCGGCGAGTGCCAGCCGCAGCGAGAACCACGCACCGGAGGCCACCGTCGAGATGATCGGCGTCGGGAACCCCCGGCGCTCCGGCTGCGCGTAGCGAGCGAGCATGTCCCACACGTGCGGCATCGCGTAGTCGCTCGTGCGCGGCAGGATCGCCAACCCGAACACGGTGCCGCCGTCCTCGGGTCCGACCCACTTGTAGAGCTCCCAGAGGACCGTGACGAGCAGCAGTGCGAGGCCGAACATCGACGCGCGTCGCGCGAACCGTCGCAGGTTCGACGCGCCTTTTCGGGAACGCCGCGTCACGTCTTCGCTTGTGCCTTGTCGGCGATGGCGGGGATGACCTTCTCCCCGTACGCCTGCAGGGTCTCGTCCTTCGCGTCGTGTTGCAGGTAGACCGCGAACTGGTGGACGCCGAGCCCCTTCAGCTCCTGGAGCCGGCGCACGTGCTCCTCGACCGGACCGAGGATGCAGAACCGGTCCACGATCTCGTCGGGCACGAACTGCGTGTGCACGTTCCCCACCTGGCCGTGCTCGTTGTAGTCGTAACCCTCGCGTCCCTTGATGTACTCGGTGAGCGCCGTCGGCACCTCCGAGGTCTCGCCGTACCGCGCGACGATGTCCGCGACGTGATTGCCCACCATGCCGCCGAACCACCGGCACTGGTCGCGGGCGTGCGCGAGGTCGTCCCCCACGTAGGCGGGAGCCGCGACGCAGATCATGATCTCGTCGGGATCGCGGCTCGCATCCTCGGCCGCTTTGCGCACCGCGGCGATCGTCCACGCGGTGATGTCGGGATCGGCGAGCTGCAGGATGAACCCGTCACCCACCTCCCCGATCAGCTGCAGCGCCTTCGGACCGTAGCCGGCCACCCACACCTCGACCCGGCTCTTCGACGCCCACGGGAACCGGACGTTCGAACCCCGGTACTCCACGGCCCGGCCGTTCGCGAGCTCGCGGATCACGTGAACGGCGTCGCGCAGCGTGGCGATCGTCGTCGGCTTGCCGTTGATGACTCGCACCGCCGAGTCGCCCCGGCCGATACCGATCACCGTCCGGTTGCCGAACATCTCGTTCAACGTCGCGAACACGCTCGCCGTGACCGTCCAGTCCCGGGTGGCGGGGTTCGTCACCATCGTGCCCACCGTCACGTTGCGCGTGTTCGCCAGGATCTCCGTGTAGATCGGGAACGGCTCCTGCCACAGGATGTGGCTGTCGAACGTCCACACGTGGCTGAACCCGTAGGTCTCCGCCCGCTTCGCGAGGTCGATCACCCGCGCGCTCGGAGGGGTGGTCTGCAACACCACGCCGATGTCCATGGCTCCCCTTTAGTGCCGCTCAGCGGGCGACGATCGGGTCGTACGCGTCGGGCCGGCGGTCCCGGTAGAACGCCCACCGGTCGCGGACCTCGCGGATCTTGCCGAGGTCCAGATCGCGCACGATCAGCTCCGGCTTGTAGGCGTCGCCGACCTCGCCGACGAACTGCCCCTCCGGGTCGGCGAAGTAGCTCTGCCCGTAGAAGTCGTTCTCGCCGAGGGGCTCGATCCCGACGCGGTTGATCGCGCCGACGTAGTACATGTTCGCGACAGCAGCCGCCGGCTGCTCCAGCCGCCACAGGTACTCGCTCAGCCCGCGGTGCGTCGCCGAGGGGTTGAAGACGATCTCGGCGCCGTGCAGTCCGAGGATGCGCCAGCCCTCGGGGAAGTGGCGGTCGTAGCAGATGTACACGCCGACCTTCCCGACCGCGGTCTCGAACACCGGGTATCCCCCGGTGCCGGGAGAGAAGTAGAACTTCTCCCAGAAGCCCTTCACCTGCGGGATGTGCTGCTTGCGGAACTTGCCGAGGTAGCTCCCGTCGGCATCGATGACCGCGGCGGTGTTGTAGTACAGGCC
>CAZMNP010000167.1:0-8311 GCA_964567675.1 uncultured Actinomycetes bacterium
CGCCGCGGCGACGAACGCGTCGGAAGGGGAGGTTGTCGAGCAGCTCGTTCGCGAACAGGACGCCCGGGTCCAGACGCTCGACGTCGGCGAGCCGGGTTGCGACGTGCGGGGTGATCGCGGCGAGCCGCCTCCGAGCCTCCGCGCCGAGCTCGACCGCCGCGTACTCGACGTCGATCCCTCCGCGCTCGAAGCCGGCGACGAGCTCGCTGGCCAAGGTCCCGTCGCCGGCTCCCACCTCGACCAGCCGAAAGGGCAGGGGACGGCCGAGCGCTTCCCAGAAAGCCTCGAGCGCGATCCCCACCAGCCGTGAGAACACGGGATGCACATGCGGGCTCGTGACGAAGTCGTCCGCGGAGCCGATCGGCGTCCCCATGTAGAAGCCGCCGGGGCCGTACAGGGCCTCTTCCATGTAGTCCGCGAACGTGATCGGTCCCTGCTGCCGGACGAGTCGACGGATGCGTTCGGCGATCTTCTCGCTCACGGCGACAGCGTAGAGGTGTCGCTCACGAAGGCGCGTGCAAGGATTCCGCCGCATGGAGGAAGGACTGCGGAAAGCCGCGTCGGTGATCGTCGCGCGCGACGGTTCGGACGGCCTCGAGGTCCTGGTGCTCGAACGCGGCGGGCGGAGCCGGTTCCTGCCCGGCTACGTCGCGTTCCCCGGTGGATCGGTGGATGAGGAGGACGCCGAGCTCGCCGAGCGTTGGTTCGGCACCCCCGAGGAGAGCGCTCGAGCGTGCGCCGTTCGCGAGCTCCTCGAGGAGGTGGGCTTAGCGCTCACGGCCGCGGGCCTCGAGGAGTCGGCCGACCGGAGGCTCGAGGCGCTCTCGTCCCCGCCCACGCGGGATCAGCTCCCGGAGGTCGCGCACTGGGTCGCGCCGTCCCAGGTGCCGGTCCGGTTCGACGCGCGGTACTTCGCGCTGGATGCGCCGGCCGGTCTCCGCCTGACTCCCGACGGCGACGAGACGGCCGCGGCGTGGTGGGCGAGCCCGCGCGAGCTCCTGGAGGGATGGCGCACCGGGCAGCGCAAGCTCTACTGGCCGACCTACTTCACCGTCCAGGCGATCGCGGGGTGCGAGCGGGTCGCCGATCTGCTCGCCCTGCGGATCGACACGCGTGAGCCCGACACCGACGAGGTCGAGCGCTTGCCGCGCGCGACGTTCTGGCAGGATTGACCGTGCTGCGCGTCGTCCGCATCCTCGCCCCCAATCCCGGTGTTCGCGAGCTCGAGGGCACGAACACCTACATCGTCGGCGAGGCGCCGGCCATCGTCGTCGATCCCGGACCCGACGACGAGCGGCATCTCCTGGAGGTCGCACGGACCGCCGGCCGGGTGGGCGCGATCGTGCTCACCCACGATCACCCGGATCACGCGCCCGGCGCTTCTCGGTTGGCCGGGGCGACCGGTGCGACCGTGCGCGCGATGCGACCTCCGGCCGGTGGGCACCGTCTTCGAGGAGGCGACGTCGTCGCCTCGAACGGCGTGGAGCTTCGCGTCGTCCCGACCCCGGGGCACACGCCCGACCACGCGGCCTTCTGGTCGGAGGAAGCGAGCGCGCTGTTCACGGGCGACGCGGTGCTCGGCCGCGGCACGAGCGTCATCGACCCGCCCGAAGGCGATCTCGTCGCGTACCTCCGGTCGCTGGAGCGGATGCGCGCGCTCGCGCCCCGGACGATCTATCCGGGCCACGGGCCGGTCGTTCTCGGCGGAACCGCCAAGCTCGACGAGTACCTCGAGCACCGGGCGATGCGCGAACGCCAGATCCTCGACGCGCTCGAGGCCGGGGCAAGGACGATCGACGAGCTCGTGTCCGAGATCTACGCCGAGTACCCCAAGGACGTCCTGGAGCTCGCGGCGCGTTCGGTGCTGGCGCACCTGCTGAAGCTCGACGCCGAGGGACGGATCGAGAAGTCCTCGAAGGGCGGCGAGGTCCGGTACGCGGTGATCGAGCCTCGGATGTGCGCCCGATGCGGCCGGCCGGTGCGCGGCAAGGCGCGTTTCTGCGGGGCGTGCAGCTTGGCGATGCTCCAGGGAACCGACTAGGACGTCGGAGATCCCGCGACCTCCCAAACGGAGACGTGCTTCGGGCTCTCGCCCGAGATCGGGGTTCGGTCCCAGTCAGCCCAGCGTTCACGGAGTTGCATCCCCGCGAGCTTCGCCATGAGGTCCAGCTCCGAGACGTAGGCGTAACGGACCTTCACCGGATAAAGGCGCACGCCGTCCGGCTGCATCACGACATGTTGCGAGTCGGTCCGCTGCGCGAGCGGGTCGTGTTGGGAGACCTCGAGTGCGACGGCATCGGGTTCCACCCGGATCGCCGAGACGCGCTGGCCCCGGTCGAACCTCGACGGATCGGGCACGAAGGCCTCCATCACGAAGGCCCCGTCGTCGTCGAGATGCCGGGCGACCGCGCGCATGCACGAGATCTGGTCGTCCTGGGTGAGCAAGCCGAAGAACGTGTTGAAGACGACGTAGATGACGCGGAACCGCTTCCCGAGCGAGAAGTCGCAGAAGTCGCCCATCGTGACCGGGATGTCGGCCCCACCGGGCTTCGCGCGGAGACGCTCGACCATCGCGGCGGAGGCGTCGATGCCGTGGACGTCGACGCCGGCCTGGCGGAGTGGCAGGGCGACACGACCGGTCCCGATCCCGAGCTCGAGTGCACTGCCCTCGGCGGCCAGCTCCCGAAGGAACGAGACGGTCACGCCGATCTCGCCTCCGAACGGGAGCTCCGCGTACCACTCGTCGTAGACCTCGGCCACCCGGTCGCCGTAGGTACCGGGTCCGTATTCGTCCATGCGCAAGCTCAACCCGGCGTTGAGCAGGTGTCAAGGCGGGGCGCTCAGCGCGGACGGGTCGGGGATCACGACCGTTCGCCCTCGCCTTCGGACGAGACCGTGTGCGATGAAGCTTCCGAGCGTCCGGTTCACCGCCTCTCGAGAAGCGCCGACCATCCGCCCGAGCTCCTCCTGCGTGATCGGCACCTGGATCTGGATGCCGTCGGCGGCGGGCGCGCCGTGGTCCTCGGCGAGGTCGCGCAGCCGTTGCGAGAGCCGGGTCGGAACGTCACTCGACAAGGTCTCGCCGAGCGCGCGGGCCGTGCGATGGAGCCGGGACGCCACCAGGCGAAGCAGCTCTTCGGCGGTCGACGGGTGGCGTTCGAGCACGTCGCGCAGCAGCGGAACGGGCATCGCGACGACATCGGTTCGCCCGAGGACCCGTACCTCGACCGGCGAGGGGCTCCCGAGCAACGCGCACTCGCCGAACACTTCACCGGCGCCGAGGATGGCGACCACCACCTCCCGGCCTTCGCGCGTCACCGCCGAGAGCCGGACCGCTCCCTGGGTCACGAAGAACAGGCAGGTCACCGGATCGCCCTGCCGGATGACGACCTCGCCGTGGGGGAGCCGGCGTGGCGTCCCCGCGACGGTCCCATCCGCGACAGTTCTATCGGCCGGGAGCCCCACGACGCGGGACGGTACCTCCTGCCACCGACATCGGATGAGCGGCCGGAGTAGGCTTCCGGGACCGATGAAAGGCAAGAGCGACTCGAAACGAGCCCGGGACTCGTTGGCGCAGGTGCCGCTGTTCGCGGGGCTCTCGCCGCGGCACCTGAAGCGCATCGGCGACCTCACCGAGGAGGTGCGCTTCATGGAGGGCGCTTCGGTCGTTCGCCAGGGGGATGCCGGCGACACCTTCTTCGTGATCCTCGAGGGGGAGGCGAAGGTGGTCGGCCCGTCGGGACGTGTCGTGAATCGGCTCCGGCCGGGTGAGTTCTTCGGCGAGATCTCGCTTCTCGACGGAGGACTGCGGACCGCGAGCGTGGTCGCGGAGACGCCGCTCACGATGCTCGCCCTCTCGCGCGCGTCGCTCCTTCGCCTGGTTCAGCGCGAGCCCGCCGTCGGCGTCCGGCTCCTCGGTCACGTCGCCATGATGCTTCGGCGCCTCGAGCGCTCCGCGTCGGGATAACGCGCTTGCGGGCCGAGCTGTACCGGCCGGACGAATCCGAACGCGTCGTCGCCGTCGCAAGTTGGTCCCGCACCGGTGCTTCGGTCGAGGTGACCGGGCCCGCCGTCGAGGGGCTCGACCGGATCCTTCGCCCGACGCCCGTCGTCGCTTCCGATCCCGCGCTCCTGCCGCGCGGTGCCCACGGTGAGGCCGTGCTCCAGCCGGGGTCCCTGGAGTGGTTCCGAGCGGCGCTGCTTACCCGCGCGCCGTCGCTCGGACTCGCGGTGCGCTTCGTCGTCGACGAAGTGCGGAACGGCTGGGATCCGGCCGCGAACTACCGCACATTCGACGAGCAGGTGAGCCGTCTCACCGCGACCTAGCGCTCGTTCGCTTCGACCCAGGCGCGCCCCGCGTCGCAGAAGGGCCGGAAGTCGCACCACCGGCAGTGCAGACCGGGGTCGGGTTCGAACGCCTCGGCCGCGATCCCGCTCAACCACTCGGCGACACGCCGCCGCACGGCTTCCACGTCGTCGACCGGATAGGACACGGCCTCACCGCTCGCGAGGTAGAGGTACGTGAGTCGCAGCTCCTCCGGGGCCTTGTGCCACACGTCGATGCACGCGAGCGAGTAAAGGTCGAGCTGAGCCCGGGCGAGGGCGTCGTCCTCGGGCGGCCGGCGGCCGGTCTTGTAGTCGACGACCTCCCACGGCCCGTCGGGAAGGCCGTAGATCGCGTCGATCCGGCCCTTCACCGTGAAGCCCTCGACGGGAAGCAGGAACGGCCGCTCGGCGTACAGGGGGACCATGTCGCCGAAACGACTCCTGCGGAAAGCCTCACGGAGGTCCTGGATCTTGCCGGGTGAGCCGGCGAGCTCCTCGACCGTCACGTCCGGCTCGTCCTCGACCTCCAGGAGCGTGGCCTGACCGCGCGAGGACATCTCGATCCACCGGTGGATCTCGGTCCCGATCCGGGCGGCCGGACCTGCGAAACGCGGGAGGGGGCGCACCGTCGACCAGTAGAAGAGCTTCGGGCAACGGGCGTAGTCGATCAGGGAGCCGACGGCGACGGCCCCCCGTCGTGCCGGCTCGCGCGCCTGCGGTTGCTCGCGCTCGACGAGATGGAGCGCGAGCGTGCCTCGCGCCGCGGCAGCCTGCTCGTAGTCCCGCCGTTCGTCCGCTTCGAGCGTCGCGACGATCCGATCGGGTACGGCGCCCGCCTCCCATGCCTCGGCGGCGACGCGCCGCCAGCCCTCGGGGAAGAGCTCGTCGCGGTCGTCGGGAGCCGACGGACCGGGCCAGGGCCGGACGAACCGCTGGCGGAAGCCCTCCAGGGGGTTCACGTCGTCGATCCCTTCGCCCTCGATCGCGTGATCGCCTCCACCGGCGCGCGCCCATCGCATCAGCTCGGCGAAGAACCTGCCGAGCCCCTTCGCCTCGAGGGTCTCGCCGTACCAGAACGCCGAGGACGCGAACAGGTGCTGCTTCGCGCGCGTGAGCGCGACGTAACACGTCCGCCGCTCCTCGTACTCCTCCTGGTCCCGGAGGGCGTCCGTGAACGCCTTCATGTTGTCGTCGAAGACCGGCAGAAGGTCGCGGTCGCGGCGCAGCTCAACGTCGAGCGAGCTTCCTTTCCGCAGCGGGTTCTGCTGGATCCGCGTGTCGGGGAACAGTCCCTTCGCGAGGCCGGGGACGAACACGGTGTCGAACTCGAGGCCCTTCGCGGCGTGAACCGTCATGACCTTGACCGAGTCCTCGTCGCTCGGTTGCACCGGGTTCCATTCGCGGTCGTCGTCGATCGAATCGACGTACGCGAGGAACGCCCCCAGCGTGAGCTCGCCCGCGACGGGCTGGAAAGCGTGAACCTGTTCGAGGAACGCGGCCAGGTTGCGGCGCCTCGAAGCCGCCATCGCCGTGTCCGGAGCGGCATCGAGCTCGTCGAGCAGACCCGTGCGCCGGATGATCTCGGCGAGGAACTCCCCGACGGGCCGGCGCGCGGCGACCCGCAGGCCGGCGAGCTCTTCGCGGAACTCCGCCAGACGCGCCCGTCCCGCGTCGCTCAGGTCCTCGATCTCGTCGAGGTGCTCGAGCGCCTCGGCGATCAGGAACGGGTGATCCTCCAAGAGATCCTCGTCCTCGTCGAGCTCGAGCTCGCGAAGGGCGTCGAGGAGCTCGTAGCCGCTGGTCCGGGACCACGCCGCCACGCTCGCGAGGTCGCGGAGGCCGACGCGATACCTCGGCCCGGTGAGGATCCGCGCGAGGGCGACGCCGTCCGCGGGGTTCTCCGCCGCGCGCGCGTACGCGAGGACCTCCACGATCTCGGGCAGGTGGATCAGGCCGGCGAGGTTGACGAACTCGGCCGGCACGCCCTTGGCCGCGAAGGCGAGCTGGAGGGGCTCGAACAGGCGATGCGTCCGGCAGAGCACGGCGCACGACTTCCACGGCGTTCCCGAAGCGTGAAGCGCGAGCAGGCGCTCGGCGACGCCCTCGCCCTCGGCCACCTCGTGCTCGTACTGCGTGATCTCGACCCGTCCCTCGCCGTTGGCGGGCCACGGTCGCAGGAGCTTGTCCGGATCGGGACGCTGCGACGCGGGCAGCGGAGCGATGACCTCGTCGGCCGCGCCGAGGATCCGGGCGCCCGAGCGGAAGTTCGTGTACAGCGGCAGACGCTCCGAGGGCGCTCCGCCGGCCGTCGGGAACTCGTCGCGGAACGAGAGCAGGTTCTTCAGGCTCGCGCCCCGCCAGGCGTAGATGTTCTGGTCCGGATCGCCGACCGCGGTCACGGGATGGCCGCCGCCGAAGAGATTCCGAAGGAGCACGGCTTGCGCGTGGTTCGTGTCCTGGTACTCGTCGAGCAGGACGGTGTGGAAGCGGTCTCGATACGCCTCGCCGACGGCCGGATGTTGCATCGCGATGCGGACCGCGTGCGCGATCTGATCGCCGAAGTCGATCACGCCGAGCTCCGCCTTGATGTCGCGGAATACGCGGACGGCGCGCGCGATCTCGATCCGCTCCACGGCGGCGTCGTGTGGGTCCTGCGACCTCGCGCGCGCGAGCGCGTCGACCTTGCCCTCGACGTGCTCGATCACGGTCTCGGGTTCGACGAGATGGTTCGCGAGCTGCTCGTCCAGCGACAAGATGTAGCCGACGATCGCGGGCTGCCACCGCGTGTGGAGGTGTTCGAAGGTCATGCGGTCGAGCACCCGCGCCGCGACCTCCGTGCGTTGCGCCGGGCTCAGGATGCGCCCGCCCCGCTCGAAACCGGCGAGCATCCCGTGGCGTTCGAGGACCTGGGCGGCGAGGCCGTGGTAGTTGAGGATCTCGGGCTCCTCGCCCTCTTCGAGCTGCAGGGTCCGCAGCGCGTCGCGGATGCGAACGATCAGGTTCTCCGTCGCCTTGTTCGTGAACGTCAGACACAGGACGTTGCCGGGCATCACGCCCGCGTGATCGGCGGGCCAGCGGCCGGTCGCGACCATCGCGAGGTAGATCACGCGCGCGGCCATCACCGAGGTCTTCCCGGACCCAGCGCCCGCGACGAGCACATAGGGCTCGAGGGGCCACGAGATCGCGCGCCACTGCTCCGGCGTGGGCTCGCCGCCCATGAACTCGACGATCGGGGCGGGGTACTCGCTCACTCGGTGCTCACCTCGACGGTCACCTGGGCGGCCGGCTCGGCGATGGGGAAGACCGCGCCCCCCTGCGGGTATCGCGTGCAAAGCGTCTGGAAACGGCAGAAGAAGCAGTTCGCCTTCGTGCTCGCGACGTATCGCCGGTCCAGCTCGAGGGCGCGGACCTGTCCGATCAAGCCGGAGACGCGTTCTCGCATCCGGGTCTGGTAATCCTCCTCGACGTCGTCGGGAAGCGCCCACTCCTTCACGACGAGCTCGGGGCCGGCCTTCTTGCCACCGAGGAACGCTAGCTCGACGGCCTCGACGGGCCGGTGCTCGGCGAGGTTCTCGTCCTCGGTGACGGCGAGGTAGTAGATGCCGAGCTGAAGGCTCTCGCCGGCCTTGGGAGCGCTGTCGGCTCGTCCGGTCTTGTAGTCGGTGATACGCGTTCCGCCTCCGGGTCCCGGGCCGATGCGGTCGATCTTGCCGCGGATCTTCGCCCCCTCGAACGGGAACGAGAACATCTGCTCGGTTGCCGTCGCGGGTGGATCGGCATAGCGGGAGAACCAGTTCGGGATCAGCGTGGCGATGGCGTTTCGTCGTTCCGCCTCGGAGATCGTATGGGAGGGGAACCGCTCGGGCTCCCACCGTTCCTCGAGGACGCGCGTGAAGCCCTCGGGCGTCCTGTCGACCTTGCCGTTCTCGCAGTCCTCGATGATGGAATGCACGAGCCGGCCCACCCACGCCTGATACCCCCCGCC
>CAZMNP010000168.1:0-3680 GCA_964567675.1 uncultured Actinomycetes bacterium
GGACCCAGCCGCCGCCCCGGTTCACCTCCTTCGCGTATCGGGCGGGCACGGCGAACGAGCGGTCCCGCCAGCCGAGGAGGTACGGGTCGAAGGCCGGGATCAGTCGGACGACGTCCGCGGGCATCGCGGGCCTGCGCGCCCGGGGGCGGAACGCCCCGCCCGGCGCCCGCGCCAGCTCGGGAGCGAGGTCCTCGAAGGCCTGCCGAGCCGCTCGTGTGCCGAGGCCGGACCACGTGGCGAAGTCGTCTGGGCTCGCTGGTGCGTGCGCGACGAGGTATCGGCGGGCGAGCTCGGTCTCGTTTCGCCCGTCGTCGCCGGGATCGGGGATCCAGTCGTCGAGCAGGACGAACGCGTTCTCGCCGTCGCGCTGCGGGCCGAAACAGACGAGGCCGGCCAGCGCGGCGAACCGGAGGAGGTGGTACGCGGCCTGCCCATCGAGCTTCACGCCTCGTGCCCGCAGTCGCTCGGCGGCCTCGCCTCGGGTCAGCGGGCCGTCGGAAAGAACCGGTTCGAGGTGCCGGATCGCTTCGTCGGGATCGTCGACCCCGAGCTGAGAGAGCCGCCGCCGCGCTCCGGTCATCTGGCCGGGAGCGAGCATCCTCCTCAGCCATCGGACGTCCTCTGCAAGCACGAGGTGCAGGGTTCCGCGCATCGCCCAGGTCCGGACGACGGAACGATCCTCGAGCGCGGGACGCACGTCGACATGCGCCGGGTTCCTGGTTCGGGCTCGCAGGGCAAGTGGCACGGTCGACGGGAGCTGCGCCTGGACGCCGACCAGGCGCTCCACGAGCTCGAGGACGCCACGAGACGAGGGGCGGTGAAGGAGCTGAGCGCCGACCCGGGCTCGCCTCAGGGCGGCGCCGTCACGTTCCGTCGGGGTCGCTCGCGATCGTCTTCAGCGTGGACCACGCGTTCATCGCCTGCGGGAAGCCGGCGAGCACGGCCGTCTGGAGGATGACCTCCTGCAGCTCCTCGACGCTGAGGCCGGCCTTCAGGGACGAGCGGAGGTGGATCGGCAGCTGGGACGAGCGGCCGAGCGCCACGAGCACCGCAACCGTTGCGATCTGCCGGTCGCGAAGCGCCAGGCCCGGACGCGAGTACACGTCGCCGTAGGCGACCTCGAGGACCATCCGGCCGAGGTCGCCGAGCCCCTCGATCGTGGCGAGGGACCGCTCGCCGTGGATCTCGAGCATCCGCTGCCGTCCTCGTTCGAGCGCCGCTCCTTCGTCCATCTCCACCTCCGTGTCGGTTCGCGTTGCGTTCCGTGTGGCGAACGCCGACGCTACCCGGTCGGCCGTCCGGCCGCTGCGATACTGCGCGCGTGGACGAGCCGGCCCGCGACCAGCGGATCATCCTTGGGAACACCGGGCAGAACGTGCTCGGTCTGGCGATCGGGGCCCTCGCCACCTTCGCGGCACAGGTCATCATGACGCGCCGCCTTGGCGACGAGGGGTTCGGCGTCGTCACGTTGGCCACGCAGTTCGCGTTCATCGCGGCGGCCGCGACACGGTTCGGCATGGACGTCGCGAACGTTCGCCTCGTCGCGATCCTCGTGGGACGCGGCCAAGCCGCGCGGGCGCGCGGCCTCGTGCGGCGTTCCGTGGCGATCGCGGCCGCCGTCTCGTTCCCGGTCGGGCTCGCCGTCTTCCTGTTGGCGCCGACCCTCGCCGACGTGTTCAGCGGGAGGCCCGAGACCGCCGAGGGCGCGTTCCGCGCTGCCGCGGCCGCGATCCCGGCCGGTGCCCTTGCGTTCACGTACATGGGCGCGACCCGCGGACTGAAGATCATGCGGTTCACGCTGTACGCGCAGTGGATCGCGCAGCCGATCGGATGGATCGCGTTCACGCTCGCGTTCTGGGCCGCCCTGCAGGCCACGCCGGACGTCGCATCGGCGGCCTTCTCGGCCTCGTGGGTGCTGGCCCTCGCGATCGCGTGGTACGGCTGGCAGAAGGAGCAGTCGCGGTTCTCCGGCGCCGCGGTGGGCGACGGCATCCCCGAGGAACGGTTCGGATCTCTCCTGCGTTTCGGCGCGCTGCGGGCGCCGGCGACGCTGTTCAGCCAGCTGATCTTCTGGACCGACTTCTTCGTGCTCTCGCTCCTGTGGAGCGACCAGGGACCGGCCGGGGCCGCCGCGACCGGTGTCTACGGCGCGGTGCTCCGAGCGGGACAGTCGCTGTTCCTGTTCCTGACGTCGGTCTCGCTCACGTTCAGCCCGTTCGTCGCCGACCTGCACCACCGGGGCGAGACCAACCGCCTCGACGGCCTCTACAAGCAGGTGACGCGATGGACGCTCGCCGCGACGATCCCGGTGCTGCTTCTGCTGGCGGTCCTGCCCGGGCCGGTGCTGCGGATCTTCGGCGGAGAGTTCGTCCAGGGCGAGGCCGCGCTGCGCATCCTGATCGTCGGGATGATCGTCCCCGTGATGGTCGGTACGGTCGGGTTCATCCTGATCATGGCCGGCCGCACCGGCTGGGACCTGCTGGTGTACGCGGGTGGGTTCGCGATCGACGTCGTGCTCGCGCTCGCGCTCGCCCGGCCGGAGGCCCTCGGGATCGAAGGGGCCGCGATCGCGCAGGCGGCGACGCTCACCGTGAGCGCGATCGCTCGCCTGATGCTGGTGCGCCGGTTCCTCGGGATCTGGCCGTTCGACGCCGGCTACCTCAGGCTCGCGCCCGCCGCGGCCGCGGGGGGTGTCGCGATGGCGCTCGTGCACGCGGTCATGCCCGCCGAGAGATGGCTGCTCGATCTGCTCGTCTCGTTCGGGGCCGGGAGCGTCGTGTACGTGGCCGCTCTCGTGGCGTTCGGCCTTCCCGTGCACGAGCGCACGATGGTGTCCCTGATGGCTCGGAAGGTTCTGCGGCGCGGCCGTACCGCAGCATGATCGACGTCCGGCCTCTCCGCGAGGACGAACGGGGATGGGTTCGCTCGACGATCCGCGAGCGGTGGGGCTCGGAGATCGTCGTCGCCCACGGGAACGTGTACGAGCCCGCGCTGCTTCCGGGGTTCGTCGCCGAGGAGGAGGGCGGTCCTGTCGGTCTGCTCACGTACGTCCTCGAGGGCGACGCGTGCGAGATCGTCACGATCGACGCATTCGAGGAGGGGCGAGGGATCGGCACGGCGTTGATCGGCGCCGTGAAGGGGCTCGGCGCTCGACGGCTCTGGCTGATCACGACGAATGACAACGTTCGCGCGCAGCGGTTCTACGAACGGCAGGGCTTCGAACTCGTTGCGGTCGACGAGGGCGCGGTCGACCGGTCCCGTTCCGCGAAGCCGGAGATCCCGCTCCTCGGCGCCGGTGGCGTCGAGATCCACGACGAGCTCAAGTACGAGCACCGTCCGGAGTGAGGTTCCTGCGCGCTGCTACCCCGAGGCGGTGGTGTCCTTGGTCGCCGGTGTGAACTCGTCGCAGGTGTCCGAGGCATGGATCACCCCGCGCACGAGGCGGCACCCGCCCATCGCGAGACGGGGGAACATGAATTTACAGACCTGGCACCGGACCTCGGGCTTGGGAGCCGGCCGGTAGTTCGCTTGCCCCTTCGAGAGACCCCAGACCTTCGGCATGGTCCCATCCTGCGTCTGGACCCCGCCTCGCGCAAGCGGAGGGACCGAGCGTCGCGTATCCGGGCGATCTCCAACCGAACCGGGACCGGGTCAACGAGCCGGGCATGATCCTCTGCGTC
>CAZMNP010000169.1:0-9128 GCA_964567675.1 uncultured Actinomycetes bacterium
GAAGTCCTCGCCGTCGGCGAGCCCGGCTGCGGTGAAGATCTCGCCGAAGAAGCGGCGGTCGTCTTCTTCCCACCGTGTCGATGACTCGGTGTCGGGGAGCAGGACCCAGATACTGCCCTCGCCCTCGCCGCCGCCGCCGCCGCCACCACCGCCGCCGCCGCCCTCGTCGTCGCTACAAGCCGCGGCGATCAGTCCAACGACCGCGATGAGAACCAGCGTCGATCGGAAACCACGTGACCTCATGCAGACCTCCCCCTCCACTTTTTGCGACAGACCGGGGCGTCCCCACCCTCGAAGATGTCTGGGTCGCAGCGCCCGAGCCTAGACCTGCAGGCCAGGAGCGCGCAACCCAGGGGAGCGGCTGCGGTCGTTGAGGAGACGATCAGGCGCCGAGCTCGGCAAGAGCGTTCGGCACCGTGTCCTCGGGCTTCACGCCGTACCAGGCACGCTCGATCCGACCGTCCTCGTCGACCAGGAACGAGGACCGGATGATCCCCTCGTAGGTCTTCTCGTTCCGTGTCTTCTCGCCCCAGGCACCCCAAGCCTCGGCGACCGAGTGATCGGGGTCCGAAAGCAACGGGAAGCCGAGGTGGTACTTGCGGTCGAAGGCGCGTTGGTCCTCGGGGCGGTCGGGGGAGATCCCCACGATCTCGGCACCGATCCCGGCCAGGTCCTGGCGGTGATCCCGCAGGTCGCACGATTGGGTCGTGCACCCGGGGGTGTCCGCCTCCGGGTAGAAGTAGACGAGTACCTTGCGCCCTCGAAGGTCCTCCAGGCGGACCGTGTTGCCTTGCTGGTCAGGCAGGGCGAACGGGGGACCGGGATCTCCGGGCTCGAGCCTGGTCATGACGGCTCCAACCCTAGAGATTCCCCGTCTCTTCCAGCCCGGATCGTCCCCCGGGCTCAGGGGGGGTCGAGCCCGGGCCGATGAGAACCCAATGGAAGTCAGATCGCCGGCCCAGTTCCTGCACCAGCGCCTGCGGGAGATGTCGGTTTCGGTCGTCCTGCTGGTCGCCGAGGCCGCGCTGCTCGCCGTGGCCGGCTTCTGGTGGTGGCCGGCGGCGGTCGCCGCGTTCGTCCCGCTGTTCGTCCTGGGCAGGGCGGCGAGCGTTGGCGGACGGCTGGACTCCGTGCGGCTCCAGCGGGGCATCGAGGGAGAGGAGCGCGTGGCGAGTCTGCTCGATGCGCTTCAGCCGGAGGGGTTCACGGTCATCAACGACCTAGAGATCGGCCGTGGGAACGCCGACCATGTCCTGGTCGGGCCGACCGGTGTGTTCGTCATCGAGACGAAGGACTGGGGCGGACGGTTCTACCGCCGGCGCGGGCGGCTGATGTTCAACCAGCGGGCCGCCGACGACGTCGTCGGCCAGGTGACGGTCGCGGCGCTCGCGGTCCGGAGCCGGCTCGAGAGCGCCGGGATGGACGTCTGGGTGCGCGCGGTGGTCGCCTCGACGCGCGCGTCGGTCTCCGGCAGCCCGCTCAACTTGGGTCACGTGTCCGCCGTCGAGGCCGACCACCTTCCGGCGTTCGTCCGCAACCGCGAGGAGACCATGACGTCCGGCGCCGTCGAGAAAGCCGTCGCCGCGATCCTGATGCCGATCGCGAAGGACGCCGGCTAAACGCCGGACACGCAGGCGGTTCGAACCCCGGAGGGGTTGCGCGGGACTGTTAGCCTTTGCCGTCCTTCCTCCCGTAGCGACTTCCATCGAGGCGGCCGGCATCAAGCCCACAACTCGAACTCGCGCGCTGGCCTCCTTGGTCATGTTCCTGCTTCTGCCGGCGTTGCTGTCGTCCGCTCCGGCTGCTGCCGAGGACGGCGCGACGGGCTCGACCGGCGCGACGGGGTCGACCGGCCCGACGGGATCCGCGGGGGAGATCGGTCCGGTCGGCCCGCTCGGGGCCCTCGGACCCCAAGACCCCTCGCGCGTCGCACCCGTGATCGCGCAACCGGCGAACTCGCTTCCGGGGATCGACGTCTCCCACCATCAGGGCGCGATCGACTGGGTGCAGGTCGCGGCATCCGGGCAGCGGTTCGCGCTCGCCAAGGCCACCGAGGGACGGACCTTCGTCGACCCGAACTACGCGACGAACAAGGCCGGTGCCGCGGCGAACGGGATCGCGTTCGGCGCGTACCACTTCGCGCGGCCCGACGACGGAACGAACGACGCGGTCATCGAGGCCGACCACTTCGTCGACGTCGCGCAGCTCGGGCCGGGCAACCTGATCCCGGTGCTCGACATCGAACGCACCGGCGGGCTGTCACAGGTGGAGGTCACCACGTGGATCCTGACGTGGCTGGGCCGCGTCACCGAGCGCCTCGGCGTCCGCCCGATGGTCTACACGAGCCCGAGCGGATGGGAGAACCGAACCGGCGACACCACGGCCGTCGCTGACGCCGGCTACACGGTCCTGTGGGTCGCTCACTGGGGGGTCGCGCAGCCGCGCTTGCCGGCCAACGACTGGAGCGGCAACGGATGGACCTTCTGGCAGTATCACAACTGCGGGTCGGTGGCCGGGATCTCGGGGTGCGTCGACGTCGACTGGTACGACGGAACCTCGTTCGAGCCCGTTCAGATCCCGAGCCCGGACAGCGAGCCGCCCACCGTCGAGCTCGCGGTCCCGGCGGGCGGGGACGGTCCGATCGTGGCCTCGTTCGGCGAGGCCGTCCATCAGGTGACGGCCGAGAACACGTTCGTGTGGACGCCGAGGAGCGGCACCTATCCCGCCGTCGATCTGACCTGTCTGTCGCGCAGGGCCGTTCAGGTCGACTGCGTGACGGGCAACGTCCGCACCGTGTGGGTCGACCCGATCGATCCCTTGATCCCCGGCGAGAGCTACGAGGCGGTCGTCAACCCGGCGGTCGTGCCGCTCGCGGTCGTGGACCGAGCCGGCAACCCGGCGCCGACCACGTCGAGTCCGTTCGCGCCTCCCACCGTGGTGGAGCAGGGCGACCCCTCGGCGACCTACGGATGGCGGACCGTGACGAACGCCGGCGCGTCGGGCGGCACGTACTCGGTCGAGCGGCGGACCGGCGCCCGGATGTCGTTCGAGTTCGAAGGCGACGGGGTCTCGTGGATCACGGCCACCGGTCCGGCCCAGGGCGTGGCCGCCGTCTCGATCGACGGTGATCGCGTCGGGACCTTCGACCAGTTCGGCCGGCGCCCCGCGTTCGGGGTGCTCCGGACGTTCACCGGCTTGGGTGAGGGACCGCACCGGATCCTCGTCCGCGTCCTCGGCCGGGCTTCGGCGAGCGCGAAGGACACCCGCGTCGTCGTCGACGGTTTCGACGCGGGCGGAGCGATCGTGCAGGAGTCCTCGGGTGCGGCGTCGTGGGCAGCCGCTCCGCACCCGGGAGCATCGGCTGGCAGCGTCGTCGCGAGCGAGCTCGCCGGCGCGAGCCTCCTCTTCACGTTCCGCGGGACCGGGGTGGAGTGGACGACCCTGCGCAACCGCGAACAGGGTCGTGCCGGCATCTACGTCGACGGCCTGCTCGTGCGGGAGGTCGACAATTTCGCGACCGAGCCGCTGTTCGGTGTGATCCGCTCGGTCACCGGGCTGCTCGAGGGCGTGCACACGTTGGAGATCGTCGTCCTCGGCGAGTCGCGGTCTCGGGCGACCGGGACCCTCGTGACGATCGATCGTCTCGCCGCCATCGCCTGATCCTCGCGCGGTGGCGAGAGGGCTATCGAGCGCCGTCGACGGTCATCGAGAGGAAGCGCGCGGCGACCGACGGCAGGCGCCGACGGGCGAGCGAGAGGTAATGCCCGTCGACCAAGGCGCGAACGCACTCCCACGCGTCGCGCAGCATCTCGGCCGTGGCGGGGTATCCCGGATGCGTCGACAGACCCGACAGCACCTGCACGTCGGGGTTCGCGAGCCGGGCGAGCCGTGCGGTTTCCCGCACGAAGGCGCGGTACGTGGCGGGATCCCGTTGGTGGTTCTGGGCCTGCGTCTCGTAGACGTCGGCGATCGCGGCCGAGGCCTCGACGATCCCCGAGCGGAGGTACGCTGCCTCTCGCGTTTCGCCGGCGCGCGGCGCGTGGATGCTTCCCGGGACCGAGACGAGGTTCGGATGCGGCGTCACCATCACGGTGTAGCCGTTCGAGCGCGCGAGCTCGCCGAACGCCGCGATGTGGGTCAGGGGATCGAGCCTCTCCGGGAGCGGCGTCGCTTCCCAGCCTTCCGGGTCGTACATGACGACCGTGACGTCGACGGCGATCGCACCCGCGGCGACGTCTTCGGCGAAGCGCTCGGCGCTCGCCCACGCCCGTCCCGTCGTCGCGCCCGGCCAGCCGCCGAGCGCCACGGCATCGGCGGAGCCGAACACCCGATCGGCGACCTTCCGGTCTTCGGCGGCGATCGCCGCGATCGTGCCCGCGGACGTCACCCATCGCCGACCCATCGCGACGAGAAGGGTAGCGGCGCGTCCGACCCATCGAGCGGACAGGGGACGGCTACGCTGCGCGGATGCCCGTCGCCGACTTCCCACCTTTGGAGACCGAGCGTCTTCGGCTCCGGCGGTCGATGCCCGAGGACGCCGAAGCGATCTCGGCCTACCGGAGCATCCACGAGGTCCGGCGGTACCAGGGCTGGGAGCGGACGGATCCTCGGGGGGTTCGCGAGCAGATCGAGGAGATGGCCCGGCGGGCGCCGGGGGAGCCCGGCGGCTGGGTGCAGCTCTCCGTCGAGGAACGCGAGAGCGGGCGGCTCGTCGGTGACGTCGGGCTCAGTCCCGCCGAGGGTGGATCCGGCGTGATCAAGGTCGGGTACACGATCTCGCCCGAGGTTCAGGGCCGCGGATACGCGACCGAGGCCGTGGGCGCGCTCGTCGACTACGCGTTCGACGCACTCGGTGCCGACGTCGTCCGTGCGTACGCGAGCGAGGAGAACGAACCCTCGATCCGTGTGGCGGAGAAGATCGGGATGCGGCTCGTGGAGCGGCTCGAGCACCGCTACGACGACGAGGTCTGGTACGGCGTGCGATACGAGATCCGGCGAGCGGATCGGGACTCCGGATCATCGCGGCGCCGCTGAACCGCTGGCACGTCCGTCATGCCCGGATCGCTCCCGCGATCAACGTCATCGATCCGACGATCCCGTAGGCGCCCGCCAGGAGCGCCACTTCGGGAGTTCCCCAGGTCATCGAGGTGATCATCGCCACGCCCGCGAGCCCCAGCAGCAATAGACCGGTCCAGATCAAGATCAGTCGGAACCGGAGGGCCTGACCCCAGGCGATCGACGCGGTGCGTTGCACGTTACCGAGGACGGCTGTGCTGCCTCCGGAGAACCCGGACACCGCGACCGCATCCCCGGACAGCCCTCGAAGCACCACGGTCGAGCTGTCGAGCTGGGGCGTTGCGACGCCCCATGAGGCCGGCACGCTGGTCCAGATCGACCCCGAAGGTCGCAGCAGCGCGTCGTGCCGCGCGATGTCGCGATGCAGGAGTGCCGCACCGAAACACCCGAAAGAGAGGAGCCAGGCCGCATCGGCAGCGTTCCCCACCGTGTAGGACGTTCCGTAGTTCAAGAGCACGAACCCGACGTCGCCGACGAGGCGCAGCAGCAACGCGACGCCCATGAGGAGCGCGGGAAGACCGCGTGCGGTCGCTGATCGCATCGGGCGAACCAGCACGATGAGCAGGGCCAGGTCCAAGATCGGGTAGCCGATCGAGATCAGGCGGGTGATCGTTCCCACGTCGCGCTCCTGTCCCGCGGGCACCGCGAGGAACACGAGCGACACGATGGCGACGCCCGCCGCGATGACGATGGCGTCGAGGGCAGTGGAGTTGTTCGGACCCGGAAGCCTCGCTCGGGCAAGGATGAGCAGCCCGAGGCCCAACAGCGGGTACGCGCTGACGTACAACATGTCGGCGGGTGACGGCACCGGCTGGCTGGTCCCGTACGCGATGTCGCCGGCTGCGAAGAGGAGCACCCCGGACGCGAGAAGGACCCACGCGAAACGCGGCGTCGGTCGGTTCCACACGATCCCGGCGAACATCGCCACCGCCGACGCCACGGCGATGACGTTGTCGACGAGGGACTGTGTTTCGATCGGCAGGAAGAAGTAGACGGGCGTCGCCGCACTGACGACGCCCACGAAGCCCGCCCAGGCCCAGGCCGGCACCCGACCGCGCCGCGGAAGCGGGGGGGCGGCATGCAAGAGGGTGTCGGCCACCATCTGACCTTCATCGGCGGAGCGCCGATCGGCCCCGAGTGCCGAACGGCCCGGTTCCGGCGGGACCGCAGGGATGTGGTGGGATCCAGGCTCAGGCGTGCAGTTCTGCGACGGCGTCGTCGACCTCGAATAGGAAGGCCCGCGCGTCGCACTCGACGAGGATCTCGCGCGCGCGTTCCAGCACAGGGCCCGGGTCCTCACCCAGTCGCGCCATCGCTCGCCCGAGATCGACCATCGCTCGCGCGGCGTCGATAGAGAGGCCGAGCCTCTCCAGTGCCGTTGTCCCCTCGGCGAGCAGTTGTCGAGCGTCGGACGGATCCGTAGCCAAGAGGCCCTCCACGATGGCTGCGTTCGCGCGCGCGTGTGGCGACCGTCCGTGCGTCGACAGATCACGGTAGTCCTCGGCCTCAGGTGTGCGGCCCGCACGCAGCAGCGCTCGCACGATGCTCGGGAAGACCTCCGGGCTGTTCTCGACGTTGAAGTCGCGCAGGATGGCGATGGCCTCCGCGAACCGGTCCGCTGCCGCATCGTCCTCGCGGCGGATCAGGGCGAAGAAGCCCTCGAAGTACGGGATGAACAGCGAACTCTGCGGCTCGGGGTTCGCGTGCAGGACCGGGACAGCCTCGCGGTGGATCTTCTCGGCTTCTTCGAGCCGGCCCCGGGCAAGGAGCGTCCACGCAAGGGCCGTGAGTCGCATCCCGTGGAGAGGCTCGTCCCCGACCTCGATCGCGAGCTCGATGGCCCGGCGCTGATGAGCCTCGGCTTCCTCCAGCCGGCCGAGTGGCGCAACCACGTCGCCGATGCTTCCCATCAGCCATCCCTCGTGCGAACGCGCCCCCGCCCGCATCGCGAGCTCGAGGCCTTCCCGCAGGACCTCCTCGGCTCGGCGGAAATCCGAACCGAGGTCCGAGACCAGCGACGGAAGGTTGTTGCTGCAGCGCATGAGGTTGTTGAGCTCCCCGACCTCCTTGGCCAGGCGATACGCCTCCTCGATCGTTTCGAGTGCCTCGGCCGAGCGACCGGTCTGGGCGATGCAGACGGCGAGCGTCTGCGTTGACTCCGCGTGAACCTTGCGAGCGCCGACCCGGTCCGCCATCGCGACGGCGCGACGCAGGAGCGGCTCCGCCTCGACGCCCCTTCCCCGTCGCCAGAAGTACCAGCCAAGGCTGTGGAGCGCGTCCGCGAGCTCCGGGCTCTCGCCGAACGGTTCGAGCGTTTCCACGGCCGTCACCCCGGCGGCCTCCGCCTCGTCGTGGCGCGCGAGCATCAGCAGCGCGATGACGAGCCGGGCCGAGGCCCATCCCATGCCGATCCGGTCGTCGAGCGCTTCGAACACCGCGTGGGCGACCCGGGCGACACGTTCGAACTCCGGGATCGGGTCGACCCCCCAGGAGGCGTCGACGTGCGCCCGCACGAGGTCCACCCGTTCCGCCGGAGGGACCGCGAGCACGTCAGCCAAGCGCTCGGCCTCGCGGAACCAGCGCGTCGCCTCGGCACCGAGCCACAAGGCCAAGGTGCGGATTCCGGCGGCCTTCGTCCACTCGTAGGCGGAGCGTTGCAGCTCGACCAGCCGATCGCCGGTCTCGCCGAGCTCCTCGAGATAGCCGAGGGCCTCGAGCAGGTGGGTCGCGATGAGTTCGGCGATCTCATCCGCACGGTCGCCCGCGTGTTGCTCGGCCCAGCGCGCGACGCCGGCGTGCTTGTCGGCACGGAGCGCCTTCGGCAGCGAGTCGTACGCGCCGTCGCGGATCAGGTTGTGACGGAAGGAGAACTCGTGCTCGTCCGAGAAGGACGAGGGCTCGTGTGGGAGCACGAGCTCCTTCACCCGCAAACGCCCGAGCGCATCACGGATCTCGCGGACGCCTCGGCCGGTGAGCTCGGCGACCGCGCCGACCCAGAACACGCGCCCGATGACGGCCGCGTCTTGAAGGACGGACTTCTCGTCCTCTGGCAGGCCGTCCAGGCGAGCCGAGATCAGTCCGTGGATCGAGCGCGGTAGCTCGACGTCCTCGACCGGTCGCGCGACTTCCCACTTCGCGGCGTCGGTCGCGCGGAGCACGCCGTCGTCGATGAGCTTGCGGACGATCTCCTCCACGTAGAGCGGGTTGCCCTCGCTCCGCTCGACGATCGTCCGTTTCAGCTCGGGCGCGACCGGTCCGGAGAGCAGGTCGTCGAGCATCGCGCCGCCCT
Organism: uncultured Actinomycetes bacterium; assembly: GCA_964567675.1. Classification (GTDB taxonomy): domain Bacteria; phylum Actinomycetota; class UBA4738; order UBA4738; family HRBIN12; genus CALGFI01. The sequence continues at coordinate 8,366 of CAZMNP010000169.1, forward strand.
CGGCTTCCGAGAGGGGATCGAGGTAGATCGACGCTGCGTTCCGCTTGCCACCGCCCCACGTCGGACGTGTCTCGAACAGCTCCGGTCGCGCGGTCGCGACGACGATGATCGGGCCTTGCGCCCAGTCGGCGACGTGCTCGACGAAGTCGAGCAGGCCCTCGTCCGCCCAGTGCACGTCGTCCAGGACCACCGCGAGCGGATAGCGCGCGGCCAAGCGTTCGAGGAACCGGCGCCACGCCTCGAACAGATCCTCGCGGCTCATCCCGCGCGCGTCACCGGCACCGACGAGCGCGCGGATCTGCGGCGCGACGCTCTCGTCCCCGAACAGCTCGCGCACCGCGGCGTCTGCCTTCTTCCCCGCGACCTCGGCGTCGTCGTCCTCGAAGATCTCGCATTGCGCCTTGATCGCGTCGGCGAACGCCGAATAGGACGTGTTGCCGTAGGCGAGGCTCCGGCCCCGGCGCCAGTACACGACCTGCGGGAGTCCCTCGACGTAGGCTTCGAGCTCGGCAACCAGACGCGACTTGCCCACTCCCGCCGGTCCGACGATCGTGACGAGGGCGGGACGGCCCTCCGTCTCGACGCGCCGGAGCGTCTGCTTCAACACCGAGAGCTCCTCGTCGCGCCCCACGAGCTTCGCCTCGAGGCCGAGGCGGGGCCGCTCCCCGCGGGTCCGTGCCTTGATGCGGAGCGCGCGCCACGCCGCGACGGGCTCAGCCTTGCCTTTCAGCGTGAGGGGCTCGAGCTCGCGGTACTCGATGAC
>CAZMNP010000170.1:0-10075 GCA_964567675.1 uncultured Actinomycetes bacterium
GCCGCCGTAGATGAACAGCGGGTTGTACGCCTTCGACGGCGGCGCCTCGGCCACGGCCATGGCGGCGGCATGAGCGAAGCGGTTGGATGGACCGGCGACGAAGGCCTCGAACGTGTAGTTCGGGAACGGCAGGCCGGGCGCTCCGAGCGTCCCGGGCCGGGGGATCGAACGTTCCGGTGGCGGAACCTCGGTTTCGGGTTGCGCCGCAACGGTCTCGGTCTCGGCGGCGTCGAATTGGATCTCGACGGGCAGACCCACGGCCTCGGTCGCTGCCTCGAGGATCAGGTCGCCGTAGTTCTTGGCGAGCCGATCCTTCACGTACTCCGATGGGGCCAGCACCTCGAGGATCCCGTCGTGCAGGCTCGTCGCTCGGACGCCCTGGAACCACATCGAGAAGGAGCTTTCGGGGAGCTCACGCCGCGCACGTTCGACGACGTGCGACCAGGTGCTCTCCGCCGCCTCTTGGAAGGACGCGACCGCCATAGCTTTCCACAGAGCCTTTCCACATGTGTGGAAATCCTTGGGGGAAGGAAGAGACGCTCCGTGGGGGAGGCCGGGCGCCGAGGGGAAGGCGCGCGGACTATAGCACCGGCCTTTTCCCCATCGCCTGCCCGGTGGTTGCTTTTGGCGCACTTTCTCCTGCGGCGCCGGCGACTCGCGGGATCGCGCAGGTCGGGGCGGGGTCGGAAGGTGCCGAACGGCTATACTTTTCCGCTGCCGGCCTTCGGGGTCGGCCTTTCGAACCTCGAGGCCCTCATGTCAAAGCGAACGTATCAACCGAACAACCGCCGCCGGGCGAGGCGCCACGGCTTCCGCATCCGGATGCGGACGCGCGCGGGCCGCGCCATCATCACGCGGCGCCGGTCGAAGGGCCGGGCTCGGCTATCGGCCTAGCCGCCGCGACGGGCCGGAACCTCGTCCGCCGCGTCCTGTCGACCGGCCGGGCATTCCACGGAGACCGAGTGATAGTGTTCGTCGTGCCTGGCTCGGGGACGGTTGCGTTCGTGGCCGGCCGCCGCGTCGGCGGCGCGGTCGATCGCAATCGGGCCCGGCGGATCCTGCGGGCCGCCTGGCAAGAGGTCGCGCCGGAGGTCGGGGACGGGTTCGACGTCGCGCTCGTCGCCCGAGCGGGGATCCTCGAGACTCGAACACACGAACTGGTGACCGAAGTGACCGAACTGCTCGCGCGCGCACAGGTGACGGCACGGTGACGCGCGTGCGCAGCTTCCTCTGGACCGCCGGCGTGCCGGCGCGGTTGTTCCTCATCGGTCTCGTAAAGGCTTACCGCGCAACGCTTTCGGGCTGGTTGGGCTCGCAGTGTCGCTTCTATCCGACGTGCTCGCGCTACGCGGAGGATGCGATCCGGACGCATGGCGCGGTGCGCGGCGCGTTGATGGCGGCCTGGAGGATCGCGCGGTGTGGACCGTTCACCGACGGCGGGGTTGACCACGTTCCGCCTCGTCGAGTGGCGGCACCCGCGTACGGCGGCGCCGCAGGCGAAGGAGCCCGAACGTGACGGCGTTCGCCCCGTGGCAGGCGCTCCTCGAGGGTCTCGGCTGGGTGCTGGCCCAGGTCTACGAGGTCATCCCCAACCTCGGCGTCACGATCATCGTGCTGACCATCGTCATCCGAGTTGTGTTACTTCCGCTCGGGATCAAGCAGGTGCGCTCGATGCAGCACATGCAGATCATCCAGCCGAAGGTGAAGCAGATCCAGCAGAAGTACAAAGCCAACAAGCAGCGTCAGCAGGAAGAGATCATGAAGCTCTACAAGGAGTACGGGGTGAACCCGTTCTCCGGGTGCTGGCCGGTGCTGCTGCAGTTCCCGATCCTCATCTCGATGTACTCGGTGCTGCGGTTCCCCCAGCACCCGATCCATGTGCCGCCGGAGACGAAGTTGTACGCGGCGGTGACGACGCAGATCCCGCAGGTGATCGACGGCGAGCCGGTCACGTCGCAGCCGCAGATCGACGCAGCCGGCCTGCCCGGGCCTGCGGAAGGGACCTCGTTCCTCGGGATGAACCTGCTCTGCCAGGCTGGCCTGCCGTGGGAACCGGCCCCGGAGACGCTCGGGGATGAGGTCACGGTGAACGGCGAGAAGTTGAGACTCGAGTACCCCGTGGAGTGCGCCTCCAACGCCGTCGAGCGAGTCCCCTACTACGCGTTCGCCCTGCTCATGTTCGGGACCACCTACTACCAACAGCGCCAGATGCAGAAGGCGAGCCCGCCGGGCGCCGCCTCGCAACAGCAGCAGGCGCTCCTCAAGATCTTGCCGATCATGTTCGGTGTCTTCGGGATCTTCTTCCCCTCCGGCCTGGTGGTCTACTGGACCACCTCCAACCTGTGGCAGATCGGCCAGCAGTACTACATGCTGAGAACCCGCCCATCCGCCGAGGCGCTGGCTGCTGCTGCCGACGGCAAGAAGGGCTCGGAGAAGCGCGGCCTGATGTCCTCGATGATGGATCGGGCGGAGCAGGAGCGGCAACGCCGGGGCACGAGCACCGGGCGGCCCGGTTCGGGGACGCGCAAGCCAGGCAGTCCGAAGCCGGGATCGGGGTCGGGTCGCGGTCAGCCGAAGAAGCCCGGATCCGGAGGCGATGGTGGAGGAGATCCAAAGAAGCGCCCCAAGCGTTGAGGAGGCCGTCGAGGCCGCCCTCACAGAGCTTGGCGTGAGCGAGCAGGAAGCCGTCGTGACGGTCCTGCAGGAGCCTCGCCAGGGCGTGCTCGGCATCGGTTCCCAGGAGGCCGTGGTCTCCGTGCGCGTAGGACGGCGCGACGCGGAGGCGACCGAGGAGGACCTCGAGGAGCAAGGTGAGGTCGCGGCGGAGTTCCTGGAAGGGCTCCTTTCCCGGATGGGCTTGGACGCCGAGGTGGAGCCGGTGTTCGAGGGCGGGACCATGTACGTCGACGTGCTGGGTCAGGGACCGGATGACGAGGAGGACATGGGACTGCTGATCGGGCGCCATGGCCAGACGCTCGAGGCGCTGCAGGAGCTGACTCGCGTCGTGGTCGGCCAGCGCACCGGGATGCGAGCTCGGATCGTGGTCGACATCGAGGACTACAAGCGACGTCAGCGCTCACGGCTGGAGGCCCGGGTGCGTGAGGTCGCCGCTCGCGTCGCCCGCTCCCACCATGAGGAGGAGCTCGAGCCCATGAATCCGTTCGAGCGGAAGCTGGTCCATGACGCCGTGGCGGCCGTGCCGGGAGTGCAAACGGCTAGTCGCGGCGAGGAGCCCGAGCGACGCGTGGTGATCCGGCCCCTGTGATCGAAGGTTCGCTCGAGGGCGGCGAGAGCAGACACCCCCGGCCTCAAGGTCCTGTTTCACGTGAAACATCGATGCCCCCGGCGGAGGCTCAGTCGGCGGACGCTCAACGCCTGGGGATCGAGATCTCCGAGGAGGCATCCGCCGGACTCGAGCGCTTCGAGGAGCTCCTCCGCGTGCGCGCGCTCCCGAAGGGTCTCATCGCGGCTGCCGATGCCGGCAGGCTGCGGGAGCGCCACATCCTAGACAGCCTCCGGGCGGTCTCTGCCCTGAGGCCGGGGGACTCGCGGGCGATCGACCTCGGCTCCGGGGCCGGCCTCCCAGGGGTCGTCGTCGCCATAGCCCGCCCCTCGCTCCACGTCGCTCTGGTCGAGCCGCGCCGCGCCCGGGTGGCCTTCCTGGAGCTCGCGGTGGAGGATCTGCAGCTCCCGAACGTCTCCGTCCTCGCCTCGCGGATCGAGGATGTGGAGGACCAGGTCGATGTGTGCTTCTCGCGAGCGTTCGCGGCCCTGCCCGAGGCGTGGCGTGCGGCCGCTCCCCGGTTGCGGGAGGGAGGACGCCTCGTCTACTTCGCCGGGGCCGGCGCGGCCCCCCCCGGGACCCCTTCCGACGCCTCCGCCGTGGAGGTCCTGGAGAGTCCACTGCTTGAAAGCTCGGGACCGCTGTTTATCATGACGCGCTAGTGGCCGAGCGCACGACCCCTCGGGCAACCCCGGCGTCCTCGAAATCCGCCTCGAAAGGGGCGCGAGCGGCGGTCAAGAAGGATTCCCCGCGCAAGCCCGGAGCCGCCCGGCCGGCCGGCCGCCGATCAGACGCCGGCCGATCAGACGCCGGCAAGCCGAAGGTCCTCGCGCGGATCATCGCGGTCGCCAACCAGAAGGGCGGCGTGGGGAAGAGCACGACCGCCGTGAGCCTAGGTGCTGCCCTCGCGGAGCTCGGCAAGAAGGTGCTCGTTATCGACCTGGACCCTCAAGGGAATGCCTCGACGGGGCTCGGGATCCGTCACGAGGAACGTGAGGTAACCGTCTACGACGTCCTTGCGGCGCAAGCGCCCATCGACGCCGCGATCGTGCCGACCCCGATCGACGGGCTCTTCGCGATCCCGTCGACGATCGATCTCGCGGGTGCCGAGATCGAGCTCGTGAGCCAGTTCTCTCGAGAGCTGCGCCTCCGCAAGGCCCTCGAGCCGTTGCGTGACGGGGCGTTCGATTTCGTCCTGCTCGACTGCCCTCCCTCGCTCGGCCTGCTCACCGTCAATGCGCTGGCCGCCGCCGAGGAGCTGATCGTGCCGATCCAGTGCGAGTACTACGCGCTCGAGGGCTTGGGACAGCTGTTGAAGAACGTCCGTCTCGTGCAGCAGAACGTGAACCCGAAGCTCCGGCTTACTGGCATCGTGATGACCATGTACGACCCTCGGACCAAGCTCTCCGAGCAGGTGGTGGCGGAGGTCCGACGGTACTTCGGGGATCGCGTCTACGACACGATCATCCCCCGGACCGTGCGCCTGTCCGAGGCTCCCGGCTTCGGCCAGCCGATCACGATCTACGACTCGAAGTCCCGAGGAGCTCAGTCCTATCGTGCTCTCGCTCGGGAGGTGGCGACCAAGCTCCCGGACGAGGCTCCCCTGCCCGTGATCGACGACCTTCCGGGCGTGATGGTCCCTCCGCCCGAGCCCACGGCCACGCGCGCGCCGCGCCCCCTGGTCCGAGAGGACGAGGGGCCGGAGGAGACGGAAGAGGACGAAGAGCTCGCGGGGATCCCCATCGGAGCCGGCGAGGCGGAGCCTGCTCCGGAGATCGAGGGAGCCGAGCTCGAGTTGGCCGACGTCGGCGCCGCCGAGCAGGCACCAGAAGACGATGGGGACGATCCACCGACCACGGCTCAGATGGAGCCCGCAGCCCCGGCGATCGGTGAGAGGTCACCGTCAACCGGACCCAACGGCTCACCGAAGGCACCCACTGCTCAGCCGCCCGTGTCGGCGGTGACGGGATCGGAGCCTGGGCCTGAGGTCCAGCCCCTCCGAAACCTGAGCGCCGGCGCTCCCCCGCAGACCCGACCGACGGAGACTGAGTCTGAACCTGAGGTGGCGGCGGACCCCGAGTCCCGGCGGACGGTGCTCGTCGCCGAGGAACCGGGGCCGGACTCGGACGACGAGCCTGAGGTCGATGGTGTCGAGTCTGGGGCACGTCCGAGACGATGGGGCCTCTTCCGCAGAAGGGGGGACCGATGACGAAGCGAGGTGGACTGGGGCGGGGTCTGTCCGCCCTGATCCCGGGCGCGGTGGAGGAAGGGACCGCTTCGGGTCTCCTCGAGGTTCCGGTGAACGCCGTGGAGCCTAATCCGCGTCAGCCACGGACCATGTTCGACGACGCCACGCTTGACGCGCTCGCGCTCTCGATCCAGGAGGTCGGCATCCTGCAGCCGATCGTCGTGCGCAGGACGGCCTCCGGGTTCGAGCTGATCGCCGGGGAACGGCGGCTTCGGGCCGCTAAGAGGGCCGGCCTCGCGACGATCCCGGCCGTGATCCGCGAGAGCGACGATGCGGAGTCGCTGCGGGAAGCGCTGATCGAGAACATCCACCGCGAGGATCTGAACCCGATCGAGCTGGCGGAGGCGTTCCGAGAGCTCCTCGAAGAGCTCGGGCTGAAGCAGGAGACGCTCGCCGAGCGGCTCGGGGTGTCGCGCTCACACATCGCGAACACAATCCGCCTGCTCCAGCTCCCCTCGGAGGTGCAGCAGCAGCTCGCGGGCGGAAGGATGCAGGCCGGGCACGGCCGGGCGTTGCTGTCGCTCGGCGACGCCGAGGCGCAACGGACGCTCGCCGTGCGGATCGCGGCCGAGGATCTGACGGTCCGCGAGGTCGAGGAGCTGGTCCGGAACTACCTCGAACATCCCGCAGGGGCAGAGCCTCGAGCCATCCTGAAGGCGGCTCCGGAGCCGAAGGAGAACCCTCTGGCAGAGGTCGAGGAGCTTCTGTCCGAGCAGCTCGCAACTCGAGTCGCGATCCAGATGGGTCGCAAGAGAGGGAAGATCCTGATCGACTTCGGCTCCGCGGACGACCTGGACCGGATCGTCTCAGAGATCGTCGGTTCCGGCCCTGGGCTCGCGCCCGAGTAGCGGCCGGTTCTGTTCGAGGTATCTGCAGCGAGCTGCCTCTGGCCCTGGAAAGCCTTGCGCTACAAGCCTTTCGGCGGGAACGGGTCAGGGCTGGGCTGGCGCGCGAGTGCAAGACGGAGCACACGCTCGCAGAGGTCCTCGAAGCCGATCCCCGCGGCCTGCGCGGCCATCGGCAGGAGACTGGTGTCGGTCATCCCCGGCGACACGTTCACGTCGATGACCCAGGGGCGCCCGTCCCCGTCGATCATCACGTCGGCGCGCCCGACGTCACGGAGTCCGAGCACCTCGAACGCCTCGGCCGCGGCGGTCTGGGACGCGGCGGCGACGTCGGGCGACAGACGGGCCGGTGCGAAGTACTCGGTGGCACCGGGCGTGTACCGCGCCGCGTAGTCGAACACGCCGGACTTGGGGACGACCTCGACGAGCGGGAGCGGTTCGGACGTGCCGTCGATCATCCCCACCGCAACTTCGGGTCCGTCGACGCGACGTTCGATGACCGCGGCGTCGGCGAACGACAAGGCGTTCATGACCGCGTGCGGAAGGTCGCGCTCGTGGTCCACGAACGAGAGTCCCATGGCGGAGCCGGCGCGGGACGGTTTGACGACGAGTGGCAGGCCGATGCGCTCGACCGCGGCGCCGAGTGCCGGACCGGCGGCGAGGTCGCGAAGAGCCGTCGCCTGGATCGCGGTCCACGGCGGCGTCGGGACACCGTGGGCATCCATCGTCTCCTTGGCCAGGATCTTGTCGAAGGCGAGCTGACACGATCGAGGGCCCGTACCCGTGTACGCGATGCCCAGGAGCTCCAACAGGCGCTGGACGGTGCCGTCCTCTCCGTCTTTGCCGTGGAGCGCGACGTAGCACGCCGAAACCCTTGCAGTGGAAACGTTCTCGACGAACGGCCCTTCGGCTGGGTCGATCAAGACGGTATCGCGGCCACGCGACTGCAGCGCACTGGCGACGCGATGGCCCGAGCGGAGCGAGACGTCGCGCTCGGGCGAACGCCCTCCGGCGAGGACGGCGACCGTCGTCATCCCGACAGCGACCGGTAGAGCTCTTCCTCGTCGGAGAGGAGCTCACCGAGCCGGTGCACCCCCTCGGCGATCCGGTCTTCCGGTGGGTAGCAGAACGAGAGTCGCATCTGTTGCCGTCCTCGTCCGTCCGGATAGAACGCCGTGCCGGGAACGTAGGCCACCTTCCGTTCGACGGCAGCCGCGAGGAGCGCCTGCGTGTCGAAGTACTCGGGGAGCGTCACCCAGACGTAGAAGCCACCCGCAGGCGTGGTCCACCTGGCGTCGGCGGGGAAGCGTTCGGACAGCGCGAACAGCATGGCGTCGCGCCGGCTGCGGTAGATGTCGACGAGGTGCTGGAGGTTCCGGCGCCACCGTTCCCCCGCGAAGTAGCGCTCGGTGATCAACATGGTGAGCTGGCTGCCGCAGAGGTCCGCCGCTTCCTTCGCCAAGACGAGCCGTCCCAGGACGCCGGGCTCCGCGACCGCCCAGCCGACACGCACGCCCGGAGCGAAGACCTTGGAGACGGTGCCGAGGTAGATCACGTTGTGCGGGTCGAGGGAGCGAAGGGTGGGCTCGGCCTCGCCCTCGAAACGAAGCAGGCCGTAGGGATTGTCCTCGACGATCGGGATGTGCGCCTCGCGGCAGAGCGTGACGAGCGCCTCGCGTCGCGACGTCGACATCGTGACGCCCGCAGGGTTGTGGAAGTTCGGCACCGTGTAGACGAACTTGGGTCGCTCGCCGCGAAGGAGCGCCTCCTCGAGCTGTTCGACGACCATGCCGTCCTCGTCGAGATCGATCTGCAGGAACCTCGGCTCGTAGGCGCTGAACGCCGAGAGCGCACCGACGTACGCGGGCGCCTCGACCGCGATGAGATCGCCTGGATCGATGAGTACCTTGCCGATGAGGTCCAGCGCCTGCTGCGCTCCCGTCGTGACGACGAGATCCTCAGGGTCGGCGGGGGTCGCCTCCTCGGCCATGAGCATCGCGAGTCGCTCGCGCAGGAGCGGCGAACCCTGTCCCGCTCCGTACTGCAGGGCGACGTCCGCGCGTTCGGTGAGCACCGACTCGACGATCTCGATCACGTGCTCGGTGGGGAGGGCCTGGACGAACGGCATCCCGCCCGCGAGCGAGACCACGTCGGGTCGCGAGGCGACCGAGAACAGCGCGCGCACCTCCGACGCGGACATGCCGACCGCGCGACGCGCGTAGAGATCGGCGAACGGGTCGACGTTGAACTCGGCCATGGGCCGACGATGGTACAACCCCGCAGGTCACGGACCTGGGAACGCCGACGCATCGTGATCTCGAGCGGTGCGTAGTGTCCCCGGAACGGCGGGAGCTAATCCTCCACCCGGGGGAGTACCTCGCGAGCGAGCAGCTCGAGCATCTCGAGGTCGTCGAACAGCTCGTGGTTCAGGACGATCCGCTGGACGCCGGCGGCCGCGTACTCCGAGATCCGCTCGGCCGCGCGTTCTGGCGTTCCGACGATGCAGTCCTTCGACAACTCCTCGAGAGCGTCATCGAACGGATCGGGATCCGGGTCGCGCAGCCGGGCGCGTTCGACGCGCGCGCGGAACTCGTCCTCGTCGGCACCGACGTACACCCACGTCATGAGCGAGGTCACGACCGTCGACTGGTCGCGGCCGGCGGCGTCCACCGCGCCCCGGACTCGGGTGATCCGCTCGGCGACCTCCTGCGGCGAACCGCCGACGGTGTTGAACTCGTCCGCCCAGCGAGCGACCAGCCGCGCGATGCGAGGACCGCCGTTGCCGCCGACGATGATGGGTGGATGTGGACGCTGCACCGGCTTGAACAGGAACTCGCAATCGGCGAGCTCGTAGTGACGGCCGGCGAAGGAGAAGCGCTCGTTCGTCAGGAGCCCGTGCACGATCTCGAGTTGCTCCTCGAGCATCTGCATCCGCTCCGCGACCGGCGGGAATCCGAAGCCGTGGGTCCGGTGCTCCTCCTCCCACCAGCCCGCACCCAGGCCGAGGTCGACGCGTCCGGAGGAGACGTGGTCGACCGTCGTGGCGAGCTTGGCGAGCACCGTCGGGTGCCGGAAGGTCACGGGGGAGACGAGGGTCCCGAGGCGGATCCGCTCGGTGCGGGCCGCGAGCGCCGCCAGGATCGCCCAGGCGTCGTTCGAGCCACGGCCGCGAGCGCCCACGACGGAGAGGTAGTGGTCGGATGTGAACAGGCCCTCGAACCCGAGTCGCTCGCAGGCGTCGGCGACGGCGAGCCAGTGCGGCCACGTCACGCCCTCCTGGCCCTCGAGCATCAGACTGGTTCGCACGTCGGTCCCTCGTTCGGAGGGTGGCTACGATACCCGCGTGGAACGGCCCGCTCCCGACGAGATCCGCCGCGCGGCCAAGGCCGTGTTCCTCGGCGTCGCCCTCGGCTTCGTGCTCCTGATCGTCGGCCGCGGACGAACAGGAGTCCGAACCCGAGCGCCGGCCTGAGCCCTACCCGGGCGCCGGGGCCGCAGCCTGTTGACCCGCCGTGAGGAATCGTTCCACGCCGGCTGCGATCGCGCGCGCCGCCTCTTCGGCGAACGCGGGGTCCAGGAGCCGCTTGGCCTCGTCTTCGTTCGTCGCGACGCCGAGCTCCACCTGAACCGCGGGCATGCGTGTCTCGCGCAGGACGGTGATCGCGAGTGGCTTGACGCCACCCTCGGGCAGGCCGAGTT
>CAZMNP010000171.1:0-4497 GCA_964567675.1 uncultured Actinomycetes bacterium
CGTCAACGTGCCGGGCTCCGCCGTCGCCATCTTGCGGATCCCGAAGATCGAGCTCGATTACGTGGTGGTCGAGGGCACCGATACCGAATCGCTGAAGAAGGGGCCCGGTCATTACCCGTGGACCTCCTACCCGTGGGAGGAGACCGGCCGTGTGGCGATCGCCGGGCACCGAACGACCTACGGCGCACCGTTCTGGTCGCTCGACGAGCTGAAGCCCGGTCACCGGATCGTCCTTGCAACCGAGTATGGGATCTTCAACTACCGGGTTTCCGAGACGAGGATCATCCTGCCCTCGCAGGCATCCGTCCTCAACGACACGAAGAACCCCACGCTCGTCCTCACCACGTGCAATCCGCGCTTCTCGGCGGCAGAACGCCTGGTGATCTTCGCGACGCGGGTCAACTGACGGCCGGTCACTCCCACTCGATCGTGCCCGGTGGCTTCGACGTGACGTCGTAGGCCACGCGATTCACGCCGGGGACCTCGCGCACGATCCGCCCCGCGATCCGGTCGAGCACGTCGTAGGGCAGGCGCGCCCAGTCCGCCGTCATCGCGTCCTCGCTGGTGACGGCCCGCAGGATCACCGGGTGTTGATACGTCCTGCCGTCGCCCATCACGCCCACGCTGCGGACGTCGGCGAGGAGCACGCAGAACGCCTGCCACGTCTCGCGATCGAGCCCGGCACGGAGGATCTCCTCGCGCACCACGTGATCGGCGGCGCGCACGATCGCCAGGTTGTCCATCGTCACCTCGCCGACGATGCGGACGGCCAGCCCCGGACCGGGGAACGGCTGGCGCTGCACGATCTCCTCCGGCAGGCCGAGCTCGGCGCCGAGGGTGCGGACCTCGTCCTTGAACAGGTCCCGGAGCGGTTCGACCAGCTCGAGGTCCATCTCCTCCGGGAGACCCCCGACGTTGTGGTGGCTCTTGATCCTCGCGGCGGTCTTGGAGCCGCTCTCGATCACATCGGGGTAGAGCGTGCCCTGGACGAGGAACCGCGCGCCGCGGTGCTCTCGCGCGACTTCCTCGAAGACCCTGATGAACTCCTCGCCGATCCGCTTGCGCTTGTCCTCGGGATCGATCACGCCGGCGAGTTTGGCCAGGAACCGGTCCGCGGCCTTCACGTGGACGAGCGGCACCTTGAAGTGACGGCCGAAGGTCTCCTCTACCTGCTCGGGCTCGCCCTCGCGCAGGAGCCCGGTGTCGACGAACACGCACGTGAGTTGCTCTCCGATCGCCTTGTGGACCAGGAGCGCCGCGACCGCGGAGTCGACGCCGCCGGAGAGCCCGCACAGCACCTCCGCGTCGCCGACCTGCTCGCGGATCGCGGCAACGCCCCGCTCGATCACGTTCGCCGGCGTCCATTCGGGAAGGAGGTCGCAGCCGTCGTAGAGGAAGCGCTTCATGATCGACATCCCCTTCGGCGTGTGCGCGACCTCCGGGTGGAACTGCACGGCGAACAGCCCGCGCTCGGCGTCCTCCATCGACGCGATGGGGATGGCGTCGGTGCGAGAGGTCACGCGGAACCCCTCGGGTGCTCTCGTGACGGCGTCGCCGTGGGACATCCACACCTGCTCCTCGGCCGCGAGGTCCTTCAGCAGTACCCCTCGGTCACCGACGTGGAGCTTCGTCCCGCCGTACTCACGCTGCCCCGTCGCCGCCACCTCGCCACCGAGTGCCTGCGCCATGAGTTGATGGCCGTAGCAGATGCCGAGCACCGGGATACCGAGCTGGAACAGGCGGGGATCGACCGAGGGCGCTCCTTCCTCGTACACGGACGCCGGACCGCCGGAAAGGACGATGCCGGCAGGCCGGCGGGCGGCGACCTCGTCCGCGGAAAGGTCGTGCGGCACGATCTCGGAGTAGACGTGACACTCGCGGATCCGACGGGCGATCAGCTGGGCGTACTGCGCACCGAGGTCTACGACGAGGACCGGCCGGGAACGGTCCGACGCGGGGACGTCCGTCAGTGGCCCATCCCCACGCGCTGTGCGGTCTGGTACGTCTTGCCCTCCGTCTTGATCGAGGGCGCGACCACCAGTTCGGCCTTCTGGAACTCGCGGATCGTCGCGTACCCCGTCGTCGCCATCGAGGTGGCGAGGGCGCCGAACAGGTTGAAGGTGCCGTCGTTCTCGTGCGCGGGTCCGACGAGGATCTCCTCGAGCGACGCCACCTGTTGCGTCTTCACGCGCGCACCGCGCGGGAGTGTCGGATGGAACGTCGCCATCCCCCAGTGGTAGCCGCGGCCGGGCGCCTCGTACGCGCGGGTGAGCGGCGAGCCGATCATCACGGCGTCGGCGCCGCACGCGATCGCCTTGGCGATGTCTCCACCGGTCCGCATCCCGCCGTCGGCGATCACCTGGCAGTAGCGGCCGGTCTCGCGGAGATGCTCCATCCGCGCCGCCGCGGCGTCGGCGATCGCGGTCGCCTGCGGGACACCGATGCCGAGGACCCCTCGGCTGGTGCACGCGTTCCCGGGCCCGACCCCGACGAGCACCCCGACGGCGCCCGTTCGCATCAGATGCAAGGCGGTCGTGTACGAGGCGCAGCCCCCGACGATCACCGGGATGTCGAAGTTCCGGATGAACTCCTTGAGGTTGAGCGGCTCGGTGTGCGTCGAGACGTGCTCGGCCGAGACCACGGTTCCCTGGACGACCAGGACGTGGAGCCCGGCTTCCAGGACGAGCTTGGCGTAGCGCTCGACGCGCTGAGGTGTGAGCGAGGCGCACGAGATCGCGCCGCTCTCGACGATCTCGCGGATGCGGGCGCCGACGAGCTCGTCCTTGACCGGCTCCTTGTAGAGCTCCTGCATCCGACGGGTCGCCTTCTCGTCGGGCAACGACGCGATCTCCTCGTAGACCGGCTCGGGATCGTCGTAGCGGGTCCACAGGCCCTCGAGGTTGAGGCACGCCAGGCCGCCGAGCCGTCCGATCTCGGTCGCGGTGGTGGGAGAGACGGCCGCGTCCATCGCCGAGGCCATCATCGGCAGCCGGAAGTTGTAGGCGTCGATCTCCCAGGCGATGTCGACGTCGTCGGGATCGCGCGTGCGTCTCGACGGCACGATGGCGACCTCGTCGAATCCGTACGCCCGCCGGGCGACCTTCGCCTTGCCGATCTCGATCTCCATGCCCCTCCCCCGGTTATGCAGCAGCGCCCACCCGAGTTCGGGTGGGCGCGGTCACTCCATGCGTGGAACGTATCACGCCGGTCGGAGCGGCCCGTTTGCGCTGGGCACACGTGGTGAAGACCGATGGGGATCCGATGCCAGCCCGACACCCGACCCCGACCGGCCCTCGCTCGAGGACCTCCGTAGCACGCTGGGGTCGCCGGGACTCGTATGAGCTTGGCCGGCGGACGAGCTCTGGCTACGATGATCACAGTCGGTGGCATGATCTCGGGTCGTGTGCACACCACGTGAACTGCCTCAGAGGGGGAATCGATGAAACCCTGGCTTCGTCGGGTGATCTTCTACGGGGGCACGCTCGTTATCGTCGTGGTCATGTGCCAGAACTTCTTCAAGGAGGCGTTCCTCACCGTCTTCGGCGACGAAACCGGGGAAAGCCTCTACTCCTTCGTCCGTACCAACGTCGAGGCACCGATCTCGATCATCTTCATCGCCCTCTACCTCGACCTGATCATGGCCAAGAAGCCCCCGCCCGGTGCCGCCGACAACCCGCCCGTCTTCGGGTTGCCGGCCGGCTCTGAACGCCCGGTCTAGGTGGGGACCGCCGACAACCCATGAGCCTCAACGCCCGGCGGGGCACCTACGCCGCCCTCATCGTCTTGGCCATGGTGACCACGGGCTGGGAGGTCGTCTACGACCTGTGGCGAACCGTGCTCGGTGACGACGCCGGCGAAGCGATGGCCAGGTTCTGGGACCTCCAGGTCGAGTCGTATTGGAACGCGCTGCTCTTCGTCTTCATCCTGGACTTCATCTACGGGATGCACCGCGGGACAGACGGTGGGTGGGGATTCGCTCCCGCGGGCCTCAAGGTGCGCCTGGCGACGTACGCGGCTCTCGTCCTGCTATGCATCGTGTGCAGTGCGGAAGGTCCCGTGCGCGACGTGCTCCAACCCCTGCTCGGCGACAACGTGGGCGCATCGGTCGCTCACTACTTCCGCCGCGCCCTCGAAGGGGTGATCGCCACCATCGGTCTCATGATCTTCATGGACTTCGTCAAACCCGGCCGCATGAGCGAGGTGGCCGGCAAGACGCGACCGGTTGTCGCATCCGGCTGAGGGCACGTCCGCTTCAGCGTGACCGCGCTCACCACCACGCCGAGCACGAACATGGCGACGATCCCCTTCATGGCGGGGTCGATCGCACGCGGATCCGCCACGTGACGTCGGGCAGGGCGAGGGGGATGTACGCGAGGATCGCATGGAACGCCAAGGTCGCGCCGATCATCTCCAAGGCCTCCTCCGCCGACGCGATCAGCACATACGCCATGCCGGTCTGGCCATGATCCGAGGCGTATGCACCACCGATCACTTCCA
>CAZMNP010000172.1:0-5705 GCA_964567675.1 uncultured Actinomycetes bacterium
ACCAGGCCGTTCCCCGACTCCGCGCATCGGGCGGCAAGGCGGTTCCCGAGGCCAAGATGAAAGAGGCCGTCGAGGAGCCGACGCCGAAGGCGCGTCCTCGGAAGAAGGCCGCGGTGAAGGCGGATGCCTCCGCGCCCGGCCCGCCGGGGGAGGCGTCGACGGCATCGTCCGTGCTTCCCGGCACTGTGGGCGTCGACGAGCCCCCGGTGGCTCCGGGCGCTCCGGCAGCCCCCGCCCCGGCTCCCGCTGCGGCCGCGACTCCAGCGGCGGCTCCAGCTCAGACTGCGGTGGCTGTTGCGGAGCCGGAGGGGCCGGTCCTGCCTGTGCTCAAGGTGGTGCGGGGTGCGACGGCACAGGACATCGGCGACAAGACGGGACGAAGCGCCGCCGACGTCGTGAAGGTCCTGTTCTCGCACGGCGAGATGGCGACCGCCACGCAGTCCCTCTCGGATGAGGCGATCTCGCTCCTCGCCGGCGAGCTCGGCTACGAGGCCGAGATCGTCGGCTTCGAGGAGGAGGAAGAAACCGAGGAGGAGGTCGACGAGAGCCGGCTGGTTCCTCGCGCCCCCGTCGTCACGATCATGGGGCACGTCGACCACGGGAAGACGCTGCTGCTGGACGCGATCCGTAGTACCGACGTCGTGTCGCAGGAGTTCGGCGGGATCACGCAGCACATCGGGGCGTACCAGGTGCGCACGAACGGCCGCGAGGTCACGTTCATCGACACCCCCGGCCACGAGGCCTTCACGGCGATGCGAGCGCGGGGCGCGAAGGTGACCGACATCGCGGTCCTCGTGGTGGCTGCCGACGACGGGGTCAAGCCACAGACGATCGAGGCGCTCGACCACGCGAAAGCGGCGGGGGTTCCGATCGTCGTGGCGGTGAACAAGATCGACAAGCCCGAGTCCGATCCCGCCCGCGTACGCCAGCAGCTCGTGGAGCAAGGGATCGTCCCCGCCGAGTGGGGCGGCACCCACGAATTCGTCGACGTCTCCGCGAAGGCCCGGACGAACCTCGAGGGACTTCTCGAGACCATCTTGCTGGTCGCCGACGTCGAGGAGCTGAAGGGGGACCCCGAGGGGCGCGACCGAGGGACCGTGCTCGAGGCGCATCTCGACAAGGGCCGAGGGCCCGTCGCGTCTGTCCTGGTGCAACGGGGCACGATGGAAGTGGGCGACACCGTCGTTTCCGGGACGACGTGGGCGAAGATCCGCGCGATGCTCGACGAGAACGGTCTCGCCGTGAAGCAGGCCGGTCCGAGCAAGCCCGTGCAGATCCTCGGATGGTCGGCGACCCCGAACGCGGGGGACGAGGTCCGCGGTGTCGAGGACGATCGCGCGGCGCGCCATCTCACGCAGGAGCGTGAGGCGAAGGTCCGCGCGGCCGAGCAGGTGTCGGCGCGCCCGCCGACGCTTCAGGAGCTGATGGCGCAGGCTCGTTTCGACGCCGTCCCCGAGCTCAACCTGATCGTGAAAGCGGACGTGCAGGGGTCGATCGGCGCCCTCAAGGACGCCTTCGCGAAGCTTCCATCGGACGAGGTCCGCGTGAACGTGATCCATAGCGCCGCAGGCGCCATCACGCAGAGCGACATCTCGCTCGCGCTCTCTTCGAACGCGATCGTGCTCGGCTTCAACGTGCGGCCCGACGTGCAGGCACGAGAGCTCGCCGAGAAGGAGGGCGTCGACGTCCGTCTCTACCGCGTGATCTACGACGCGATCGACGACATCCGGTCGGCGCTCTCGGGGATGCTCGCTCCCGAACAGCAGGAGGCGGACCTCGGTGCCGCCGAGGTCCGGGCGCTGTTCCGGGTTCCGAAGATGGGCGTTATCGCCGGGTGCCACGTCACCCGCGGCACGATCGTGCGGAACTCTCGAGCCCGAGTGGTCCGCGACGGCGTCGTCGCGTACGACGGCCGGATCGGGTCGCTCCGCCGCTTCAAGGACGATGTTCGCGAGGTCTCGGAGGGCTTCGAGTGCGGCATCGGGATCGAGAACTTCAACGACCTGAAGGAAGGTGACGTCATCGAGGCGTACGAGGTCCGCGAGGTCGCCCGCGAGCTGTAGGCGGCCGAGATGCTCGTCGCACTCGAGCGGTTCGATCTCCGGATCCCCGGATGCGGGTCGTTGAAGGAGAAGCGTCACGTCGTGAAGACGCTCACGAACGCGATCCGCGCGAAGTTCAACGTTTCCGTCGCCGAGGTCGACCACCACGAGCTGTGGCAGCGGACGGCGCTCGCGGTCGCGGTGGCGGCGGGCGAGGGGTACCACGCGAAGCGCGTCCTGCACGAGGTCGAGCAGCTCGTCGAGCGCTGGGGCGAAGTCGATCTGATCGCAGCGGAAGTGTCGCTGCACTACCCGGAGGACTGAGCGATGCCAGAAGGCGGCCGGCCGAGCCGCGTCTCGGAGGAGTTCCGGGAGATCCTCGCCGAGGAGATCCCACGGCTGAAGGATCCGCGTGTCGGGTTCGTGACGGTGATCGGCGTGAAGGTGACGCCCGACCTCCGGCGTGCCCGCGTGTTCTACAGCACGCTCGGCGACGACCGCGAGCGGAGGTCGACGGCCGCCGCCTTACGCTCGGCGCGAGGGCATCTTCGCAAGCTGATCGCGCATCAGGTCCGCATGAAGGTGCTGCCCGACCTGGAGTTCGAAGAAGACGAGACGCTGCAGAGCGTGGAGCGGATCGAGGAGCTGCTTCGCCGTGTGCGCGAGGGCTCAAGCAGCGAAGCGGTAGCCCACGAGCAGGGCTCAAGCAGCGAAGCGGTAGCCCACGAGCAGGGATCGAACGCCGAAGCGGAGGAGGAACGATGAAGGAGATGCTGGGGCGGGCCGCCGCGGCGCTCGAGGAGGCCTCGATGGTTGCCCTCGCGGGCCACGTCAATCCCGACGCCGATGCGCTGGGCTCGATGCTCGGCCTCTCGAACTTCCTGCGGGCGAGGGGGAAGCAGACGATCTGCTCGTTCCCCAACGAGCCGTTCGAGCTCCCGCGCTGGGCTTCGGAACTGCCGGGTCACGAGTCGCTCGTTCCGCCGCGAGAGTTCCCGAAGGAGCCCGGCGTGATGGTGACGTGCGATGTCGCGTCGCTTGACCGCCTCGCGATGCTGGCGCCCGTCGCGGGCAAGGCGACGACGCTCATCTGGATCGACCATCACGTCAGCAACGACGGCCTCGGCACGATCCCGCTGATCGACCCGGCGGCGAGCTCGACCTGCGAGGTCGTCTGGCGTCTCCTGAAGGAGATGGGCGGCGAGATCCCCGTCGAGACGGCGACGTGTCTGTACGCGGGGCTCGTGACGGATACGGGCCGGTTCCAGTACCAGGCCGTGACCCCGGGAACGCTCCGTTTGGCGGCGGAGCTTCGGGCGTTCCCGTTCGACCACACCCGGCTCGTCCAGGCGCTGTACGAGGACGGCTCCATCCCGTACCTGAGGGTTCTGGGCGTGGCGCTCGAGCGCGTCACGCTCGAACCCGACGCCGACCTGATCTGGACCTACCTCACGCAGGCCGATCTCGCCGAGGCGGGGGTGAACGCCACCGAGACGGACGACCTGATCGACGTCGTTCGGACGGCTCGAGAGGCGGACGTCGCCGCGGTCATCAAGCAGCAGCGCGACGGCCGATTCAAGGTGAGCGTGCGTTCGAAGGGAGGACACGACGTCGCGTCGGTCGCCTCCGGGTTCGGGGGAGGCGGCCACCGGCTCGCCGCCGGGTACACGTCGAAGCACGGGCTGTCCGAAACGGTGGAGCGCCTGAAGGCGGCCGTGAGCGGAGCGAGCTCGGACGACGGGTAGCCTGCGGAACATGCCGCGCGGGCCCGAAGGCCTGCTCCTCCTCGACAAGCCGAGGGGGATGACGTCGCATGACGTCGTCGACGCCGTGCGTCGCACCCTCGGGACGCGCAAGGTCGGGCACGCGGGAACCCTCGATCCGATGGCGACCGGCCTTCTGCTCGTCGGCGCCGGACGGGCGACGCGCCTCCTTCGTTTCTTCGGCGATCTCCCGAAGGTCTACGAAGGCACCGCACGCCTCGGTGTCGAGACCGACACGCTGGACGCGGACGGCACGGTCGTTCGCTCGAGCGCCGTTGACGTTTCGCGCGGCCAGGTCGAGGCGGCCGTCGGCGCGCTGGTCGGCGAGTCGATGCAGCGCCCGCCGGCGTACTCGGCCGTCAAGGTCGGAGGGCGAAAGCTCTATGAGTCCGCCCGGGCGGGCGAGACGGTCGAGGCTCCGCCCCGTCGCATCCGGGTGGATGCGTTCGAGGTCCGGTCATTCGACGGACGCGACGTGGAGTTCGGCGTGACCTGTTCGGGCGGAACCTACGTCCGCGTCCTCGTCGCCGACGTGGGAACGGCACTCGGCTGCGGTGCCCACCTCACGCGCTTGCGGCGCACCGCGATCGGGCCGTATCGCGTCGATGACGCCGAGGAGCCGGACGGCGTCACCGCACCCCGGCCGGTGGAAGCCGCCGTGGCCCATCTCCCACGCGTGGACACCTCCGGCGACGAGGCGATCGCTGCCTCGAACGGCAGCATCCTCGGGCCGGCCGGCCTGGCGGGGCCGTACGCGGTCTTCGGACCCGGGGACCGCCTGATCGGGATCTACCGGGACGACGGCGCGAAGGCGCGCCCCGAAGTCGTCCTTGCTTCCTGAGTCGATACCCTTCGCCTTGATGGAACGGCGGTCTGGGCTCGATGCGATCCCGCTCGACCACGAGGGCACGGTTGCCACGGTCGGCTTCTTCGACGGCGTGCATCTCGGGCACCGCGATGTGCTGGCGGGGACGGTGACCGCCGCTCGTGAGCGCGGCGTTCCGGCCGTTGCCGTTACCTTCGACCGGCATCCGCGCGAGATCCTCACGCCGGGCAAAGAGCCGAGGCTGCTCACGAGCGTCGAGCGCAAGAGCCGGCTGATCGAGGAGACGGGGATCGACGTGCTCCTCGTCCTGGAGTTCACCGAGGAGTTCTCGCAGTGGCCGGCCGAACGGTTCGTCGCCGACGTCCTTCGCGACGGGTTGCATGCCGTCCACTGCGTGATGGGCGCCAACTTCACGTTCGGGCATCGCGCACGCGGCAACGTCGAGATGCTCATCTCCGAGGGAGGCCGCTCCGGGTTCTCGGCGGAGCGGGTCGAGCTCGTCGAGCTCGACGAGCGCGTGGTGTCCTCCTCGTCGATCCGCGAGGCGCTGTCGCAAGGTGATCTCGCGTGGCCGCAGCGAGCGCTCGGGCGCCGGTTCGTCCTCGACGGGACGGTCGTCGAGGGTGCCGGCCGGGGGCGTGTCCTCGGATACCCCACGGCCAACCTGGAGACGTGGCCGCGGCTGCTTCTGCCCGGACAAGGCGTGTACGCCGGACGCGCCGAGATCGACGGCCGTACCCACGTCGCCGCGATCGACGTCGGCACCAATCCCACCTTCGGCACCGAGCCGCTGCACGTCGAGTCCTACCTGCTGGACTTCGAGGGCGACCTCGTCGGACGGGAGATGGCGGTGGAGTTCTGGGCCTACCTGCGCCCGGAGATCCGGTTCGACTCCGCGGACGAGCTCGTGGAGGCGATGGATCGGGACGTCCGCCATACCCGCGAGCTCGTGGACCCCGTGGGAGGATCGGAACCATGACCCCTCGCCACGCCCGCCGCTTCCGCCTCCCCATCACCGCGTTGTTGTTGGTCCTGGCGGTCGTGGTTGGCGGAGCGTTCACGTGGGCGACGACG
>CAZMNP010000173.1:0-25630 GCA_964567675.1 uncultured Actinomycetes bacterium
TGGAGACGACCTAGTGCCGCGACGCACCGACATCGAGCGGATCCTGATCGTCGGGTCCGGGCCGATCGTCATCGGGCAGGCGTGCGAGTTCGACTACTCCGGTACGCAGGCGTGCAAGGTGCTGCGCCGCGAGGGGTTCCAGGTGTCGCTCGTGAACTCGAACCCGGCGACGATCATGACCGACCCCGAATTCGCCGACCGCACCTACATCGAGCCGATCACGCCCGAGTCGGTCCTCCAGGTCCTGGAGCGCGAGCGTCCCGACGTGCTCCTGCCGACCCTCGGTGGACAGACCGCGCTGAACGTCGCGGTGGCGCTCGCCGAGTCCGGCGACCTCGATCGCCTCGGCGTGGGGCTGATCGGAGCGGGCCTCGAAGCGATCCGCCGCGCCGAGGATCGCAGCGGGTTCAAGGACGCCATGCATGGCGCCGGACTCGAGGTGCCGCGCGCCGGGGTCGCGCACACGCTTGAGGAGGCGCTCGCGCTCGGCGACGAGCTCGGGTACCCGCTGATCGTCCGGCCTTCGTTCACGCTCGGCGGGGGAGGGAGCGGCTTCGCCGCGGATCGGGACGAGCTCGCCCGGGTCGCCGCCCGCAGCCTCGAGGTCAGCCCGGTGACGGAGATCCTCGTCGAGGAGTCGATCGCCGGGTGGAAGGAGTTCGAGCTCGAGGTGATGCGCGACGCCGCGGACAACGCGGTGGTCATCTGTTCGATCGAGAACGTCGATCCCATGGGGGTGCACACCGGTGATTCGATCACGGTGGCACCGGCGCAGACGCTCACCGACCGCGAGTATCAGTCGATGCGGGACGCCGCGCTCGCGTGCATCCGCGCGATCGGCGTCGAGACCGGTGGGTCGAACATCCAGTTCGCGGTCGAGCCGGCGACGGGTCGGCAGGTCCTGATCGAGATGAACCCACGGGTCTCGCGTTCGAGCGCCCTCGCGTCGAAGGCGACGGGCTTCCCGATCGCGAAGATCGCCGCCCTCCTCGCGGTCGGCTACCGCCTCGACGAGATCACGAACGACGTCACCGGCGTCACCCCGGCCGCGTTCGAGCCCACGCTCGACTACGTCGTCGTCAAACTGCCCCGATTCGCCTTCGAGAAGTTCCCCGAAGCCGACCCCATTCTCACCTCGACCATGAAGTCCGTCGGCGAGGTCATGGCCATCGGCCGGACCTTCAAGGAAGCACTGGGCAAGGCGTGGCGGTCCCTCGAGAGGGCGGAGGCCGACGTGGGTGGTGCCGGCGGCGTCGCTGCGGGCGGTGGGTCCCCTCGTCGCTTCGCCGCCCTGACGGGCTTGCTCGAGACGGGTTCGTCGGGCTTCGCTCCTCGCCCCACAGCCCTCCACGACGGCACCGGCTCCCTTCTCGAGCGACTCGCGGTTCCGACCGAGCACCGCTTGCATCTCGTTGAGGCCGCTTTATTGGCGGGCCACTCCG
Organism: uncultured Actinomycetes bacterium; assembly: GCA_964567675.1. Lineage (GTDB taxonomy): Bacteria > Actinomycetota > UBA4738 > UBA4738 > HRBIN12 > CALGFI01. Next base: position 1,443 of record CAZMNP010000173.1, read on the forward strand.
TTGACGAGGTCGCCGCTGCGTCTCGGATCGATGCCTGGTTCGTGGATCAGATCGCCCAAGTGGCCGAAGAGGTTGCGGGGCTTGGGGGGCGGGACCTCGACGGCTTGTCGGCGGGGGAGTTGTTGGAGGCGAAACGGGTGGGTTTGTCGGATCGGCGGATCGCACACCTGACGGGGGCGGAGGAGGTTGCCGTCAGGGCGCGGCGGACTGCGCTTGGGGTGCGGGCGGTGTTCAAGACGGTGGATACGTGTGGGGGGGAGTTCCCGGCGGGGACGCCGTATCACTACTCGACGTACGAGGAGGAGGATGAGGTTCGTTCGTCGGAGCGGCCGCGGATGGTCATCCTGGGGTCGGGGCCGAACCGGATCGGGCAGGGGATCGAGTTCGACTACGCGTGCGTGCACGCGGCGTACGCCCTGCGGGAGGCCGGGTTCGACGCGGTGATGGTGAACTCGAACCCGGAAACGGTCTCGACCGACTACGACACGAGCTCACGCCTGTACTTCGAGCCGGTCTCGACCGAGGACGTCCTGGCGGTGTGCGAGGCTGAATCCGCGGTCGGCGTCATCTGCCAATTCGGTGGGCAGACGCCGCTGAAGCTCGCCCGCGAGCTCGAGACGGCAGGCCTGCGGGTCCTCGGGACGCCGGCGCAGGCGATCGACCTCGCCGAAGACCGCGGGAAGTTCGCGGAGCTGCTGCGCGATCTGGAGATCCCGGCGCCGGCGCACGGAGAGGCCCGAAACCTCGACGAGGCGCGCGCGATCGCCGCGCGGGTCGGCTACCCGGTCGTCGTCCGGCCGAGCTACGTGCTCGGCGGCCGCGCGATGGAGATCGTGTACGGCGAGGACGAGCTCGAGCGCTTCGTCTCGAGCGCCGCCGATGCGAACCCGGATCACCCCGTCCTGATCGACCGGTTCCTCGAGGGCGCGATCGAGATCGACGTGGACGCGGTCTCCGATGGGACCGACGTGTTCATCGGCGCCGTGATGGAGCACATCGAGGAGGCCGGCGTGCATTCGGGCGACTCCTCGTGCCAGATCCCGGCGGCCACGCTGTCGGACGAGGAGTTGGACGAGGTGGAACGGATCGCGCGCGTGCTCGCGCGACGCCTCGGCGTCGTCGGATTGATCAACCTGCAACTCGCGGTGAAGGACGAGCGCATCTGGGTCCTGGAGGCCAACCCGCGCGCGTCGCGGACCGTGCCGTTCGTGTCGAAGGCCGTGGGTGTTCCACTCGCCAAGGTGGCGACGCTTGTCCTGCTGGGCCGCTCGCTCGCCGAGCTCACCGCCGAGGGTCTCGTTCCGGCCGACGCGCACCATTACCGTCACCTCCCGTACACGGCGGTGAAGGCGGCCGTGTTGCCGTTCGGGCGCTTCCCCGGCGTCGACACGATCCTCGGCCCCGAGATGAAGTCAACCGGCGAGGTCATGGGGATCGACGCCGACTCGGGCAGGGCGCTCGCGAAGGCCCTCGTGGCGAGTGGGTCCTCGCTCCCGCGCGAGGGCACGGTTTTCGTGAGCGTCGCCAATCGCGACAAGCGCGCGATCGCGTTCCCCGGCAGGCGTCTCGCGGAGATGGGGTTCCGTTTGCTCGCGACGAAGGGGACGGCCGGAGTGCTCGAACGCGCCGGGATCCCGGTGACGCGCGTCGCCAAGGTTTCCGAGGGCGGCCGGAGCGTCGTCGACCTGATCCGCGACGGAGAGGTCGACATGGTGGTCAACACCCCGTTCGGGCGCGGCCCCAGGACGGATGGGTACTTCATCCGCACGGCCGCCGCCCAGGCCGGCATCCCGTGCTTCACGACGCTCCCGGGTGTCTTCGCCGCGCTCCGCGGGATCGAAGCACTCCGAGGTATCCCGGGCGAGCCGCTCTCGCTGCAGGAGCACCACCTGCGTGCCGCCGCCGTCGTTCCGGTCCAGGAACGGCTGGTGCTCTCGGACGATAAAGAGGAGGTGGCGTCGTGAAGCGGGTACGCGCCGAGGTGCTGAACGCGCGCAAGCTCGGGGTGTACCACTCGATCACGATCGTCGCGCCGGAGGTCGCCGAGAGGGTGCGTCCCGGCCAGTTCCTGTCGATCGGGATGCCGCCGGAGCGCGCCTTCCTGCTTCGCCGGCACTTCTCCATCCATCAGGCGTCCCGGCGCGGGGGATGGGCGGGGACGCTGGAGTTCGTCTTCGATCCTCGTGGACGCGGCACGGCGTGGCTCGCCGAGATCAAGGCGCACCAGTTCCTCGACGTCATCGGGCCGCTCGGCAAGGCGTTCGCCTATCCGACGAAGCTCAACACCTGTCTCCTGGTCGCGGAGGGGCACGGTGCCGCGCCGCTCTACTTCCTCGCCCAGGAGCTGCGAGCGCGTGGCAAGCGGGTCGACATGGTCGTGGGCGCCGAAACGCAGGAGCACGTGTTCAAGCCGATCGAGGGCAAGCGGCTGTCGCAGACCATCGCGATCGTGACGGCCGACGGCAGCCTCGGAGAGCGGGGGAGCGTGCTGGACGCGATGCCGGCGATGCTCGAGAGCACGCGGGCGCAGGTCGTCTACGCCGCCGCCGAGCGTTCCACGCTGCGCGCGATCGCCGACCTGTGCATGGAGCGACAGATCCCCTCGCAGGTCACGGTGGAGGAGCCGATGGCGTGCGGCATCGGCCTGTGCTTCACGTGCACGGTCCCGTTGATCCGGAAGGATGGTTCCGGCTACGACAACGTCCGCGCGTGCACCGAGGGTCCGGTGTTCAACCCGGCGCGCATCCTGTGGGACCGATGGTTGCTCGATGAGCCGCGGATGGCGCCGACGCCGCCCGAAGGCTTCCCCGTCGTGAAAGCGTGGCCCGGTTGAGATCCTCGCTCGTCGTCGACCTGAACGGCCTTCGGTTCGCGCACCCGGTGCTTGCCGCGGCGGGCTGCCTCGCGACGCGGCGAGACGGTCCCGGCCTGGTGGATCTGCATCGCCTGGGCGGCGTCGTCACGCGCACCCTGACGCTGGCGCCTTCCAAGGGCGCACCCACGCCGAGGGCCGCCGAGACCGCGTCGGGGATGATCAGTTTCGTCGGCCTGCAGAACCCCGGCCTGGAGGAGTTCGTCGCGGAAGACCTTCCGCGGCTGCGCAAGGCGCAGGTGCCGGTGATCGTGTCGATCGCAGGATCCAGCCTCGAGGAGTACATCCGGATCGCCAACGCGCTGCACGACCTCGAGGGCATCGTCGCCATAGAGGTCTATCTGTCGGGAGCGGACACCGAGCGCGGAGGCGAGCCGTTCTACGCCCGCCCGGACCGGATCCACGAGGTGGTCGGGGCGGTGTCGCGTCTGTCCCGTCTGCCCGTCTTCGTGAAGTTGCCGCCGCTGCTCCCGGACCTCGTCGAGACCGCCCGGCTGTGCGTGCGGGACGGCGCACACGGCTTCACGCTGATCGATGCGGTGCCCGCGCTCTCGGTCGATGCCGACCGGCTGCGGCCGAGGCTCGCCGTCCCCGTGGGCGGCCTGTCGGGACCGGCGATCAAGCCGATCGCGCTGGCCGCCGTCTACCGCGTCGCCCGCGCGATGCCCGACGTCCCGATCATGGGGGTCGGGGGGATCTCGACGGGGGAGGACGCGGTCGAGTTCCTCCTCGCGGGGGCCTGGGCTGTGCAGGTCGGCACCGCGATGCTCGTGAACCCGTCGGCCCCGGTCGAGATCGCGCGCGGGATCCAGGGCTACCTGAAGGCCAAGGGGATCGCCTCGCCCGGCGATCTCCGGGGCCGGCTCCGTGTCCAGGGCGAGGTTCCCGAGCCCGAGGTCGTGTCGTGATCCCGCGGCCGGAGAATCCGCTCGTCGTGGCGCTCGACTTGTCCGACCTCGACGCCGCCGAGGACCTCGCGAAACGTCTGGCGGGCAAGGTGGGGATGTTCAAGGTCGGGCTCCAACTCTTTACCGGGTACGGTCCGGCGTCGGTCTCGCGGATGCGCGATCACGGCCCGGTCTTCTTGGACCTGAAGATTCACGACATCCCGAACACCGTCGAACGGGCGTCGTTCAACGTCGGTCGGATCGGCGCGGCGATGTTCACCGTCCACGCGCTCGGGGGCGAGGCGATGATCGCGGCCGCGGTGCGCGGCGCGGAAGCCGGAGCGAGCGAAGCCGGTCATCCCGTCCCCGTCGTGCTGGCCGTCACCGTCCTGTCGAGCCTCGCGGGAGAGGGTCTCGCCTCACCGGCCTCGCTCGCGTTCGAGGCGAAAGCGGCGGGTGCGGGCGGCATGGTGGTATCGGGCGAGGACGTGTCGACGGTACGCGCGGTCGTCGGTGAGGAACCGTATGTCGTCGTTCCCGGGATCCGTCCCGCCGGATCCAACGGCCACGACCAGGTTCGCATCCTGACTCCGGAAGAGGCGGTCGAACGCGGCGCGGATTACCTCGTCGTCGGTCGGCCGATCACGTCGTCGGACGATCCCGCCGGTGTCGCGCGCGCGATCCTTGCATCCGTTCGTTGAGGAAAACCGCAGGTGGCGGGCATGACGCGCGTTGCTGCCGTCGCGGGGCGTGACTATACTCCCCGGCGTTCCCGATCCCGAGCTGAAGGAGTGCCGTCATGCCTCTACCCGTCCTGACGGACGAACAGCGCAAGCAGGCCCTCGAGAAGGCCGCCGAGGCGAGGAAGAAGCGGGCGGAGCTCAAGGGCCAGCTCAAGTCCGGGAAGCTCACGCTCACGGACGTGCTTGCCAGAGGCGACGACACCGTCGGAAAGATGAAGGTCTCCACGGTCCTCGAGTCGCTCCCGGGTGTGGGGAAGGTCCGGGCGCGCAAGATCATGGAGAAGCTCGACATCTCCACGAGCCGCCGCGTCCGGGGCCTCGGCGCGAAGCAGCGGGAGTCGGTGCTCGCCGAGTTCGCCAAGAAGTAGTCCCGCGATCGAACGGCGCGGAACCCTTTTCGTGGTCGCCGGCCCGTCGGGGGTCGGCAAGGGAACCATCGTTCGGCGTGTGCGCGAGCTCGTTCCCGGCCTGCAGCTGTCCGTCTCGGTGACCACTCGTCTCCCGCGGGAGTCGCTGCGGGAACGAGAGGGGGTCGACTACTTCTTCGTGAGCCCCGAGGAGTTCGAGGCGCTGGTGCTGGAGGGCGGCCTCCTCGAATGGGCGGAGCTGTTCGGCAAGCGGTACGGGACGCCTCGGGCCTGGGTCGAGCGGACGCTCGCGGCGGGGCAGGACGCCGTGCTCGAGATCGACGTCCAGGGCGCCCAACAGATCCGCGAGGCGACGGCCGAAGCGGTGTTGATCTTCCTGGACCCGCCCTCGATCGACGAGCTCGAACGGCGGCTCCGCACACGCGGGTCCGAGGACGAGGACAAGCTGGCGGATCGCCTCGCCAAGGCCGACTGGGAGCGGGCGCAGCAGGACTGGTTCGATCACGTGGTGGTCAACGACGACGTCGAGCGCGCATCGTCGCAGGTCGCTGCTATCATCGAGGCATCCCGGAGCTCTCCGGACTGATCGACTGAGACTGATCGACTGAGACTGACCGGCCGAGACTGACCGGCCGAGTCAGATGCCGGCCCAAACAGAAGGACACCGTCACCCATGATTGAGCCGAAGATCGACGATCTGCTCGCGCAGGTGGACTCGAAGTACACGTTGGTCATCCTCGCGGCCAAGCGTGCGCGAGAGATCAACTCGTACTACAACCAGCTCGGCGAGGGCCGCGCCGAGTTCATCCCGCCGCTCGTCGAGACCGGGCTGAAGAACAAGCCGCTCTCGATCGCGCTCGAGGAGATCGCCGAGGGCAAGATCAGCGCCGAGCAGCCGGAGGACGCGGGCGTCAAGTAGTCCCTCCGGGCGTCCGGCGCGGGAGGAGATGTCTGGTGGGAGCGAGCGAACCCTCCGTCCTTTCGGGCCGCAGGATCCTGCTCGGTGTCACCGGGGGCATCGCGGCGTACAAGTCCTGCATCCTGACCCGGCTGCTCCGTCTTCGCGGCGCCCAGGTCCGCGTGGTCATGACCCGTTCGGCCGAGCGATTCGTCGGTCCCGCAACCTTCGCAGCGCTCTCGGATCACCGCGTGTACACAGACCTCTTCGATGAGGAACCGGGCGTGTTGCACATCCGGCTCGCGCACGAAGCGGACCTCGTCGTCGTCGCCCCGGCCACGGCGAACGTCATCGCGAAGTTGGCGTTCGGCATCGCCGACGACCTGCTGACCTCCACGCTGCTCGAGGCGCGCGGTCCGTTGGTCCTCGCCCCGGCCATGCACTTCGGGATGTGGGAGAACGACGCGACGCAGTCCAACGTCGCCACACTCGTCGAACGCGGCGCTCGGATCGTGGGACCGTCGCGCGGCTCGCTCGCCGCTGGCGACGAGGGGATCGGCAGGATGAGCGAGCCCGAGGAGATCCTGGCGGCCGTCGAGGAGCTGCTCGCGCGTGGCCGGGATCTCGCCGGCCGCCGCGTCGTCGTCACCGCCGGTCCGACCTGGGAGCCGATCGATCCCGTTCGCTTCATCGGGAACCGGTCGACCGGCAAGATGGGGTTCGCGGTGGCGGCCGAAGCGTTCGCGCGCGGCGCCGACGTGACGCTCGTCGTGGGACCGGGAACCGTCGAGCCTCCCGAGGGGCTTGCCGTCGTCCCCGTGACGACGGCCGAGGAGATGCGCGACGCGGTGCTTCGCGCCGCCGACGGCGCCGACGCCGTCGTCATGGCCGCCGCCGTCGCGGACTTCCGTCCCGAGTCGGCCTCGGGCTCGAAGATGAAGAAGGAGGGCGGCGCCCCCGAGCTTCGGTTGGTGCCCACGCCGGACATCCTCGCCGAGCTCGGCGCCCGTGGCGGCGAGTGCGTCCTCGTCGGCTTCGCGGCCGAGACCGACGACGTCGAGTCCGAGGGACGCCGGAAGCTCGAACGCAAAGGCGTCGACCTCCTCGTCGCCAACGAGGTCGGCCGGGAGGGGACCGGCTTCGGCTCCGAAACCAATCGCGCGGCGATCCTTTCGCGAACGGGTGAGGACGAGTCGCTTCGCGACTGGACCAAGCCCGAGCTCGCGAGCGCCATCTGCGATCGACTCGCCAAGCTCCTCGCCCGCTGAGCAGGAACGATCCGACGACCGAAGTGTCGTCGGAGCCCCTGCTATGCTCCGGCCACATGAGTGGCGGCTACCTGTTCTCCTCGGAATCCGTCACCGAGGGACACCCCGACAAGCTCGCCGACCAGATCTCCGACGCGGTGCTCGATGCGATCTTGGCGGTCGACGCCAACTGCCGGGTGGCCTGCGAGACGCTCGTGACGACCGGACTGGTCATGGTCGCGGGCGAGATCTCGACCTCCGAGTACGTCGAGATCCCCCAGGTGGTCCGCGAGACGCTCATCGAGATCGGGTACACGGACGCCAACTTCGGCATCGACGGCGACACGTGCGGCGTGATCACCTCGATCCAGGACCAGTCCCCGGATATCGCCAGGGGAGTGGAGGACTCGCTCGAGCACCGCGAAGGTCACTCGACGGATCAGCTCGACACGCTCGGGGCCGGCGACCAGGGCATGATGTTCGGCTTCGCCTGTCGCGAGACCGACGAGCTGATGCCGATCCCGATCGCGATGGCGCACCGGCTGGCCAAGCGACTCGCCGACGTCCGCAAGGCCGGGGTGATCCCGTACCTGCGCCCGGACGGGAAGAGCCAGGTCACGATCGAGTACCAGGGCGGCATCCCCAAGCGTGTGGACACCGTGCTGATCAGCGCGCAGCACCGTGAGGAGGTCGACGTCGAGACCCTGCTCGCGCCCGACGTCAAGGCCGAGGTGATCGATCCCGTCCTCAAAGAGGTCGAGCTCGATGCGAACGACGTCCGGATCCTGGTCAACCCGACCGGACGGTTCGAGATCGGCGGCCCCAAGGCCGACACCGGCCTCACCGGCCGGAAGATCATCGTCGACAGCTACGGGGGGATGGCTCCGCACGGCGGCGGCTGTTTCTCGGGGAAAGATCCGACGAAGGTGGATCGCTCCGGCGCGTACATGACCCGGTACGTCGCGAAGAACCTCGTCGCCGCGGGTCTGGCCGACCGCCTCCAGCTCCAGGTCGCGTACGCGATCGGCACGGCACACCCGGTGTCGTTGGCGATCAACACGTTCGGGACCGAGCACGTCGACCCCGAGCGCCTGGGCGACGTCGTTCGGGAGGCGTTCGACTTCCGACCCGCGGCGATCATCCGCGACCTCGACCTGCGACGGCCCATCTACAAGGACACGGCCGCGTACGGGCACTTCGGACGCAAGGAGTTCCCGTGGGAGTCGACCGACCGCGCGGATGAGCTCCGCCGCGCCTTCGACTAGTCCCACGCTCGAGCGCGGAGTCGCCGTCCTCTCCGGGCCTGTTGCGGTCTGCGTCGACCGCCCGCTCCTGTCGCTCGATCGTCCCTTCACGTACGACCTTGCCGCGGAGCTCGAGGCGGGCGTCGGCTCGTTGGTCCAGGTGCGCTTCCATGGCAAGCTCGTTCGGGGGTGGGTCCTCGGTCCGACCGATGACCTTCCGGCGCGGATGCTGAACGTCCACAAGCGCGTCTCGCCGGTGCGCTTCTTCGACGAGCGGATGCTGGAGCTCTATCGCTGGATCGGGGCGCGATACGTCGCGCCGCTCGCTTCGGTTATCGGGCGGTCGTATCCGCCGCGGGTGGTTTCCGAGGAGGGGGGTGGTGCCGTCGCTGCGGGCAGTGGGTTCCCTCGTCGCTCCGCCCTGACCGGCTTACTCGAGACGGCTGCGTCGGGCTTCGCTCCTCGCCCCACGGCCCTCCGCGACGGCAGCACCACCTCGCCGTTGCTCTCCGACGGGTACGTGAACGGGCCTCGGCTCCTGGACGACCTGCGCGACGGGTCGGGTACATACGTCGTCAGGAGCGCGCCGGGGGCAGAAGGGGCGCTGGCGGTGGAGTGCGTCGGGACGGTGCTTGCGACGGGCAGGACGGCGATCGTGCTGGTGCCGGAGGTGGATCCGGTTCCGGGGACGGTGAAGGGGATCGTGGATGCGTTCGGCGAGGATGTGGTGTGTTTCTTCGGGGGGGACAAGCGGGCTCGGTACCGGACGTGGTTGGACATCGCGGACGGGCGGTATCGCGTCGTCGTGGGGACGCGGCCGGGGGTGTTCGCGCCGGTTCCGAACCTCGGACTGCTCTTCGTCGGGCGCGAGCACCACGCGCTGCATCGCGAGGAGCGCTCGCCGTACTTCCACGTTCGGGACGTCGCGGTCGCTCGGGCGGCTCGAGAGGATGCCGTCGCCGTCCTCGCGTCGGTCATGCCCTCGCTCGAGTCCCGCGAGACGCCCCACGTCGGCATCGAAGCTATCGGGCGGCGGTGGCCGCGGGTCGAGGCCGTCAAGCCCGGTCCGGAAGGGAGGGCGTCGAGACTGCTCGCCACGCTCCGTCAGGCGCGCAGGGCGTTCCTATACGAACCGATCCGAGGTTACGGCGTGGCCCGCGTCTGCCGGGCGTGCGGTGAGCCCGCCGCGTGCGCGTCGTGCGGCGGCATGCTGCGGTCCGAGGAGGGATCGATCCGGTGCACCGTGTGCGAAGCGCGGGGGCGCTGCGCGGCGTGTGGGGCGGAGAACTTCGGCGTGGCGCGCGGCGGAGCCGAGCGCGTCGAGCAGTGGGCCCGCGGAGTGGCCGTCGTTCCCGTCACACGGCTCGGGCCCTCGGACCGGCCACGGCCGCCGGGCGACGAAGAGGTTGTTGTCGGCGGGATCGACGCGGTGAAGGACTTCGGCGCGCTCCGACTCGACCTCGTCGGGATCTTGAACGCCGACGCTTCACTTCGCCGGGCCGGGATCGCAGCGCGGGAGCGGACGCTCTCGGCGTGGGCCGAGGTCGCGGCGTGGGCGGGTCCATCGGGGCGCGTCATCATCCAGACGAACAAGCCGAACGATGCCGCCGTTCAGGCGCTCGTCGCCGGGAAGCCGGACCGGTTCGCGAGAACCGAGAAACAGCGTCTTGCCGACGCGGGCTTCCCGGTCGGGGCTCCCGTGTTCCGCGTGGTCGGGACCGCATCGCTCGAGGACGAGATCGCCGCGCTCCCGCATCGGACATTGCTCGTCTCGGCGCTCGAAGAGCAGACGGTATGCTTGGTCGCCCTGGACCCCGGCGACGTCGCCGTGTTCGGTGCGGCGATCCGGCGACTTGCGGAGCGGGGCGTCGTGACGCGGGTCGAGGCCGAGCCGCACCTGTGAGGAGCGACGCGTGACGCTCATGCCGATCCGAACGTTGGGCGACCCCGTGCTGCGGGAGCAGTCCCGACCCGTTGAGACGTTCGACACCGCGTTGCGGCGTCTGGCGGAGGACATGCTCGAGACGATGTACGAAGCCCCGGGCGTCGGTCTGGCGGCGAACCAGGTCGGTTTGTCGATCGCGTGTTTCGTCTACGACGATCGCGAGGGAGGTTCCGGGTTCGTCGCCAACCCGATCGTGAGCGACCTCCTCGGCGAGGACGTCCTCGAGGAGGGATGCCTGTCCATCCCGGGTCCGTACCATCCCACGATGCGGGCCTCGCGGGTCCGTCTGCGCGGAGGGGACCTGGAGGGTCGGCCGATCGACATTGAGGCCGAAGGGCTCCTCGCGCGCATCTTCCAGCACGAGACAGATCACCTGAACGGGATGCTGTACATCGACCGCCTGACGGATGAAGGCCGGCGCGACGTCATGCGACAGCTCCGCGAGCTCGAGATGAACGCACCGCCCGAGCACTAGGGCCGCGTATCCTCGCGGCGTGAGCCGATCCCTTCGCGTCGCGTTCCTCGGGAACGATGCGTGGTCGGTGCCGTCCCTGCGAGCGCTCGCGGGATCCCCGCACGAGATCGCGATCGTGATCACCGCCGCGCCGAAGCCCGCCGGGCGCGGCAACGAGCTGACGCCGACGTTGGTCGCCGAGGCCGCGATGCTGCTCGATCTGCCGCTGGCCGAGGTCGAGACCGTGAAGACCGGTGCCGGCTTCAAGGATCTCGCCGGATCGATGCCGGACGTGATCGCGGTGGTGGCGTACGGCGAGATCTTGCCCGCGACCGTCCTGCACGTTCCGACGATCGCCCCGGTGAACCTGCACTTCTCATTGTTGCCGAGGCTTCGCGGCGCCACCCCGGTCCAGACGGCGCTCCTGCTCGGCCACGACGTCACGGGTGTCTCGACGATCGTGATGGATCGCGGGATGGACACCGGACCCGTGATCTTGCAGCGCGAGGAACCCATCGGGCCTGCCGACGACGCCGGGACGCTCGGTTCGCGTTTGGCGGCCATCGGCGCGGACGTCCTCGTCGAGAGCATCGATATGCTCGGGGCGGGTCCCTTCGCGCCGAGGCCGCAGGACCATTCGCTCGCGACCTTCGCCCCGAAGTTCGCGCCGCACGAGCGCGTGCTCGACTGGTCGAACCCGGCAGGCCTGCTGGTAAACCTCGTCCGCGCGCTCTCGCCCGAGCCGGCCGCGGTCACGACGTTCCGCGATGAAGGCGTGAAGGTCTTCCGGGCCGAGGCTGTCGACGCCGAGGGCGAGCAGGGGCGGATCGTCGACGTGAGCAAGGACGGGATCGTCGTGGCGACGGCGGACGGAGGGTTCCGGCCTTTGGAGCTCGCTCCCGCGAGCCGCAAGCGCATGTCGGGTGCCGACTTCGTGAACGGGTTCCACCCCGAGGCCGGCGAGCGGCTCGGGTGAGCCCGCCACGCGGCCGGCGAGCGGCTCGGGTGAGCCCGCCCGGAGGTCGGCGAGCGGCCGCGAGCCGCGAGGGATCTCGAGCGACCGCGAGGCCGGAACCGGCGAGCACCGCGCGCTCGGTCGCCCTCGACGTGATCCGACGGGTCATCGACGAGGGCGCGTACTCGAACCTCGCGCTCGCGCGGACGATCGCCCGTGCGGGCCTGTCGGAGCGGGACGCGGCGCTCGCGTCCGAGCTCGCCTATGGGACGATCCGCAAGAAGATCCCACTCGACTACGCGCTCGCCCCGCTGCTCGAGCGGTCCATCGACACCGCGCCGAAGGAAGCTCGCGCGCTGCTCCGGCTCGGCAGTTATCAGATCCTGTTCACGAGGATCCCCGAACACGCGGCTGTGTCCGAAACGGTCGGCCTCGCCGGCCCGCGACACCGGGGTTTCGTCAACGCGGTGCTTCGCCGTCTCATCCGGGAGGGCGTGCGCTGGCCGGAAGGCGACGGCGACGAGGACCTCGCGGTCCGGACGGGACTCGCGGCGTGGGCGATCCGCGAGCTGCGGTTGCTGCTCGGCGACGAGGCCGAGGCGGCGGCACGTGCGCTCGGTGAGCATGGCGCGACGACGCTTCGGACCAACACGTGCCGGATGAGCGTCGACGAGCTCGAGCGGGCGCTCCGCGAGGCCGGCAATCAGCCGGAGCGCGGTGCGCTGCACGAGGAGTCTCTGATCGTCCGGGCGGGGGCGCCGACCTCGTTCCCCGGCTTCGCGGATGGCTGGTTCGCCGTCCAGGACCAGGCTTCGTCGTTCGTGGTGCGCACCCTCGATCCGCAACCGGGCGAGCGCATCCTCGATGCATGCGCGGGTCCCGGCGGGAAGGCGGCGCACATCGCGTGTCTCATCGAGCCGGAGGGAACGCTCGTCGCAACCGATCCGTCCATCGCGCGCGCCGGCCTGGTCCGGTCCACGCTGGACCGGCTCGGGGTCCGAGGGCACGTCGTGGTGCAGGACGCCCGAGGCCCGGCCGCTCGTGGTGCGTTCGACCGGATCCTCGTGGACGCGCCCTGCTCGGGCATCGGGGCCGCGCGACGGCGTCCCGAGCTCCTGTGGCGTGTGCAGAGGGACGAGCTCTCGGCGCTCGCGCGGCTCCAGGTCGCGATCGTCGCCGGCGTCGCGGGCATCCTGCGTCCAGGCGGGCTCCTCGTGTACAGCGTCTGCACCTTCCCCCGGGCCGAGACGGACGCTGCCTGCGACGCGATCCTTCGTCACGAGGCCGAGCTCGAACCCGCCGACCTCCCGGGGCCTGATGGCCCGGCCGCCAGGATCCGCCTGTGGCCGCACCGGCACGGGTGCGACGCGATGTTCGTGGCGGGCTTCCGACGTCGCGAGACGAGCCCCGGCTAGGATTGAGCGTGTGAGCGCCCTTTCCGGGTCGATCCACCCCGCCGACGCTTCACCACAAGGCGCGGCGGTAAAGCCGGTAGACCCTTGTGCCGACCTCTTTCATGACTGCCTCGTCGAGGCACCTGAAGGGACGCCCTGATGCCCGAGACAATCCTGGTGGTCGACGACGACGCCGACATCGCCCGGTTCGTCGAGGTGAACCTCCGAAGCGCGGGCTATGAGGTCTCGGTGGCGACCGACGGCGAGGAGGCGCTCGAGCGTGCGGCGGCGCTCCGGCCCGATCTGGTCCTGCTCGACGTGATGATGCCGCGGATCGACGGGTTCGAGGTCGCGCAGCGCCTGCGCCGCAATCCGCAGACAGCGAACGCCTCGATCATCATGCTCACGGCCAAGGCGCTCTCGACCGACAAAGTGCTCGGTCTCACCGCCGGCGCGGACGACTACATCATCAAGCCGTTCGACCCGATCGAGCTCCTCGCGCGCGTGAAGGGAACGCTTCGCCGGGCCAAGGAGATGCGCAACCTCTCGCCCCTTACCGGGCTGCCCGGCAACATCCGGATCCAAGAAGAGATCGAGCGGGGAGTGCGCGACAAGCGGCCGTTCGCCGTGCTGTACAGCGACCTCGACAACTTCAAGGCGTACAACGACCAGAAGGGGTTCGTCCGCGGCGACCGGCTGATCCAGGCCACGGCGAGGATCATCCAGGACGCCGTCGTCGAGTTCGCCGGCTCCGAGGGGTTCGTGGGGCACGTGGGCGGCGACGACTTCGTGGCCGTTGTTCCTCCGGAAGTGGCCGAGGACGTGGCGAAGCGGATCGTCGAGCGTTTCGACGGCGACATCCACGAGTTCTACGAACAGGAAGACCTGCAGCGCGGCTACGTCGAGGTCGAGGACCGAAAGGGCGTCATGCAGAAGCTTCCCCTCGCGGGCGTCTCGGTCGGGATCGCGACCACGAACGTCCGCATGTTCGAGCACTACGGCGAGGCGGTCGCCGTCGCCACGGAGATGAAGCAGTTCGCCAAGCGCGAAGCGAGCTCGTCCTACGCCGTGGACCGCCGCAAGATCGACTGACCGACACCCTTCCTCGCGACCGAGGGTCCTCGCCTGCATCGCCTGACCACGCACTCCGGGAGCCGCCTATACTTGGGCAGAAGCTCGTCTTCGGGGCGGGGTGCAAGTCCCCACCGGCGGTGACAGTCCGCAACCCCTCGGCAGCCGGTCGAGGGTGGACCCGGCGCGATTCCGGGACCGACCGTGAGAGTCGGGATGGGAGAGGACGGGCGGTGCCGGCAGCGGCTTGCTGCCGCCTCCTGCCCTCCCCACACCTGCGCCCCGTGATCGGGGTGCAAGCGTGTCCGATGAGACATACATCGAGCGGGCGATCTCGCTCGCGGAGCGTGGGCGGGGACTGGTTTCCCCGAACCCCATGGTCGGCGCCGTCGTGGTCACCTCCGACGGCCGCGTCGCCGGCGAGGGCTGGCACGAGGGGCCCGGGACGCCGCATGCGGAGATCCGAGCCCTCGAGCAGGCTGGCGAGCGAGCTCGGGGGGCGGTCCTGTTCACCTCGTTGGAGCCGTGCGACCACTTCGGCCGCACCGGACCTTGCACCGACGCGATCGTCGCCGCGGGGATCGGCCGCGTCGTCTCGGCGATGCGCGACCCGAACCCGATCGTCGACGGCCGCGGGTTCGCGAAGCTCCAGGCACACGGGATCGAGGTGGAGTTCGGAGCGCTCGCGGAGGAGGCCGCTCGCCAGAACGAAGCCTTCGTCAAGCACGTGCGGACCGGGCTGCCATTCGTCACCTGGAAGATGGCGGCCTCGCTCGACGGCAAGGTGGCCGCGCGTGACGGCTCATCGCGATGGATCACGGGCGAGTCGGCGAGGGCCGACGTGCACCGTCTTCGCGCGTCATCCGACGCGATCGTGGTCGGAGCCGGGACGGCGCTCGCCGACGATCCCGCCCTGACGGTTCGCCTGCCCGGGTATCGGGGACGCGCGCCGCTACGGATCCTGGTCGACGCCCGGGGACGCGTCCCGGCGACCGGTGACCTGTTCGACGAGGATGCGCCGACGCTCGTCGCGACCACGGACCTCGCGCCCGCCGAGCGCCGCGAGGCGTGGAGTGCCGCCGGCGCCGAGGTCGTCGTCTACGAGCCTGAAGGCGAACGCGTGCCGCTCGGCGAGCTGGTCGCGGACCTTGGGAAGCGAGACGTCCAGGCGGTACTGCTCGAGGGTGGGCCCACGCTGGCCTGGGCCGCGATCGAGGACGGCCTCGTTGACAAGGTCGTCGTCTACCTGGCGCCGAAGCTGGTGGGGGGCACCGACGCGCCGACCGTTCTCGGAGGGCGTGGGTTCGCGCCGATCGCGAACGCCGTGAGCCTGCGGGTGCGCTCGTTCGACCGTGTCGGAGAGGACTTGAGGGTGGAGGCCGATGTTCACCGGGATCGTTGAGGAGCGAGGGGTCGTGCGCGAGGTCGGCGGTTCCCGGCTCGCCGTGGGATGCCGAACCGTGACCTCCGACGCGGAGGTCGGCGCCTCCGTCTCGGTGAACGGCGTGTGCCTCACGGTCGTCGAGCGATCGGAGGCCCACCTCGCGTTCGACGTGTCCGAGGAGACCCTTCGCCGGACGAGCTTCGCGCGCCTGTCCGAGGGCGACCCGGTGAACCTCGAGCGACCCCTCACGCTGGCGAGCCGCCTCGGCGGGCACCTCGTGCAGGGCCACGTCGACGGTGTGGGCGAGGTCATGGACCTCGCGCCGGGCAAGGACGGCGCCGCGTGGGTCACGATCCGCGCGCCGAAAGACCTTCGTCGCTACCTCGTCGACAAGGGCTCCGTCTGCGTGGACGGCGTGAGCCTCACGGTGGCCGCGCTCGACGGCGACACGTTCGCGGTCGCCCTGATCCCGCACACGCTCGCGGCGACGACCCTCGGGTCGGCGCAGCCGAAGGACCCCGTGAACCTGGAGGTGGACGTGATCGCGAAGTACGTGGAAGCGTTGCTCGAGGGGAGAGGCGCATGAGCGGCACGCAGGACGAGATCGATCGGAACGCGTTCGCGACGATCGAGGAGGCGCTCGAGGACGTCCGAGCCGGACGGGTGGTGATCGTCGTCGACGACGCCGACCGGGAGAACGAAGGCGACTTCGTCCTGGCCGCGGAACGGGCGACGCCGGAGGTTCTCAACTTCATGGTCACGCACGGTCGAGGGATCGTCTGCATGCCGGTGACCCCGCAGCGCCTCGAGGAGCTTCGGATCCCGCTGATGGTCTCGAAGAACAACGAGAGCCACGGGACGGCGTTTGCGGTCTCGATCGACATCCGAGGGCGGACGACGACCGGCACGAGCGCGTTCGACCGCGCGGCGACCGTCCTGGCGATCACCGACCCGGAGCTGCGCCCCGACGACATCCGGATGCCCGGACACGTGTTCCCGCTGATGGCGCAGGAGGGGGGAGTGCTGAAGCGAGCGGGTCACACCGAGGCCACGGTGGATCTCGCCCGTCTGGCCGGTCTGTACCCGGCCGGCGTGCTGTGCGAGGTCCTTCACCCCGACGGGACGATGGCCCGGCTTCCCGAGCTCGTCCGGGTCGCTGCGGAACACGGTCTGAAGATGATCTCGATCGCGGACCTCATCGAGTACCGGCGGCACCGCGAGCACCTCGTGAACCGCACGGCCGAGGCGTCGATCCCCACTGCGCACGGCGAGTTCACGGCTTTCACCTACGAGAGCCTCGTCGACGGGAACGTGCACGTGGCCTTCGTCCTGGGCGATGTCGGCGATGGCGAGCGGATCTTGGTCCGCGTGCACTCCGAATGTCTGACGGGTGACGTGTTCGGCTCGCTGCGGTGCGACTGCGGCGATCAGCTCGAGGCGGCGGTTGAGCGGGTCGGGGCCGAGGGTCGCGGCATCGTCCTCTACATCCGAGGGCACGAGGGACGCGCGATCGGCCTCACGCACAAGCTCCGCGCCTACCAGCTGCAGGAGCGGGGACGGGACACGGTCGAGGCGAACGTCGAGCTCGGCTTCGCGGCCGATCCACGGGACTACGGCATCGGGGCGCAGATCCTCGACGACCTGGGCGTGAAGTCGATGCGCCTGCTGACGAACAACCCAGCCAAGCGCGCCGGGCTCGAGGGCTACGGCCTGTCGATCGTGGAACGCGAACCGCTCGAGGTCCGGCCGAACGCCCGCAACATCGAGTACCTGCGGACGAAACGAGAGAAGCTCGGCCACATCCTCGACGGGCTCGAGACGCTCGACGAGGAGGTCCGATGAGGGACGTGCGGGGAGACTTCCTGGCCCGCGGCCGCCGCCTCGCGATCGTGGTCGCGCGGTTCAACGAGCTCGTGACGGGCAAGCTCCTCGAGGGCGCTCTCGAGTGCCTTCGAGCGCACGGGGTCGACGAGGACGACCTCCTCGTCGCGTGGGTGCCGGGCGCGTTCGAGCTTCCGCTCGTGTCGCGGCGACTGGCGGCCTCGGGCGGCTTCGACGCGGTGATCTGTCTCGGGGCGGTCGTGCGAGGCGAGACGCCGCACTTCGACCACGTGGCCGGCCAGGCGGCACTCGGGATCCGGACCGCAGCTGAGGACACCGGGGTACCGGTGATCTTCGGGGTCCTCACGACCGACACGCTCGAGCAGGCGATCGACCGGGCAGGAGGCAAGCACGGGAACAAGGGCTGGGACGCGGCGATGGCGGCGCTCGAGACGGCGTCGGTGCTCGACCAGCTGCCGAAGGAGCGCTGAGCCGATGATCATCGACAAGCCTTGGGGCAAGGTCGTCACCTACGCGCTGAACCAGCCGAGCTCGGTCCGCGTGATCACCGTGGAACCGGGGCAG
The DNA here is from genome assembly GCA_964567675.1 of uncultured Actinomycetes bacterium. Classification (GTDB taxonomy): domain Bacteria; phylum Actinomycetota; class UBA4738; order UBA4738; family HRBIN12; genus CALGFI01. The sequence goes on from CAZMNP010000173.1 coordinate 19,311, forward strand.
GAGACGAGCGTCCACTACCACCAGATGCGCGACGAGATGTGGGTGGTGCTCGACCCGGGACTGACCCTCCAGATCGGGAACAAGGTGGTGGAGGCCACGCCGGGCGAGGAGTTCATGGTCTCGGCGGAGACGACCCATCGCATCACGAACCCGGCGGATGCGCGAGGCCGGGTTCTCGAGATCGCCTACGGATACACGACCGAGGACGACACCCTGCGCCTGGAGGACGACTACGGACGGTCGCTCGAGCCCGATTGGTGAACGCGGGCAGCGGACGTAGCGGAGCAGGATTGAGCGCCGCGACCCTCCGTGCTAGGCTCCGCGCCGCTCAGGCACCAGGAGGGTCCGTTGGCAGAGCAGGGCACCGTGAAGTGGTTCAGCAACGAGAAAGGGTTCGGCTTCATCTCGCGGGAAGGAGAGGACGACGTCTTCGTCCACTTCTCCGCGATCGCGGGTGAGGGCTACAAGTCCCTCACCGAGGGCCAGGCCGTCGAGTTCGACGTCGTCGACGGTCCGAAGGGCAAGCAGGCCGCCAACGTCAAGCCCCTGTAGACCCCCGTCCTCGCGGATGTCGCGACCCGTCGGCACCGGTCGACGCCCCCCACGACCTGCACCTATACTCGCGCTACGGTTCACCATGCTCCATCACGGCATCGGGGAGACGCCCGGTGCCGTTCGTTCGATAGGGAGGTGATGCGGGGTCTCGGCTGATCCGCGGATCAATGACCGCATCCGCTCGCCGCAGGTACGGCTGGTGGGTGCCGACGGGTCGCAGATCGGGATCGTCTCCACGCAGGAGGCGCTCCGGCAAGCACAAGAGCTGGACCTCGACCTCGTGGAGGTGGCGCCGCAGGCGAACCCGCCCGTCGCCAGGATCATGGACTACGGCAAGTTCAAGTACGAGCGCGACATCCGCCAGAAGGAAGCCCGCAAGAAGCAGGTGCGGGTCGAGGTCAAGGAGATCAAGTTCCGCCCGAAGATCGACCGGCACGACTACGACACCAAGAAGGGTCACGTCATCCGGTTCCTCTCGGCGGGAGCGCGGGTCAAGGTGACCATCATGTTCCGCGGGCGTGAGATGGCCCACACCGATCTGGGGCGCAAGATCTTGGACCGGTTGGTGGAAGATCTCGGCGACACGGCCGTCGTGGAGGCGCAGCCCAAGCAGGACGGGCGCAACATGGTGATGGTGATCGGGCCGACGAAGAAGGCGATGGAGCAACGAGCCGAGGCTTCCAAGCGGGGTTCCGCATCGGCGGAGGCTCGGAGCCCCGAACCGCTGGAGGAACCGTCCGGTTCCGGCGCGGTCGATGAAGCCCCCGACGTGGAGGAAGCCCCCGACGTGGAAGAAGCCACGGGACTCGCGCAACCGGAGCCCCCGGGAAGCGTGGAAGGACCTCAGCCCGCGACGCGGTAGTCTCTGGAACCGGCCTCGAGCCTCAGGGAAGAGAGTTTCCAACGATGAAGCAGAAGACGCACCGTGCGACGGCGAAGCGGTTCCGGATCACCCGGACGGGCAAGGTCCTTCACCGCAAGGCGACCGGCAATCACTTCCTGACCAAGAAGCGGGGCAGCCGCCGGCGCCGGGTCGAGGGCATGGCCGAGGTCAGGGCCGAGCGCACCAACATCCGTCGGCTGCTCGGGAAGTAGGGAGAGATGGCGCGCGTCAAACGTTCGGTCCACGCGAAGAAGAAGCGTCGGGAGGTCCTGCGTAAGGCGAAGGGGTACTACGCCGCGCGCTCCCGCCGGTATCGCGTGGCCAAGGAGCAATTGCTTCACTCCGGCCAATACGCCTACCGGGACCGCCGTGACCGCAAGGGCCAGTTCCGCCGGCTGTGGATCGCGCGCATCGGAGCCGGGGCCCGTCAGAACGGGATGTCGTACTCGCAGCTGATCCACGGGCTGCAGAAGGCGGGCGTCGAGCTCGATCGCAAGATCCTCGCCGACCTTGCCGTCCACGATCCCGCCGCGTTCGAACGGCTCGTCCAGACGGCCAAGGACGCCCTGGCGGCGTGAAGATTCGCGAGGCGCCGGCCTCGCGGGCACTAGGATTCCACTCCGGGGCGACGCCCCCCGGAGGGCACGCGTGATCACGTCGGCACGCAACGAGAAGGTCGTAGCCGCGCTGCGCCTGAAGAAGCGAGCGCTCCGGGAACGCGAGCGCCAGTTCCTCGTCGAGGGCGCGCAGGCCGTTGGCGAAGCGCTCACCCACCCGGACGGTCTGACCCGCCTCTACCACACCGATCCCGTACACCCGCTCGTCGAACGCGCGCGATCGGCCGGAGCGGAGCTCGTCCACGTCAGCGACGACGTGATGGGCAAGCTCACGTCGACCGTGACGCCCCAAGGGCTGGTGGGAGTCTCCCCGTTCGTGGACGTCGGGCTCAGATCCGTCGCGCCCTCGGCGGGATGCGTGGCGCTGTTGAGTTCCGTCCGCGACCCCGGCAATGCCGGAACGGTGCTTCGATCGGCCGACGCAGCGGGAGCCGACGGCGTCGTCTTCAGCTCCGATTCGGTCGACGTGTACAACCCGAAGGCGGTCCGCGCGTCCGCCGGCTCGCTGTTCCATCTTCCGATCGTGCGGGACGTCGAGACCCCCGATGCGATCGAGCAACTCCGCGAGGGAGGCCGGCGGATCTTCGCGATGGACGCTTCCGGGGATGCGGACCTGTTCGAGCTGGACCTCGCCGACCCTGCGGTCTTCGTGTTCGGGAACGAAGCGTGGGGACTCCCGCGAGAGGTGTCCAAGCTCGCGGATGCCACCGTCCGCGTTCCGATCGTCGGCCGCGCCGAGTCGCTGAACCTCGCGGCGGCAGCCTCCGTGTGCCTGTTCGAGTGGACGCGCCAGCAGCGCGAGGGACGCCGTGCCGTCCTGGAGACCGTGATCGCGGCGGCGGCCCACGACATCCGCTCACCGCTGACCGCGATGAAAGGGTTCGGGCATGCGCTCGTCAACCGCTGGGATCAGATGCCCGAGGAGCAACGAGCGCTGATGCTCGCCGGGATCGTCTACGACACCGACCGGTTGAACTCGATCCTGCGTCAGCTGGTGGACGCGGCACGGCTCGCCGCCGGCTCGCTCGACCTGTTCCCCGAGCGGATCGAGGTCGGCAGGATCGTCGGACAGGTCGCGGAGTCGCTGGGGCGCGATCCGGACCATCCGGAGATCCTCTGGGAAGGAGGGGACGTCCAGGCGTTCGTGGACCCCGAACGACTTCGTCTGGTGCTTGAGGCGTTCATCGAGGCGCTGGTGTGGTGGACGAACGAGGGGCCGCTCCGCGTCGAGGGAGCCGTGCGCGACGGACGGCTCGTCCTGGAGATCTCGCGGCGGGGCACCACGCTGAGTCAGGAGGACGCCGAACGACTGTTCCTGGCGCGAGCGCCGGGGACCGGCTCCGGCAGCAAGATCGGCTTGTTCGTGGCGCACGGCGTCGCGATGGCGCAGGGCGGCACGACATCGGTCCGCGTGGGAGATGACGTGACGTTCGTGCTCGACGTGCCGGCCGAGCCGCCCGACCGTTCGGGCTGAGACCCGGCCGCGGGCGACGTGCGGTCCAACGGTCGGGCCGAAACCCCTTGCTAGACTCGCCCAACCATGGACCCGAGCGACGCGCGCCGCATCCTCGAAGAGGAGCGCGCTCGCGGCCGAGCGCTGATCGGCCGGGCGGGATCCATCGAGGAGCTCGACCGGACGAAGACCGGTGTCCTGGGCCGCAAGGCGCCCGTCTCGGAGGTCCAGCGATCGATCGGTTCGCTTCCCGAGGACGAACGCCGCGAGCTCGGCCGGCTCACGAACGAGGTGCTCGCCGAGCTCCGTGCCGAGGTCGAGAACCGCCGGGCGGAGTTCGAGGGCGGCGCCGATGCCGAGCTCCTGGTGGCCGACGCGGTCGACGTCACGCTGCCCGGCCGGCGGCCCAGACCGGGCTCGTTCCATCCGCTCACGCTGGTCGAGGACCGGATGGTCGACGTGTTCACGCGGATGGGCTACCGCGTTGCCGAAGGTCCCGAGATCGAGGACGAGTGGCACAACTTCGAGGCGCTGAACATCCCTCCGGATCATCCCGCGCGCACGATGAAGGACTCGCTCTACGTGGACGTCCCCGGCATGCTGCTTCGGACCGAGACGAGCGCCGTGCAGATCCGCACGATGGAGTCGCAGGACCCGCCGGTGTACGTGGTCGCACCGGGACGCACGTACCGCCACGACACCCCGGACGCGACGCACGGAACGGTCTTCCATCAGGTCGAAGGGCTCGCGGTCGACGAGGGGATCTCCTTCGCCGACCTCCGCGGAACGCTCGAGGCCTTCGCGCGCGAGCTGTTCGGCACGAACACGCGCGTGCGCATGACGCCGGATTACTTCCCCTTCGTCGAGCCCGGATGCCAGGTCGCCGTGTCGTGCTTCGTCTGCGACGGCGCCGGGTGCCGGGTCTGCGGGAACGGGTGGATCGAGCTGCTCGGCGCCGGCATGGTGCATCCGAAGGTGCTGGAGAACTGTGGCTACGACTCCGAGCGCTACACGGGATTCGCGTTCGGGATCGGCATCGAGCGGGTCGCGATGGTCCGGTACGGCGTGAACGACCTCCGCCTGTTCGTCGAGGGAGACGTCCGCTTCCTCGAGCAGTTCGAGGGCGTTGCGTGAAGGTCGTCCACTCCTGGCTGCGCGAGCTCGTCCCGACCGATCTGTCGGCCGAGGAGCTTGCCGAGCTCCTCACGGATCGGGGCGCCGAGGTCGGATCCGTGGACCGCCCGTGGGAGCGGCTCTCGGGTGTCGTCGTGGCGCGAGTCGTCGAGGTGCGTGACCATCCCGACGCCGACCACCTCTGCATCGCGCGCGTCCAGACTGGGTCGGGGGAGCAGGAGGTCGTCGTCGGCGTTCGGAACATGAAGCCCGGCGATCTCGTTCCGCTCGCCCCACCGGGCGCGACCCTTCCGGCGCTGCCGGAGCCGCTCACCGCTCGGAAGATCCGAGGCGTCGTATCGAACGGGATGCTCTGCTCGCCGATGGAGCTCGGGATCGCCCCGAGCCACGAGGGCATCCTCATCCTGCCGCCTGAGTTCGAGCTCGGTCAGGACGTGAAGCACGCGCTCGGACTCGACGACGCGGTCCTGGACGTCGAGGTCACCCCGAACCGCCCCGACTTCCTCTCGGTCCTCGGGATCGCTCGCGAGGTCTCGGCCGCGACTGGCACGCCCGTCGTCATGCCCGACGCGTCGCTGGAGGAGGCGGCGGAGTCCGCCGAAGACGTGGCCTCGCTCGAGGTCCTCGACCAGGAACGGTGTCCCCGGTACCTCGCGCGGGTCCTGCGCGACATCCGGGTCGTACCGTCGCCGATCGCCGTCCAGGCGCGGCTCACGGCCGCGGGCATGAGGCCGATCTCCGCGGCCGTGGACGCGACGAACTACGCGATGCTCGAGGTCGGACAGCCCTTGCACCCGTTCGATCTCGCGCTCCTGAAAGGCCCCGGGATCGTCGTTCGGCGCGCGGACGAGGGCGAGAAGCTCGTCACCCTGGACGAGGTCGAGCGCACCTTCACCGCGGACGATCTGTTGATCTGCGACGTCGAGCGCCCGGTCGCCGTCGCCGGGATCATGGGCGGCGCGCTCGCCGAGGTCTCGGAGGCCACCACCGACATCCTGCTCGAGAGCGCCTGGTTCCGGCGCGAGGGGATCCAGCGCACGCGCCGGCGCCTGGACCTTTCCACCGAGGCGTCGATGCGCTTCGAGCGGGGAACCGACCCCGAGGGTGTGCCGCTCGGCGTCGATCGAGCGAGCCGGTTGATGGTCGAGTGGTCCGGCGCGACGGTGCTCCGAGGCGCGCTCGAGGTCGGAGGCGCTCCGCCGCGGCGCGCGGTCGATCTTCGGGCCTCGCGCGCATCCGCGGTGATCGGTTACCCCGTCTCCACCGCCGATGCCGCCGCGGTGTTCGACCGGCTCGGCATGCCGCACGAGACCACCGACGAGGACAAGGTCCGCGTCGAGATCCCCGGCTATCGCGTGGACCTCGAACGCGAGGTCGACCTGATCGAAGAGGTGGCGCGCATCCAAGGTTACGAACGGATCGGATCGACGCTCCCGCCGGTGCGGCAGGCCGGCGGACTTCCCCATCGCTACGCGTTCCTCGGCAGGGTGCGCGGTGCGCTCGTGCGCGCCGGCCTTCGGGAGGTTCGGCAGATCCCGTTCGCGTCGGAGGCGGATCTCGAGATGACGGGCGACCGCGACGCGGTCCGCGTGACCAATCCGCTCGTCCCGGAGGAAGGGTGGCTCCGCACGAGCCTGACACCGGGCTTGCTGAAGATCCTTCGACGAAACGCCGCCCG
>CAZMNP010000174.1:0-9027 GCA_964567675.1 uncultured Actinomycetes bacterium
GACGGTCATCCGCCCCTCCATCGAGAGCGAGCGGATCCCTGCCCCGCGGTACTCGATGATGTGGCCGACCCCGCCGCCCGTTCCGATCTTCGCGATGATCCCGAGGATCACGTCCTTGGCGGAGACGCCCGGCGGGAGCTCACCGTCGACGGTGACCGCCATCGTGCCGGGCCTCGTCTGCGGAAGCGTCTGGGTCGCGAGCACGTGCTCGACCTCCGAGGTCCCGATCCCGATCGCGAGCGCACCGAACGCGCCGTGCGTGCTCGTGTGCGAGTCGCCGCAGACGATGAACAGGCCGGGCTGGGTCAGGCCCATCTGCGGCCCGATGACGTGGACGATGCCCTGTCCGAGATGCCCGGTCGGGAAGAGCGTGATACCGAACTCGGAGCAGTTGCGGGCGAGCGCCTCCATCTGCTTCACGCTGACCGGATCGACCGGACCGGGTCCGGTCGGGACGTTGTGATCCATCGTCGCGACGCTGAGATCGGGTCGACGGACCGTCCGGCCGGCCAAGCGCAGGCCGTCGAACGCCTGCGGGCTCGTGACCTCGTGGACGAGGTGAAGGTCGACGTACAGGAGGTCGGGTTCTCCTTCGGCCCGATGCACGAGGTGGCGTTCCCAGAGCTTCTCGGCGAGTGTCGTCGGGGGGGCCATGGCTCGCTCCATCTTGCCGAAGATGAGGCTCCCGTGTCCAGCGTTGTTCCAGATACCGGAACTCGATACCATGATCCGGAACATGTCGGATCGCCACATACCTCGCCGCGGGATCCAACACCCGGCCGAGTCGGGCGTTGGGGTGCTCGACCGGGCTGCGGCGATCCTTCGGGCGGTCGAGGGAGGCGCCCACCGGTTCAGCGCGATCGCGAGCGCCACCGGTCTTCCCCGCGCGACGGCCCATCGACTGATCCGGGCGCTCGAGGACCAAGGGTTCCTCGCCCACTACGGCGGGTACGGGTACCGGCTGGGACCCGGGCTGCTGCGGCTCGCGAATCGCGCCGCGCGAGAGCTGCCGCTCCGCGACGCCGCGCACCCGGTTCTGGAGCACCTCGCGCGCGTGACGGGGGAGTCGGCGCAGCTCTACGTCCGGTCGGGCGACGAGCGCGTGTGCGTCGATGCGGTGGAGTCGGTGAACGAGCTGCGCACGATCGTTCCGGTCGGCGCGTCCCTTCCCCTGTTCGCGGGATCTGCCGCGAAGGTGTTCCTCTCGTTCGCTCCCAACGCCGAGCGTCACCTCCGCAAGGCCCGCGACCTCGAGCGCTTCCGGCGCGATGTCGAGCTTGTCGCATCCCGCGGCTGGGCATCGAGCACCGATGAACGGCAGCCCGGCGTCGGTTCCGTGAGCGCGCCGATCGTGGGCGAGCACGAAGTGCTCCTGGCGGTGGTCTCCGTGTCGGGCCCCGCGTCGCGGATGGGCCGGACCAGCGCGAGACGGTACGCGCCCGCGGTGATGGAGGCCGCTCGACGGATCGAGCGGTCGCTCGGCCGCTAGCTCGCCGCTTCCCCGGGCAGGAACACGCGGAACGACGCGCCGCCGCCCTCGCGGTCCTCGACCCAGGCTCGGCCGCTGTGGAGCTCGGCGAAGCGCGCGACGAGGGAGAGCCCGATGCCGGTTCCGGGCTCCGCGGCCGATCGTGGAGCGCGAGCGAACGGCTCGAAGATGGCTTCCTTGAGATCGTCCGGGATCCCGGGTCCCTGGTCGTCGACGGCGATCGAGGCGCCGCCGTTCTCGCACCAGAGCCGGACCCGGACGGGTGTTCCCGCAGGCGTGTGACGGGCGGCGTTCGCGAGGAGGTTCTCGACCATGCGCTCGACCTTCGTCGCGTCCAAGCTCGCGCTGCATCCGGCATCGTCGACCTCGACGGCGCGACCGTTGAGCACGTCCGTCCGTTCGATCAATCGCTTGACGAGCTGCCCGACGTCGACCGGGAACCGGCGCGGCTCGACGATCCCGCGGTCCAGCCGGTCGAGGTCGAGCAGGTCGGTGAGGAGTGAGTTCATGCCCTTGGTGCGGTCCACCATCGTGCGCAGGAGGTCGGACCGTTCCTCGGGTTCGAGCTCGCGGTCGAGCCGTTCGAGGGTGCTCGCCGCGCCGGAGATCGCCGTCAGCGGCTCCTTCAGGTCGTGGGACAGCGTGTGCAGCAGCGTGTTCTTCAAGCGATCGAGCGCGACGAGCCGATCCTCGGCTTCGCGGCGTTCGGTGATGTCGTACATCAGTCCCTGCAAGAACAGCGGCACGCCGTCGTCGTCGCGAACGACCGAGGCCTCGTCGAGGATCCAGAGCCAGCGACCGTCGCGGCGCTGCATCCGATACTCGGCGCGGAACGGCCCACCGCTCTGATACGAGCGTGCTTCCTCCGCCCGCACGCCGGGCAGGTCGTCGGGGTGGGTCAGCGTCCCTTGCGGGGCGGGGTGCGCGAGCCACTCGTCCGGGGTGTACCCCATCATCCGCTCGATCTGAGGGCTGATGTAGAGCCAGTCGCCCTGGTCGCCGTATTCGGCGAGGTAGACGACGGCAGGGATCTGCTCGACGAGCGTCCGGTACTTCGCCTCGGTCTCCGCGTGGTGTTCGGCGGCCTGCCGCGCCTGGGTGATGTCCATCATGATGCCCTGCCAGAAACGCGTGCCCGTGGTGGGCTCCTCGACGAAGACGGCTTCGTCCCGGAACCAGTGGACCGTTCCGTCCTTCGCCAGCATCCGGTACTCGCAGTCGAACCGTTTGGCGCCGTTCGATCCCCCGTCATCTCGGATCACCCGCTCCCGGTCCTCCGGATGGATCGCGGCGACCCACAGCGTCGGGTCGGACGTCCACTCGTCGGTCGTGTAGCCGAGGAGCACGTTCAGCTGCGGGCTGACGTACGCGCCGCGATGCCCGGTCGGGCTCGCGGGATCGGGGACCAGCGTGTACGTGATCGCGGGGATCTGCTCGACCATCGCGCGGTACCTGATCTCGGTCTCGCGGAGCTCGACGTATCGGGACTTCGCCGCGGCACGACCATCGACATCGGATGCGCGGATGACGACGAGTGGCTCGGCGCCGTTCAAGATCTCAGCCCAGACGCGGACGATCCGGGTCTCGCCTTCGGGCGTCGCGACGCTGGTGTCGTAGCCGTCGATCAAACCGGTCTGATCCAAGCGGTCGCGAGCGCGGGTCGGACCGAGCTCTCCCCAGAGCGCGAGGTCGTCGATGTCGGCGCCGAGCACCTCCGGCAGCCCTCGGCCGATCAGGGCGCAGAAGGTGTCGTTGGCTTCCAGGACGGTCCCGTCCTCGAACCGGGCGACGATCGTCCCGACCAGGCTCCCGTGGAAGACGCGGTCGAGCAGGCCCTCCCGGTCCGGGGCGGAGATATGAGCGTCCATGGTCTAGGAGGTGCATCGGCTGGACGGGGGACCGGGTTTACCGCCGGTCGGCAGAGGGGCGACTCGGGCGGACGGTCAGCGTGCCTGGTTCTGGAGGATCCGGACGATCCGGTCCTCGAGCTCGGAGGCGGTGGATTTGGACATCCCCGCGGACAGGATCGAGAACTCGATCCACACCTCGGTGCGCTCGGAACGCACCCACCCCGACAGGGCCGAGATGTCTTCGAGCGTTCCGGTCTTCGCCCGGACCCGGACGCCGTGAAGGCGGTGTTCGAGCGTGCCCTGGCCACCGGTCGGCAGGGCCTGCCGGAGCGCAGCGCCCCAGGGTTCCTGCTCGGCCTGGCCCAGCAGCTCGACGATCCCGGCAGCCGTCACCTGGTTGTCGTAGGAAAGGCCCGAGTTGTCGAACAGGACGAACTCGACACCGCGCGCGGCTGCCCAGTTCCGGATCGAGGCGGCACCCTTGGCGATCGTGCCGGGTGCCCCGTGGATCTTGGCGCCGAGACCCTTGCCCAGGACCTCTGCGGCGAAGTTCCACGACGGGCGGAGCATCTTCGCGAGCAGGACCTCGAGCGGCTTGGAATCGATGGAGGCCATCGTCTGCAGATCCTGCGGGGGAGCCCCCGACCCCGGCTTGCGTGCGATCCGCACTCCGCGTTCCTCCAACTGCCTCGTGAGTGCCGCCGCGGCACCGCGCTCGGGTTCGGGACCTCGGTTGAACTCGAAGGTGAGCGCCGTAGGCCGGTTCACATAGTCGCGCGCGACGTCGTTCCAACCCGGTGCGTTCCAATCCCGACGGAAGTACGCCGTGCTTCCCATCACGCGCCCGGACACCCTCGCGAGCCCCGCTCCGACGAGCTGGTCGGCGAGGGCGCCGAGCTGAGAGCGAAGGACGATCGGATCGCCGCGCCCGAGGATCCACAGGTTGCCCTCGACGACGCCGTCCGTGAACTTCTTCGCCGCGGCCCGCGTCGTGATCCGGTGCTCAGGCCCGAAGGTTTCGAGCGATGCCATCGCCAAGACCAGCTTCTCGTTCGACGCCGGCGTGCGAGGCGTCAGGTCATCGTGCCGGTACAGGTACTCGTCGCCCTCGCTCACGGACACGGAAATCGCGCGCCGGCGAACGAGCTCGTCGATCCGCAGCATCCACCCCGCCTCGGTGACCTCGAACGCGAGGGTCGCGCTCGTCCCCACCAGGTTCAGGTCGTCCTGCGGGACCCATCGAGCGCGATACCGGACGACGCCGACGTCGTCCCACCCGAGGCAGGGGTTCGCGCGCCCTTCGCCGTCTCCGTTGAGGAGCAGCGTCTCCACCGTTGTCCACGTGCCGCCCGAACGCTGCTGGAGGTCGACCACCTGGCCCGGCTTGGACGGCAGGACGACGACGAACACGTCGACGCAGCTTCCCGCTTCACTCGAGCCCGAGATGAGTGAGGCGTCGACGAGCGCGCGCACGCGCACCAGCACGTCGTCGGAGACGGTCCGGACGCACTCGCCGACGAGAGGGAGCACGGCTAGGTAGCGGCCCGTGTGCGGCTGGGACTGGACGAACATGAACGTGCCGTCGGCGGCGGTGGTGCCCTGCGCCACGATCGTGAATCCCGGTGAGTCCGCGTCGCGCCACCGGAGCTCCACCGCCCGGTCGCCGTCGCAGCTCGGATCGCCGGTCACCTCACCGGACAGGGTGACGTCGTTGCCGAAGGTGACCGTCTTCGCCGAGGCCGACAGCCCGACGCTCGCCGAGCCCGCGATCGCCGACGGCACGAGGACGACCGGCGCCATCGTCACGACGAGGACGACGAACACACGGAGCAGACGGCGGATGTTCATGCGGGCCTTCCGGTCGGGCCGAAGGTCCGCGTATCCTCCACTGCTCGGGCTCTGCTCACAAGCACATCAGGTCGAACGCGCGGAAGGCCGCGTGGGTTACGGGCCGTCGGCGATCTACGACGGGCTCGGAAACCCGGCCGGTCCCGGTGAACCCTCTCCGTGCCCGCCTTCCGCCTCCGCTCGATCGCCGTCCGCTCCGGGCTGGTCGCCGACGGTTCCCGGGAAGAAGACGCGGAACGCGGCCCCGCCTTCCGGCCGGTCCTGCACCCAGGCTCGTCCCCCATGGAACTCGGCGAAGCCAGACACGAGGGAGAGCCCGATGCCCGCACCGGGCGACCCGCCCTCGCCCTTGCGGAAGGGCTCGAAGATCGAGGCCTTGAGCTCGTCCGGGATACCGAGACCCTCGTCGTCGACGCAGACGAGCACACCACCGTCCTGCGGGAGGACCCGGATCCAGATCCGCGTTCCCTGCGGCGTGTGGCGGGCCGCGTTCACCAGGAGGTTGTCGATCGCCCGCTCGACCTTCGGCGGATCGACCAGCGCGAGGAGCCGCGGGGCGTCCACGTCGACGATCCGGCCCTCGAGCACGTCGCTCTCCGCGACGACGTCGCGGACGAGCTGGCCGACGTCGACCGGGGACCTCGACGGCCACAGGTTCCCCCGCCCCAGGCGCTCGAGGTCGAGCAGGTCGCCGAGGAGCCGATCCATCCGCCTCGCGCGAACGGCCAAGCCGTCGAGGAGCTCTTGTCGCTCGCTCTCCCGGACGTCCGGCCGCTTCAGCGCGCTGGTGGCGGCGAGCACGGCGGTGATCGGGCCCTTCAGGTCGTGCGACAGCGTATGCAGGAGGGTGTTCTTCAACTCGTCGGTGCTCCGAAGGTGTGCGGCCTGCGCATGCTCGCGTTCGAGCGCGTGCTCGAGCTCGGTCTCGGCCTCCTTCTGCGAGGTGATGTCCAAGAGGAATCCCTGGGAGTAGAGCGGGATGCCGTCGGCGTCCTCGACGACCACGGCGACGTCCCTCACCCAGAGGATCCGCCCGTCGCGGTGCAGGATGCGGTACGTCTCGTCGAAGAGCTCTCCGGTTTCGGTGTGATCTGCCTCGGCGAGACGGCACCGTTCCCGGTCCTCCGGATGCACCATCTTGCCGAGCCACAGGTCAGGGTCTTCGTTCCAGTCCTGCTGCGTGAACCCGAACATGGCGTCGGTCTGCGGGCTCGTGTAGACGTTCGTGGCGCGCTCGTCGAGGTGGTCGATGTACACCAAGCACGGCAGCGATTCGACGAGGCTTCGGTATCGAAGCTCGGCCTCGCGCGCTTGCTGCTCGGCTTCCTTCTCCGCCGTGACGTCGAACATCACGCCCTGCCAGAACGTCCCTCCGCCCTCCTCGACCAGGACGGCGTCGTCGCGGAACCAGTGCTGGCGCCCCGCCCGGTCGTGCATGCGGTACTCCGCGTGGAACGGCTGCCTCGTGATCTCCGCGGTGCGTTCGGCCGCCGCCACCGAGGCACGGTCGGCAGGATGACGGAGCGTGCGCCAGAGTTGGCCGTCCTCGATGAACTGCTGCGGCGTGTAGCCGAGGATGTGCGTTGCCTGCGGGGAGACGTAGCTGGTTCGCTGGCCGGCCCCACTGTGAACCTCGGTGTAGGTGATGGCCGGGATCTGTTCGATGAGCGTTCGGTAGTCGACGACCTCTCGACCGCTTCCGTTGCGTTCCCCGACGTCGCCGGCCCTCCCGGAGGGGTTCCCGTCCGGGGCTTCGGATGTCTCGACTTCGGGGACGGACACCCATTCCCTCCCGACAAGGTGCCACCTGTTGACTCCATTGACATCGGCGTGCGGACGGGCGGGCTTGACCGAGGTTGTAGCGTGAGGCGATGGAGGCATTCATCCTGCTCCAGGTGCAGGTCGGGACCGACGCCCAGGTCGCGCGGCTGGTCGGCGACCTTCCGGGCGTCGTTGCCGTCAACGTCGTGACCGGCCCGCACGACGTCGTGGTCCGGGCCGAGGCAGATAGCATCGACGAGCTCGGCAAGCGCGTGCTTCGGCCGATCCAGGAGATCGACGGGGTCACCCGGACGCTCACGTGCCCGATCATGCGGCGGTGGACCTGGCTCACCCTGGAGGACGGCCCGGACGCGTGAACCCTCCCGGCCGGGTGTGACACCCGGCCCGGTGGGCCGGAGACTGTCCCCGTGGACCTCCAGCGCGCCGGCGGCCGGGTCTCATGAGCCACATCGAGTATCGCGGCCGCCCGAAGCTCTCCGAACCCGTCGTGGTCTGCGCGTTCGCCGGGTGGAACGACGGAGGCGAGGGCGCCACGACGGTCGTGCGCGAGCTCCGCGAGCAGTGGAGCGCCCGGCTCTTCGCTGCGATCGATCCGGAGGAGTTCTACGACTTCCAGGTGAACCGGCCGACCGTCCGCATGGTCGACGGCGAGACCCGGCAAGTGGACTGGCCCACGAACGAGTTCTCGTGGGCGCGCGCCGGCAACCGCGACGTGGTGGTGTTCGTCGGGATCGAGCCGAACGTATGGTGGCGCACCTATTGCGAGCAGATCCTGCGCGTGTGCTCGGACATCGAGGCGTCGATGGTGGTCACACTCGGCGCGTTCCTCGCCGACGTTCCTCATACGATCTCGGCTCCCGTGAGCGCCGCGTCTTCGGACCCGTCGTGGTCGTCGCACCCGGCCGTCGTTGCGGCGCGCTACGAGGGGCCGACCGGGATCGTGGGCGTGTTGAACGACGTGGCGGCAAAGGCCGGACTGCCGGCGCTTTCGCTGTGGGCCGCGTCCCCTCACTACCTGCCGCAGTCGACGAATCCGAAGGCGGCATACGCGTTGATGGAGCGACTGCGCGATCTGGTCGGGCTCCCGATCGACACCGGCCAGATCGAGCTCGCGGCGAGGACCTGGGAGCGCGAGGTGAGCGACTCGATCGACGAGGACGGGAACCTGGCGCACTACGTGAAGCGGCTCGAGGAGGCGGCGGAAGAAGGCCTCGTCGGCGATCTGACGGACGTGCCGACGGGCGAGGACCTCGCCGCGGAGCTCGAGCGGTACCTGCGCGATCAGGGCTCGACCGACGGCGACTAGGCGTCGTCGTTGGAGCTCCGCACGTTCGGACGCGCCGACCTCGAGGTCCCGGTCATCGGGCTCGGCACGTGGACGGTCTTCGACGTCGCGACCGAGGCGGAGGAGGGTCCTCGCTCCGTCGTCGAAGAGGCTTTCGCGGCGGGAGCTCGACTCGTCGACACCTCTCCGATGTACGGCCGGGCCGAGGAGGTGCTCGGTCGTGCTCTGCAAGCCGCGAGGGTCCGGGCATCGGCGATCGTCGCGACGAAGATCTGGACGGCCTCGCTGCTGGAGGGCCGTCGGCAGTTCGAGGCGCAGCTCGCCGCGTTCGGCGGACGCATCGAGATCGAGCAGATCCACAACCTCGTCGCGTGGCGGGAACACCTCGTGTGGCTGGAGGAGGAGGTCAAAGCAGGCCACGTGGCGCTCATCGGGGCGACGCATTGGAACGAGTCGATGTTCGGCGAGCTGATCGAGATCATGGAGACCGGGCACGTGGACTGCGTTCAGGTCCCGTACAACCCGATGGAGCGCAAGGCCGCGCGAGACGTCCTTCCGCTCGCGGAGGAGATGGGGATCGGCGTGATCGCGATGCGCCCATTCGCCGAGGGCGCGCTCCTCGCTCGGGAACCGAAGGACCCGGGTGTGCTGCGCGACCTCGGCGTCCAGACCTGGGCGCAGGCGCTCCTGAGATGGACGCTCAGCGACCGCCGGGTGCACGTCGCGATCCCTGCGACCTCCTCGATGGAGCACGTCCGATCGAACGCCGCGGC
>CAZMNP010000175.1:0-23101 GCA_964567675.1 uncultured Actinomycetes bacterium
GAGGTCTGCATCCCCCGGGTGATCTTGTGGTAGGCGAGGCCGCGCGTCTGCTCCATGAGCTGATTCGCGATCTGGTTCGCCGCTTGGCGCTCCCGGCCGACGCCGAAGTACTTGAGCCCCGTCGTGGTGCTCAGCGCCAGGGTGAGGAGCGAGCCGAAGATGATGCCGATCGCGATGACCGTCTCGAGCAGGCTGAATCCGCCCTCGTCGTGCAGACGAGCTCGCATCCCGAAGAGGAACGGCCGGCGCTTCTTGGTCATGGCGAGGACACCGCGATAAAGATCACCCTTTAGGCATCGGCCGGACGGGGTGGTCCCTTGAGGGGATGGCGCCGATCGCTGGGGGCTACGGCCGCGTCCGAGTCCGATGGCAGGGGTGGATCACCGGCCACCCAGGGTCACCCGGTCGGGGCGGTCACCAGCCGCCGGTGCATTCGGCGACCGTGTCGACGGCCGCGAAGTTCGGCCCGCCCCCCAGATGCGTGGAAGGGTACGTGCGGACCTGTGCGATGCAGAAGTACGAGCCGCTCCCCGACTTACCGACCAGCAGCAGGTTCCAGCCCGAACGGACCTCGATGGAGACCTCGCCGATCGCGGGGTCCCCCCCGTCGAGCCAGTTGAGGTTGGGCTCCGCGCCCTCCGCTACGACGGCGCTGAACCCGTCCCACGCCCCGGCTTCGGTGAAGTAGGTGAGGGCTCCGGCGAGTCCGGACCGGAGCTCGCTCGTGATCGCCCGGTCCTGGGCACGCGTCCTCGCGCCGAGGAAGACCGGCAGGGCGATGGCGATCAGGATGCCGATGATCAGGACGACGACCATCAGCTCGACGAGAGTGAAACCGTCCTCGTCGTGGCGCTTTCGGCCCCATCGGGCCCGCATGGTCGCTCGAGTGTTCATCGGGGATCCCTCCAAAGGGATATCGACCGGGTGTCGGACGTCCTATAGGCGAGAACACGGAAGGGGGCGGCCCGTAAGGGCCGCCCCCGCTCCGCAGTCGCGTAGTCCCTAGGGCTTTACCAGCCGGCGCTGCAGGCGGCGATGGTCGCAGCCGTTGCGTCGTCACCGAACGTGGTGCCCGGCCCGGTGGCGTCGTCCGCGATGCAGAACTGCGCCCCGGACGTGCTGTGTCGTCCCATGACAACCAGGGGACCCGTGTTCTCGTTGATGCCCAGCTCGTCCGTGGCAGCCGTGGGGGCTCCGTCGACCCAGTTGAGCGACGGCTCGATGGCGTCGGCCGCCGAGGCGTTGAACCCCGTGTACGTGTCGTCGTCCGTGAAGAAGGTCTTCGCGGCGGCGAGCCCGTTCCGCAGGTCCGACTGGGCTGCCCGGTCCTGTGCCCGTGCACGTGCGCCCAGGAAGGTCGGCAGAGCGATGGCGATCAGGATGCCGATGATCAGAACGACCACCATCAGCTCGATGAGGGTGAAGCCCTCTTCGTCCTTCCGGTGTTGCCAGAAGCGCTGAAGCATGGAGTCACCTCCTCTTTCTCGAGTCATGCGTGTCCCGATGACACGCCTCTCTGTTGAGGTTTCGGCGGGAACGACCTGCGGCTTTACCCCGTCGGCGCGGTTTGGGGCGGAATGGCCCGAATGCTCTAGTCATTCCGGGACCTTCACGCACGACCCGTCCCCGAACGGGGGACGAGGACGGGCCGCGGGACGGATGCCCACGGGCCCTGGCCCGCTCGACTACTCGATGACGTTGATGATGTTGAACATGGGCATGTAGAGCGCCACGACCGCCGCGCCCACCGCGCCGCCGATGATGGCGATCAGGAGGGGCTCGATCAGCGACGTGAGCGCCTCCACGGTCGCCTTCACTTCCTGGTTGTAGAACTCCGAAACCTTGTCGAGCATCGTGTCGACGGCACCCGTCTCCTCACCCACCGCCATCATCTGGACGACCATCGGCGGGAACACCTTGTGCTTGCCGAGCGGCTTGGCGATCGACTCGCCTTCGCGCACGCTGGTCTTGACGTCCTCAACGGCGCTCGAGATGACCTGGTTGTTCACGGTGTCCTTCACGATCTCCAGAGCCTGGAGGATCGGGACGCCGGCCCGCATCAGCATGCTCAGGGTCGAAGAGAAGCGCGCGATCGCGACCTTGTGGAACAGGGGGCCGAAGACCGGCACGCGGATCTTGAGCGCGTCGATGCGAGCGCGCCCCGCGTCCGACTTCTTGTACCGCTTGAACAAGATGGCGGCGCCGACGGAGGCGATGATGACCATCCACCAGTACTTGGTGAACACGCGCGACGCCCCGAGAAGGATCGTCGTCGGCAGCGGTAGCTTGCTGTCCAGGCTTGCGTAGATCGTCTCGAACTGCGGGACGATGAACAGGAGCATCGCCGACATGATGAGGACGACCAGGGCCACGACCACGACCGGATAGGTCATCGCCGACTTGATCTGCCGGCGGAGCGAGACCTCTTTCTCGATCTGGTCCGCGAGCTGGAGCAGGACGTCGTCCAGGACACCGCCCGTCTCGCCGGCCTTGACCATCGCGATGAACGTGTTGCTGAACGCCTTCGGGTGCTTGCCCATGGCCGCCGAGAGCGACGAGCCCTGCTCGACGTCGGTCCGCGCCTGCACTAGGACCTTCGCGAGCTCCTTGCTCTCGGTCTGGTCGGCCAGGATCGAGAGCGCCCGCAGGATCGGCAGGCCGGAGTTCACCATCGTGGCGAACTGGCGGCAGAAGATGGCGACCTGCTTGAGCTTGACCCGTCCCGGACGGAGGTTGATCTCCATCTTCAGGCCGGCGTTGGCCTTCTTCACCTCGACGGGCGTCATGCCCATCTGGCGCAGCTTGTCCAGGACGAGCGTCTCGCTGTCACCGGCCAGCTGGCCGGTGACGAGGTTTCCGGTTCGGTCCCGGACCTTGTAGTCGTAGGTCTGCGTCATCGGTCCTCAGCTCTTGCCATCAATAGTCACCGAGCATGATCCCGGCGGAGGCCGCGGCGCCGTAGCCGGCGTCGAAGCTCGCGCCCGCCCCACCGATCAGCCGGTTCAGCTCTTCGGGGTCGTGACAGCGCTCGTAGGCGAGCTGCTGCGTGACCTTCCCGGACTTGACGAGCGTGGCGAGCGACTGGTCCATCGTCTGCATCCCGAACCGGCCGCCGGCCTGCATGATCGAGTAGATCTGGTGCGTCTTGCCCTCGCGGATCAGGTTGCGCACGGCCGGCGTGCAGATCAGGACCTCCACGGCCACGGCTCGCGAGTGGCCGTCGGCGGTCTGGAGCAGCTGCTGGGTCACGACGCCTTGGAGCGTGGTCGCGAGCTGCACCCGCACCTGCTGCTGCTGGTGCGGCGGGAAGACGTCGATGATGCGGTCGATCGTCTGCGGCGCATCCTGCGTGTGGAGCGTGGCGAAGACGAGGTGCCCCGTCTCGGCGGCGGTGATCGCCGTCGAGATCGTCTCGAGGTCCCGCATCTCCCCCACCAGGATGACGTCCGGGTCCTGGCGAAGGACGTGCTTCAGGGCCTGGGAGAAGGAGTGCGTGTCCGCCCCGACCTCGCGCTGGTTCACGATGCACCGGTCGTGTTTGTGGAGGAACTCGATGGGGTCCTCGACGGTCATGATGTGGGCCTGGCGCTCCCGGTTCACGATGTCGACCATGGACGCGAGGCTCGTCGACTTGCCCGAGCCGGTCGGTCCGGTGACCACGACGAACCCCCGCGGGTAGCGGGCCAGGTCGGCGACGACGCTCGGCAGGTCGAGGTCCTCGAGCGACTTGATCTCGTACGGGATCAGCCGGAACGCCGCGCCGATCGAATCCCGCTGCAGGTAGACGTTCACCCGGAAGCGGGCCTTACCCGGCAGTGAGTACGACATGTCGAGCTCGAGCTCCTGCTCGAAGCGCTCGCGCATCTTCTGGGGCAAGATCGCGTAGATCATCCCCTGCAGGGCGCGTGGCGTCATGAGCGGGTACTCCTCGAGTCGGACGAGGTCGCCGTATAGCCGGATCGTCGGCGGTGCCCCAGCCGTGAGATGCAGGTCCGAAGCGCCGCGCTCGAGGACGACCTCGAGCAGCTCCGGAACCGGAACCTGTACGTTTTCCTCTTCCACCGGAATGCTCATCACTTCACCACCCTCGCGATCTCTTCGATCGATGTCAGGCCCGCGGCCGCCTTGTCTAGGCCGTCCTCGCGGAGCGTCCTCATCCCTTGGTCTATGGCTACTTCTCGGATCGCGTTGGAGGACGCGCGCTCCACCGTGAGCCGTTCGATCTCTTCGGTCATCGGCATGACTTCGTACAGACCGAAGCGCCCGCGGTACCCGGTATTCGAGCAGGCGGTGCATCCCACGGCCCGGAAGAACTGCCCCCCTTCGTGCCTGGCGTCGATGACGCCGGCCTCCCGAAGCTCTTCCGGGTTGGGCACGTGCGGCTCCCGGCACTTCTCGCACAGGAGCCGGGCCAGCCTCTGCGCCACGACCACGTCCACCGCCGAGGCGACCAGGAAGGTCTCGACCTCCATCTCGGTCAATCGCGAGATCGCGCTGGGCGCGTCGTTCGTGTGGAGCGACGAAAGCACGAGGTGACCGGTGAGGGCGGATTCGACCGCGATCATGGCGGTCTCGCGGTCGCGGATCTCACCGATCAGGATGATGTCGGGGTCGGCCCGAAGGATCGACCGAAGGGCCGAGGCGAACGTCAGGCCGGCCTTCGGGTTGACCTGGATCTGGTTCACGCCCGGGAGGCGGTACTCGACCGGGTCCTCGATCGTGACGATGTGCTTGTCGACGCTGTTGACGATGTTCAGCGTCGCGTACAGCGTCGTCGACTTGCCCGATCCGGTTGGCCCGGTGACGAGGATCGCTCCGTAGGGCTTTCGGAACGCCTCCTCGTAGCGATCGTACGCGTGCTGCTGGAAGCCGAGGTCGGACAACTTGAGCAACGCGTTGCTCTTGTCCAAGATGCGGATCACGATCTTCTCGCCGAACACGGTCGGCAGCGTGGCCAGACGCAGGTCGAGCTGCTTCGTGCCGACCCGGATCGAGACACGCCCGTCCTGCGGCACGCGCTTCTCGGCGATGTTGAGATCCGCCATGACCTTCAGCCGGCTGATCAGCCCGCCTTGGATGCTCTTCGGCGAGTGCATCACCTCATGGAGGACCCCGTCCACGCGGAACCGAACGCGAACGTCCTTCTCGGTCGGCTCGATGTGGACGTCGGAGGCACGGTCGGTGACGGCTTGGTTCATGATCGCCTGGACGAGCTTGACGATCGGAGCGTCCTCGACGGCCGCTTCCACGTCGGACAGGTCCGCCTCGCGCTCGAGCGCCTCGACGGCCTCGGACGCGAGCGCCTCGACCTGATCCCCCGCGCCCGTGAACTTCGCGATCGCCTGCTCGACGTCGTTCGCCGTCGCCACGACGGGTTGCACGTCTCGACCCGTGATCGTGCGGATGTCGTCCAGCGCATACACGTTCGCGGGGTCAGACATCGCGACGAGCAGCTTGCCGTCGCGTTCGCCGATGGCAAGCGCCCGGTAGCGCCGGCAGATGGCCTCGGGGATGAGTGTGGCGATCCCCGGATCGATCCGGTATTCGGTGAGGTCGACGAACTCGAGGCCGACCTGCTCGGCGAGGGCGCGCACGAGGTCGCGCTCGCGGATGTAGCCGAGGTCGATGAGCACTCGGCCGAGCGACTTCGGCGTATTGCGGTGCTCCTCGAGCGCGCGGTCGAGCTGGTCCTGCTCGAGCAGGCCCTGCTCGAGCAGGATCTGCCCGAGCTGCTTCGGCTTTCGCTTCGCTGTCACCATGCCGAGCTACGTCCTTTGGCCCAAGGTCGCCTATCCATCGGCGTCGTCACGCTTGTCCTGAAGCAGCCTCGAGAACTCCGAGGCCAGGGAGAACCGGTCGACCTCGTCCTCCTCGCCGGAGGCCTCGGGTCCTCCGGCAGGGTCCGCGTCTGCGGGCTCCTCGGTCCTGCCCGAAGACGGGCCGGCGGCCGGATCCGGCTCCGCCGGGTCCACGAACCGCCCCTCCCCGGCCTCCGATGCCGGCGATCGAGCTCCGGACTTGGTCAGAGCCGCGGGTGCCTCGGCGTGGATCACGACCGGCTCCTCGATCGGCGCGGGATCGCCGTGGAGCGACGTTCGCTTCTTCCTCTTGCCGGAGGCCCCGGTTGCCTGCGGCGGCGGAACCGGCACCGAAGCGCCCTTCATGCCCTCACCCGTGGATCTCGCTTCTTCGGCAGCCAGGAGCACCTGCTCCATGTGATCGATCACGATGCCGGGACGCACGCCGATCCCCGTCACGGCGAGCGAGCCATAGGGTCCCCGTCGGGCGTAGCACCAGGTCTCGTTCCCGAACTGGACGAAGCCGCGGTCGGGCTCGCCGAGCGCGGCGAAACGGATCCATGACGCCTTCAGCTCCTGTTCCGCGGTGTCCGGATACCCGGCGAGGACCAGACCGTCGCGGGACAGGATCAAGCAGCCCCGGAGGTCGGCGATGCCGGCCCCAAGGACGGCGGCGAGCGCGTCGAAGTCGTTCATGCGGGTGTCACTGGAAGCATCGGGCGTGGGCGAACGGTGCTTGAGCCCGGGACCTTCGACGGGGGCCGAACGGGGGACGAGGACCCTAGGCGGGGGCCGAAGGTCCCCTGGCAGCCAGCGCGGCCGCGGACATGACCTCGACCGGGGCCGGCTGACCGGTCCACAACTCGAACGCGATCGCCGCCTGCTCCAGGAGCAAGCCGATCCCACCGAAGGCGGTTCCTCCCGCCGCTCGAACCGCGTCGAGCATCGGCGTGTGGCTCGGGCGGGTCAACAGATCGATCCCGAGCACGTCCGGCCCGAGTGCCGGAAGCGGCAACGATTCGCCGTGCGCTCCGAGTGGCGTCGCGTTCACGATGAGGTCACTGGTCGATCCGGCGGCGTCGTCGAACGACACCACCGAGACCTTCATGTCCAATCCCTCGACGGCGGCACGGAGTTCGTCGGCGCGTGATGGCTCCCGCAAGGCGACCGTGAGCTCGGTCAGTCCCGCGCGCGCGAGTGCGAGCGCGCACGCCCGCGCCGCCCCACCGGCCCCGAACAGCAGCGCGCTCCTGCCGGCCGGTTCGAAGCCCGCGTCCCGCCGGAGGAACCGGTCGAACCCCGGCGCGTCCGTGTTGTGGCCGGAGATCGCGTTCGCGCCGACGAGGATCGTGTTGACCGCCCGAAGGCGCGCGGCGTCTTCGCTCAGCTCATCGACGACGTCGGCGACGTCGGTCTTGTGCGGCATCGTGACGTTCGCGCCGACGAAGCCGAGCGCCCCCAGGCCCGCGACGGCCTCGGCCACCGCGCCGGGCGGCACCGGCATCGGGACGTAGACCCAGTCCATCTCGAGCGCCGCGAACGCCGCGTTGTGGATCGCCGGCGACAGGCTGTGCTCGACGGGCCAACCGATCACGCCGACGACGCGGGTCGAGCCGCCGAGGCGCAGAGGCGCCGGCGGACCCCCCACGTCGTCATTCACCGCATCGGACCCGGTTCGCCTCGTGCTCCGCATCGGTCTTACCGAACGCGTGGTGGCCGTCTTCCCCGCAGAGCACGTAGAAGAAGAATTCCGTGTCGGCAGGCTCGAGCGCTGCTTGGAGCGAAGCAAGGCCCGGGCTCGAGATCGGCGTCGGCGGCAGCCCCCCGTTGATCCGGGTGTTGTAGGGGCTGTCGAACTCGAGGTCGGAGAAGGACAGCTGCCCGTCGGGCGTCGGGTCGTCGTACAGCAACGTGGCATCGATCCCGAGCGTCATCCCGATGTCCAGACGGTTGTGGATGACGCCGGAGATCACCGCGCGCTCCTCCTGGAGCTTGGCCTCCTCCTCGATCATCGAGGCGACGATCACCACCTCGTACGGGGTGATCCCCAGGTCCTCGGCGTTCTCCCAGGGCAGGCTCTCTGCCTCGATCTGGAACTGCTCGAGCAGCCGGGCGATGACGTCCTCCGCGGTCACGTCGCCCTCGACGAACTCGTAGGTCTTCGGGAAGAGGAACCCCTCCGCGCTCACCGCGTCCTCCGGAAGGTAGGGCGGGAGCGCCCAGTCCTCGCGCCGAAGGGCTTTCAGGAACTGAGCCGAGGGGATGCCGAGGTCCTCCTGAACCCGCTCGGCGATCTGCGTGAGCCGGTAGCCCTCGGGGATCGTGAGCCGCACGGTGGGGACGGGCTCGGGCGGCGTCGTGAGCGCCGCGAACGCGTCGTCCGGGGTCATGTTCGTGGTGAGCTCGAACGTGCCGGAGCGGAAGTCACCCTCGAGACCGCTCCGCCGCAGGAGCCAGGTCGAGACCAAACCGCACCGCACGACATCCTGGCGGTGGAGGCCGTGGACGATCTCGGAACCGCTCGCGCCCTCGGCGACCTCGAACGAGACCGGCTGTCGCGGGCCCGACGCTCCCTGGCACCAGTCGTAGTAGCGGACCGCGCCCACGCCGAGTCCCGCAGCGATGACGAGGAGGACCACACCGATACGAAGACCCCAATGGGTGCGCCGAGCCGCTCGACGATGGCGGCCGGAGGGGGTGTTCTCGGTGCGGGGGGGTGCCGTGTCCTGCATCCGGGGAGGGAGCATACCCGGGGTGCCGTTCTCGGGGCCCCGGTCCCGCATCGGCCTATCGAGCGGACGCGTCGAGCCACGACTGCAGGATCACGGTGGCCGCGGACCGGTCGACGTGGCGTCGCCGCGCCCGCCCCTTCGCCCCTGTCGCTCGGAGCGCGCGCTCGGCCTCGACGGTGGACAGGCGCTCGTCCTGCAGGACGACCGGAACCGGGAGGACGGCTCGCAGCGCTTCGGCGAACCGCTCCGCGTGGTGGGCTCGCACGCCCGCCTCGCCGGACAGCAGCAATGGTTGCCCAAGGACGACCAGCGTCACGCCGTGCTCGCGGACGAGCTCGGCGATCGACTTCAAGTCTGCCGGCGCGCCGGTGCGGATCGTTCCGATCGGGACCGCCAGACGCCGGTCGTCGTCGGAGATCGCCACCCCGATCCGCGCGTCGCCGAGGTCGAGGCCCAGAACGCGGCCGCGCTCCGTCATGCCGGTGCCGCGCGCGCCGCGCTCCCCCACGCCGTCATCGCTCGCCGAGGAGCTCCTTCAGACGCGGCTCGATCGTCTCGAGGGCCGCCCCGACGCCGTCGCCCTTAGGCCCCCCGGAGAAGGCGAGACCGGGCTTGCCGCCGGCGCCCCCGCCGACGAGCTTCGCGGCCGGGTCGAGGAGCTCGGGCGCCGAGACACCCCGCTCGACCAGGTTCTTCGAGGTCGCGGCCACGAGCAGCGCCTTCCCGTCCTGGGCGCTCCCGAGCACGACCGCCGCGCCCTTCGGCCCCTCGAGCTGGCTCGCGACGTCCTGAGCGAGCGCGCGGAGCTCGTCCGCGGGCGCGTCGTGGGCCTGCGCGACGAGCCGCACACCTCCCACGTCTCGCGCCGCTTCGGCGAGCTCCTCCGCGTCCTGCTTGCGCTGATCCCTGTCCTTCTTCCCCTGCTCGCTCTCGAGACGCTTCACCCGCTCGAAGAGCTGGCGCGCGCGATCGGCCGCATTCTTCGGGTCCGTGCCGAGGGCCTCGGCCACGGCCCGGAGCCACTCGCGCTCGGCGTTGATCTCGCGGAGCGCCTCCGCGCCGACCACCGCCTCGACGCGCCGCATCCCGGCGCCGATCGATCCCTCGTGAAGGATCCGCACGGTCCCGATGTGGCCCGTGTGGTGCACGTGGGTGCCACCGCAGAGCTCGATCGAGTAGTCGCCGACCTCGACGACGCGGACGAAGTCGCCGTACTTCTCGCCGAACAGGGCGATGGCTCCCTGGTTCTTGGCCTCCTCGAACGTCGTCTCGTAGATCGTCACCTGCTCGTCCGCCGAGGTCTTCGCGTTCGCGATCTCCTCGGCATGCTCGAGGGCATCCCATCCGACCGACGCATGATGAGGGAAGTCGAACCGGAGCCGGCCGGGCGCGACGAGCGAGCCCGCCTGCCTCGCGTGCTCCCCGAGGAGGTGCTTCAGGGTCCAGTGGACGATGTGCGTCGCCGTATGCGCTCGCATCGTCGCCTCACGGCGGACCGCGTCGACCTCGCCGTGGACCTCCTCGCCTTCGCGAAACTCCCCGGACTCCACGATCCCGGTGTGCACGATGACGTCCCCGGGACCGTACTGCGCGTCGATCACGCGGAGCGCACCGGCCGGCGCGCGAACGATCCCCTGGTCCGCCACCTGGCCTCCGGACTCCGCGTAGAAGGGTGTCCGGTCCAGCACGAAGCGGACCTCCTCGCCCTCCTGCGCGACGGGCGTTCGGCCGCCGCCGCCGAGGAGACCGACCACCGTGCCGTCGGCCTCGAGCCGTTCGTAGCCGACGAACTCGGTCTTGCCGGCCTGTGTCGCGAGGCCGGCGAGCTCTTCCTCCGCGCGGCCCTTCTTCGCCGACCGCTTCGCCCGGTCGCGCTGCTCCTCCATGAGCTCGTCGAAGCGCGCCTCGTCGATCTCGAGACCGGCATCCTCCGCGAGCTCCCGGGTGAGCTCCTTCGGGAAGCCGAACGTGTCGTGGAGCTTGAACACGGCGTCGCCCGAAAACACCCTGGGCTGGTTCTCGATCGCCCGCACCTTCACGACCTGTTCCTCGAACAGCGTCATCCCCTGCCGGAGCGTGGCCGCGAAGCGCTCCTCCTCCGATGTCGCGACCTGCTCGACGTACGCGCGGTTCTCGATCAGCTCCGGATAGGCGTCGCCGAACAGCTCGACGGTCCGCTCGATCAGCCTGGGCATCACGTCCTGTTCGATGCCGAGCCGGCGCGCGTGACTCACGACGCGGCGCAGCATCCGCCGGAGCACGTAGCCCCGGCCTTCGTTCGACGGCTGCACGCCGTCCGCGATCAGGAACGTCGTCGCGCGGCCGTGCTCGGCGATCACTTTCAGCGAGACGTCGGCCCGCTCGTCCTTGCCGTGCGTGAGCCCCGAGAGCGACTCCGCCACCTCCAGGAGCGGCCGCATCAGGTCGGTCTCGAACACGTTGTCGACGTCCTGCAGCACGGTCGCGACCCGCTCGAGGCTCGACCCCGTGTCGATGTTCTTCGCCGGGAGCTCGTGGACGAACCGCTGCGCGTCGTCCACCTCCTCCTGCATGAAGACGTGGTTCCAGATCTCCATGTAGCGGTCCTCGTCGACGTCCGGACCCCCCTCCGCCCCGTACTTGGGGCCGCGGTCCACGAAGATCTCCGAGCAGGGGCCCGCCGGGCCGGCCGCGTGCGTCCACCAGTAGTTGTCCACCGCGCCGCGGCGGACGATGCGTTCGGCCGGGATCCCCAGGTCGCGCCAGATCTGGATCGATTCGTCGTCGGTCTCGAAGACCGATGCCCAGATGCGGTCCTGCTCGATGCCGAAGCCCTGCGTGACGAGCTCCAGGCCCCAGGCGCAGGACTCGCGCTTGAAGTAGTCGCCGAAGGAGAAGTTGCCGAGCATCTCGAAGAACGTGAGGTGGCGGTCCGTGTGCCCCACGTTGTCGATGTCGAGCGCCCGGAACACCTTCTGGACCGTGACCGCGCGCGGGTACGGCGCCGGCGCGTGGCCGAGGAAGTACGGGATGAACTGATTCATCCCGGCGTTGGTGAGGAGCAGGCCCGAGTCCGGCGGCGGGATCAGCGACGAGGAGGGGACGCGGCGGTGTCCGCGCTCCTCGAAGAAGCGCAGGAACGTCTCGCGGATCTCTCGGCCCTGCATCGGAAGGCCCAGTCTACGGGCGCCGGGAGGACCCTTGGCTACTTCAGCCGGAGCTCGTCTTCCTTCTCTCGCATCGCCTCGCGTCCTTCCGCGATCGATTCGGAGAACAGCTTCGCGATGTCCATCAGCCCACCCCGCGCCTCCCGGGCGAGGTTGGCCGGCGCCACCTTCTGCGACTGACGGCGAAGGAACCGCATGGACATGATCGCGCCCGCCGTCCCGGCGCCGAGGCCCACCGCAAGCCAGAAGATCCTTCTCATCGCGGATC
This sequence comes from uncultured Actinomycetes bacterium, assembly GCA_964567675.1. GTDB lineage: Bacteria > Actinomycetota > UBA4738 > UBA4738 > HRBIN12 > CALGFI01. Next base: position 11,945 of record CAZMNP010000175.1, read on the forward strand.
CGGCCTCACTTCGGAGCCTTCTTGCCGCCGAAACGGCTCGCGGCGGCCCGCACCCCCGCGCCGACGCCGATGAGCTTGGTGAGCGGGCTCGAGACCGTCTGTTCGACCAGGCCCGCGATCCGCTGGATACGCCCGACGATCTCCCCCGTCGCCACGAGCATGCCGTCCACCCGGTCGAGCTCGCGGTTGGCCTTCTCCACCGAGGTCTTCACCTCGCGCATGAGCGGCACGGTCTCCTCGCGGATCCCGTCGATCAGCATCTTCGTGCTCTCCAGGACCCGGAACGTGTTGATCAGGACGACGCAGAGGAACAGGACGAGCAGGCCCCAGAACGCGGCAAGCACGATGAGGGCGACGTCTCCTCCGTCGAGCGCGGCGATCATTCGGTCTCCTCCGTGTGGGTCGGGGCATCATAGCCGGACCCACCGTCCGAACGGCCCGGGTCGCCGGCTACCTCGGACTCCTCGCCGTGGCCCGAGGGCTCGTAGTAGCGCTGGCCTAGGAACCGCGCCGGCCGGTACTCCTGCTCGACCCGGGCCTCGGGGAAGTCGTGCGGATACCGGTAGCCCTTGCCGTGCCCCAAGCGCCTGGCGCCCGGGTAGTGCGCGTCGCGAAGGTGGAGAGGCACGGGGTCGCTCGAAGCCGCATCTTCCTCCGCCCGGCCGAGCGAGACGATGACGCTGTTGGATTTCGGGGCACGGGCGAGGTAGATCGCCGCCTCCGCGAGGTTCAGCTTCGCCTCGGGAAGGCCGACGTGCTCGACCGCCTGCGCCGCGGCGACGGCGACCAGGATCGCGCGGGGATCGGCCAGCCCGATGTCCTCCGAGGCGTGCACGATCATCCGCCGCGCGATGTAGCGGGCGTCCTCCCCCGCCTCGAGCATCCGCGCCAGCCAGAACAGCGCGGCATCGGGGTCCGAGCCGCGGATGCTCTTGATGAAAGCCGAGATGACGTCGTAGTGCGCGTCTCCCTGCCGGTCGTAGACGATCGCCTTCTGTTGCACGGCGTCCGCGGCGAGCACGCGCGTGACCGTCGTCAGGCCGGCCGATCGCGCGGCCAGCACGGCGGCATCGAGCCCGGTCAGGGCGATCCGCGCATCGCCGCCCGCGACCTCGATCAGGTGATCGAGCGCCTCGTCCTCGGCGTCGACGCCGAGCTTGCCCAGGCCGCGGTCCTCGTCGGCGAGCGCGCGCCGCAGCAGCGCTCGGAGCGCGTCCGAGTCGAGCGGCTCCAGACGGAGCAGGATGGTGCGGGACAGGAGCGGCGTCACGAGCGAGAAGTACGGGTTCTCGGTGGTGGCGCCGATCAGGGTGACCGTTCCCTCCTCGACGGCGGGGAGCAGCACATCCTGCTGCGCCTTGGACCACCGATGGACCTCGTCGACGAACAACACCGTCCGGAACATGCCGCCCTTGGCACGTTCGATGACCTTGCGCGCGTCGGCGACGCCGGACGAAACCGCGGAGAGCTGGACCAGGTCGGCGCCGACCGAGTCCGCGAGCAGGTGCGCGAGCGTCGTCTTCCCGGTCCCCGCGGGACCCCACAGAACGAGGGACGGCAGATGTCCGCCCTCGAGCAGCTTGGTGAGCGCCCGGCCGGGCCCGATCAGATGGGTCTGGCCCACGAACTCGTCGAAGGAGCCGGGCCGCATCCGGGCCGCGAGGGGAACGTCGGCCACCGGTCTCAGTCCTTGTACCGGATGATGCGGTCGGGCCGGATCTTCAGGATCTCCCGGACCTGGCCGGGCGTGTAGCCGTATCCTTTCCCGTCGTAGCGATGGGAGAGCTCGTCGATGTGCCGCTCGGCGTGCTCGCCCTCCTCGATCTCGACGACCGTCCCCGTGACCGACGTCCAGTCGTACGCATCGCCGTTCCGAAGGACACACACCGCCACGTGTGGGTTCGCGCGGACGTTCCGGTCCTTCACTCGTCCCTTCGCGGTGTTCACGAGCACGTATCCATCGGCGGCGTCGACCCACGTGATCGTCGCGTGCGGCGACCCGTCCGGGTTCATGGTCACGAACGTCGCGAAATCCGTGCCGGTGAACAGCGCGACGTCGTGGGGCGTGAGCTCGATCACCGCTCTTCCTCGTCATCAGGGGGCGCCATGACCGCGATCCCCAGCTCGGCGAGCTGTTCGGGCGCGACCGGGGACGGCGCCCCCGTGAGCGGGTCGGCGCCCGACTGGGCCTTCGGGAAAGCGGTGACGTCGCGGAGCGTCTCCTTGCCGGCCATCAGCATGACGAGCCGGTCGATGCCCATCGCGATCCCCCCGTGTGGCGGGACGCCGTACCGGAACGCGGTCAGGAGATGGCCGAACTTCTCCTGGATCTCGTCGTCGCTGAGCCCGAGCGCCTCGAAGACCCGGTGCTGCACATCCGGTCGATGGATGCGGATGCTCCCCCCGCCGAGCTCGAACCCGTTCAGCACGAGGTCGTAGGCCCGCCCCCTCGCCATCGCCGGATCGAGATCCTCACCCATCGGCGACGTGAACGGGTGGTGGACCGAGACCAGCTTGCCCTCGTCCTCGCTCCACTCGAACAGCGGAGGTTCGACCATCCAGATGAACGCCCACTCGTCGGCAGGTGCCAGGCGGAGCCGTTGCGCCATCAGCCGGCGGAGCCCGTCGAGCGCCGAGTCCACACGACCGGGTTGATCGGCGACGACGAAGACCACCTCGCCGTCCGCCGAGCTCGTCTTCTTCACGATCGCGGTGATCTCCTCCGGCGAAAGGAACTTCGCGATCGGCCCCTCTAGCTGGTTGGACGCCGTGTTGCGGAACCACGCGAGCCCTCCCGCCCCTCGGCCGCGGACGTACGTCTCGAGGTCCTTCATGTCCTTGCGCGAGGGCTCGCCGGTCCACGGAGCCGAGAAGCCCCGGATGGCGCCCCCGTCGGTAAGCACCGTCTTGAACGCGTTGAAGCCGGTATCCGCGAAGTCCTCGGACAGGTCGGCGATGATCATCCGGTCCCCGTAGCGCATGTCCGGCTTGTCCGAGCCGTACCGCGTGATCATCTCGTCGTACGTCATCCTCGGGAACGGCGTCGTCACCTCGGCGCCGTGCACCTCGCGGACGACCCGCGCGTACAGCGGCTCGATGACGGCGATCACGTCCTCCTCGTCGATGAAGGACATCTCCACGTCGAGCTGCGTGAACTCGAAGCTGCGGTCGGCTCGCGGTTGCTCGTCGCGCAGGCACCGCACGATCTGGTAGTAGCGATCCTGGCCGCCGACCATCAGGAGCTGCTTCAGCTGCTGCGGCGACTGCGGCAGCGCGTAGAAGGAGCCGGGCCACAGCCTTGAGGGGACGAGGAAGTCGCGCGCGCCCTCGGGGGTGCTGCGCGTGAGCATCGGCGTCTCGACCTCGCGGAAGCCGTGCGCCTCCATCTCGTCGCGGACGATCCGGTTGATCTGGTGACGGAGACGCAGGACCTCGGTCATCTCGGGCCGGCGAAGGTCCAGGTAGCGGTACCGGAGCCGGAGCTCCTCCGAGGCCTCGATACGGTCCTCCACCGGGAACGGAGGCGTGTCCGCCGCGCTGAGGACCTCGACCTCGTCGACCGCGACCTCCACCTCTCCGGTCGGCAGGTCCGGGTTCACCGTTCCTGCAGGACGTGCGCGGACCTCGCCGGAGACCCGGACGACGGACTCGGACTTGAACCCCTGGGCGGCGGCGTGCGCCTCCGCGGCATCCTCGGGATGGAACACGAGCTGGACGAGGCCCTCACGGTCGCGCAGGTCGACGAACGTCACCCCGCCGTGGTCCCGCTGCCTCCACACCCAGCCACAGAGGGTCACGCGCTCGCCCACGTCCGCGGCGCGGAGCTCGCCGCACGCGTGCGTTCGCATCGCCGTTCGCATGTCGCTCATGGTTCAACCGACCCGTCCTGCCGAGAGAGCCAGTTCACCACATCCGTGAGCGGCACCTCTGCCTGCTCACCGTCGGCGAGCCGGCGCATCGTGACGGTCCCGGACTCCAGCTCCCGGTCGCCGAGGATGGCGGCGTAGATCGCGCCGGCTCGGTCCGCCAACCGGAGCTGGGCGCCGAGCGGTCGCTCCTCGAGGGCACCCTCTGCCGGGATCCCCACCGCGCGGAGCTCGCCCACCAGCCGCATCCCCGCCTCGGCCGCCGCGCCGATCGCGACGACGAAGCATCGCGGGGTTCGCGGCGGTGGGAGCGGGACGCCCTCGGCCTGCATCGCGATCAGGATGCGGTCCAGACCCATCGCGAACCCGACACCCGGTGTCACCCGACCCCCGAGCTCCTGCGCCAGGCCGTCGTAGCGACCGCCGGCGTTCACGGTGGCCTGTCCGGCGGACAACGAGCCGGACACCCATTCGAACGCGGTCCGGGTGTAGTAGTCGAGGCCGCGGACCAACCGCGGGTTGAGCTCGTACGCGATCCCGGCGGTCTCGAGGCCCGACCGAACGCCGGCGAAGTGGGCCGCGCATGCCTCGCACAGGTGATCGGCGATCGTCGGCGCTGCGAGCACGAAGTCCTTCGTTCCGTCGACCTTGCAGTCGAAGACGCGCAATGGGTTGCGCTCGAGGCGCGTGCGGCAGTCCTCGTCGAGCTGGTCTCGGTACGGCGCGAAATGCTCGACGAGCCGTTCACGGTACGCAGGCCGGCACGTCGCGTCGCCGATCGAGTTGAGCTGCAGCGTGAGCTGCCCGAGCCCTCGTTCCCGCACGTACCGCTCGCCGAGATCGATCACCTCGACGTCGGCCCCTGGCCCCTCGACACCGATGATCTCGATGCCGAACTGCCGGAACTCCCGCATCCGCCCGGCTTGCGGGCGCCCGTGACGGAACTGCGGGCTCACGTAGTACGCCTTGAACGGGGTCGGAAGGTCCTGGGCGTTCGAGAGGAAGGCGCGGACGACCGACGCGGTGCTCTCGGGACGAAGGGTGAGCGATCGGCCTCCCTTGTCCTCGAACGTGTACATCTCCTTCGTCACGACGTCCGAGGTCTCGCCCGACGTCCGCGTGAACAGATCGGTGTGCTCGAACGTCGGCGTCTCGACGTAGCGGAATCCGTAGAGGTGCGCGAGCCGGTGCGCCTGCTCGTAGAGCCCGAGCATCGCGTCCGAGCGCGGCGGCAGGAGGTCGTCGGTTCCCCTCGGCGGCTGCAGCTCCACTAGGACCCCTGCAGGAACGGGTTCCGCTCACGCTCGCGGCCGACGGTGGTACGTGGCCCGTGTCCGGGATAGACCTCCGTCGGGTCCGGCAGGTCCAGGAACCGGCGGAGGCTCCGCTCCATGTCCGGGGGCGAGGAGTTCGGGAAGTCGCTCCGGCCGATGGAACCGGCGAAGACGAGATCGCCCGAGAGCACCCAGCCGTCGGTCCGGTACACGACGCTGCCGGGCGTGTGCCCGGGCGTGTGCATCGCCTCGATCCGGAACCCGGCGAACGTGAGGACGTCGCCGTCGGAGAGCGTCCGGACGTCCTTGACCGGAACGGGCGGCGTCTCCAAACCGGCACCCCACGCGGGCGGATCGCTGAGCGCCAGCACGTCGCCCTCGTGGATGTAGAACGGGAGGTCGTCGCCGCAGAACTCGGCCGCGCTTCCGATGTGGTCGAAGTGCCCGTGGGTGGCCAGCACGGCGACCGGCCGGCGGCCCTCGAGCTCGAGCATCCGACGCACGGCGACGGGCGCGAAGCCGGGGTCGACGACGACCGCGTCCTCGGTCCCGTCGGAGCCGATCAGCCAGCAGTTCGTCTCGAACGAGTTGTCGGAGTAGACGTCGAGGTACATCGGTCGGTCATCGTATCGGACGTGGTGCCGTGGCCCGCTCAGAGCGAGGCCGAGTCGATCCAGAGCGTCACGGGGCCGTCGTTCACGAGCTCGACCTCCATGTGCTCGCGGAACGCCCCTCGCTGCACGGTCGCGCCGCGAGCCTCGAGCGCCCGAGCGAAGGCCTCCACGCGATCGGCCGCGATGTCGGGCGGCGCGGCGGCGTCCCACGAGGGCCTGCGTCCCTTCCGGACGTCCCCGAACAGCGTGAACTGCGGCACCACGAGGATGTCCCCCCCGGCCTCGGCCAGCGCCTTGTTCATCTTGCCCTGCTCGTCCTCGAACACCCGGAGGTTGACCACCTTCTCGGCCAGCCGGTCGTACTCGCCGAAGCCGTCGTCCCTGCCGACGCCGACGAAGAGCAGCAGCCCCGGACCGATCTCTGCGACGAGCTCGCCTCGGACCGTGACGGACGCGCGGGAGACCCGCTGGAGGAGGATGCGCACTACCGGGGGACGACGCGGAAGGCGTCGTAGACGTTCTCGACCTTCTTCGCCGCGGTGAGGATCTCCGCCAGGTGCGTGATGTCGGCGAGCTCGAACGTGAACCGAAGGATCGTCGTGCGGTCTCGTCCGACGGCAGAGGTCGCCGACAGGATGTTCACATGGTGATCCGAGAGCACCGTCGCGACGTCCGACAGCAACCGCGTGCGGTCGAGGGCTTCCACCTGGACGGCCACGACGAACGACGTGGGCTTACCGGTCCGCCAGGAGACCTCGATCAGGCGCTCGGACTGTGCGGTGAGCGCCTTCGCGTTCGGGCAATCGGTGCGGTGGACGCTCACGCCTTGCCCGCGCGTCACGAACCCCATGATCTCGTCGCCGGGGACCGGCGTGCAGCAGCGAGCGAGCCGAACCCAGACGTCGGCCGAGCCCGGCACGACGATGCCCGAGGTGACGTCCTGCTCGAGATGGACCGGTCTCGCGAGCGGGATCTCAGTCGTGTCCTCATCGGTCGTGCCCTGCACGAGCCGGGTGAGCCGCGCGACGACGGACTGCGGCGAGACGTGTCCCTCCCCCATCGCTACGAAGAGCGAATCCAGGCTCGGGAACTTCATCTCGTTCGCGAGCTGGGACAGGGCTTCCTCGGTGGCAAGCCGCTTGAACGGGACGTTCTGGCGTCGCATGAGGCGCTGCAGGGCGTCGCGGCCGTCCTCGAGTGCATCCTCGCGCCGCTCCCGGCTGAACCACTGGCGGACCTTGTTGCGCGCCCTCGGCGTCGCGACGAACCTGAGCCAGTCCTGCGAGGGGCCCTCGCCCTGCGCCTTCGAGGTGAGGATGTCCACCGTGTCGCCGGTCCGAAGCTCGAAGTCGAGCGGCACGAGCTTGCCGTTCACCTTGGCACCGATCGTGCGATGCCCCACCTCGGTGTGGATCGAGTAGGCGAAGTCGACCGGCGTCGCTCCTGCCGGCAGGTTCATGACGTCGCCCTTCGGCGTGAAGCAGAAGACCTGACCGCCGTACAGGTCGATCTTGAGGCCCTCCATGAACTCGCGAGGATCGGCCATGTCCTTCAGCCACTCGAGCATCTGTCCCAGCCAGGCGAGCTCGGCCGCCTCCTTGGCCTTCTTGCCGTCGCGGCCCTCCTTGTAGCGCCAGTGCGCCGCGATCCCGAACTCGGCCGTGCGATGCATGTCCTTCGTGCGGATCTGCACCTCGATCGGGCGTCCCTGAGGTCCGACCACGGTGGTGTGCAGCGACTGGTACATGTTCGACTTGGGCATCGCGATGTAGTCCTTGAAGCGACCTGGCACCGGCTTCCACAGTGAGTGGATCGCGCCGAGCGCCCCGTAGCAGTCGCGGATGGAGTCGACGAGGACGCGAAGGCCGGCGAGATCGTAGATCTCGTTGAACTCCTTGCCGCCGATCACCATCTTCTCGTAGATCGAGTAGAGATGTTTCGGACGTCCGTCGACGTCCGCCTTGACCCCGGCATCGCGCAGACGCGCTCTCGCCGAATCCAGGACAGCATCGACGTATTTCTGGCGCTCGCCGCGCCGCTTCTCGACCAGGCTCGCGATCTCGCGGTACGGCCCGGAATGCAACGCCTTGAAGGAAAGATCCTCGAGCTCCCACTTGATCTGCTGGACGCCGAGGCGGTGTGCCAGCGGGGCGTAGATGTCCAAGGTCTCGGTCGCGATCCGGCGCTGCCGGTCCGGCGCGAGCGGCGCGAGCGTCCGCATGTTGTGGAGCCGGTCGGCGAGCTTGATGAGCAGGACGCGGATGTCGCCGGCCATCGCCACGATCATCTTGCGAACGTTCTCGGCCTGTTCCTGCTCGCGGCTGCGATAGGTGATCGATTCGAGCTTGGTCAGACCGTCGACGATGCGCGCGACCTCCGGGCCGAACGACTCCTCCAGCTCGTCGAGGGTGACGTCGGTGTCCTCGACGGTGTCGTGGAGCAGGGCCGCCTCGAGTGTCGTCGTGTCGAGACCCAGGTCGGCGAGGATCGTGGCGACCGCGAGGGGGTGCTCGATGAAGGCCTCGCCCGACAGCCGCGTTTGCCCGGCGTGGCGCTCGTCGGCGAAGCGGAAGGCGCGCTCGATCTCCCGGAGATCCGCCTTCGGGTTGTAGGACTTGACGGTTCGCAGCAGTCCCTCGATGCCGCCGCGCGCCGTGTCCGCCTCGCCGGGCCGAAGCCGGGCGAGGATCCCGCCCCGTCGCTCGGTCTTGACCTGGTCTCCGCCGTCCACCCTGGCGCCTCCTTCGGAGCATCTAGTGTAGCCCCGGGCGTGCGTGGGCCAGGAAACAAGCGGGCTCGCGCTAGTAGTTCAGGAGCGTGAAGACGTCGTAGCCCTGGATCTTGTCCCGCCCGTTGAGGAAGCCGAGCTCGATCAGGCAGGCGATCCCGACGACCTTGCCCCCGATGCGCTCGACGAGCTGCGCGGTCGCGCGGGCCGTGCCGCCGGTCGCGAGGACGTCGTCCACTACGAGCACGCGCTCGCCCGCGGCCACCGCGTCCTGATGGATCTCGAGCGTGGCCGTGCCGTACTCCAGCTCGTACTCGGCCGCCTCGGTGTTCCACGGGAGCTTGTCCTTCTTGCGGACGGGCACGAACCCCGCGCCGAAGTGATACGCAACCGGGGACGCGATGATGAACCCTCGCGCCTCGATGCCGACGACCTTGTCGACGTTGCCGCGACCGAAGTGCACCACGATGAGGTCGATCACCGTAGAGAACGCGATCGGGTCGGCGAGCAGCGGCGTGATGTCCTTGAAGACGATGCCCTCCTGGGGGAAGTCGGGCACGTCCCGGATCAACGCCTTCACACGGTCGAGTTCCACCGCCATCACCTCCGCTTGCGCTTCGCCGGCGGCTTCCGCCGGCTCTTGGAGCCCGGGCGCGGACTTCCCTGGGCGTTTCGTGCCGCCGTGCGCGTCGCGGCCGCCGCGCCGACGGCGGCGGACTCCACGGCCGCTTCCTCATCATCGGCATCCGATGCGGGGACGGGACGGAGACGACGCTCGCGCGGCCGCCCCTCGAGACGCGCGCGGTGCTCCTTGAAACGGGATTCGCGCTCCTTCAGGACCACGAGGAGCGGCACTGCGATGAAGATCGACGAGTAGGCACCCGTGATCACGCCGATCAGCATCGCGAAGGCGAAGTCTTTCAGCGTTTCACCGCCGAACAGCAGGAGCGACAGGATCGGGAGCACGACGACGAGCGACGTGTTCACCGAACGCATCAACACCTGGTTCATCGAGAGGTTCGCCACCCCTTCGTAGGTGTTCTTCGCGAGCAAAGCCGGGGACTCCGTGTTCTCCTTCACCTTGTCGTAGATCACGACGGAGTCGTAGAGGGAGAAACCGAGGATCGTGAGTATCGCGATGACGGTCGCCGGCGAGACCTGGCGCCCGGTGAGCGCGTACACACCGGCCGTGATGAGGACGTCGTGCCCCATCGCGGCGATCGCACTGACCGCCATCTCCCACTCGAACCGGAGTGTGATGTACAGCGTGATGGCGATCAGGACGACGATCAGACCGATCAGTGCCTGGCGTGAGATCTCCTCACCCCAGGTCGGTCCCACCACCTGCGCGCTGACGTCGTCGGGCGACACGCCTGCCTGTCGCGCCAGCTCCTCGATCAGTCGCGCGCGCTCCTCGGAGGACAGATCGGTCAGTGCCGTGGTCCGGATCGACACCCGGTCGCCGCCGACGATCTGGATCTCGGCGTCGGCGCGATCGTACGGATCCTGGGCGAGGACGTCACGGATCTCTTCGACCGTGACGTCCCCCTGGTTCGCGTACTGGATCAAGGTGCCGCCGCTGAAGTCGATCGAGTAGTTCAGGCCGCGGAATACCAGTCCCGCGAGTGCGAGCACCATGATGCACCCAGAGAGGAGGTACCACCACTTCCTCCTCTGGACGATGCGGAACCCGGGCGTTCGGTAACCACGGAAGATGTCGAACGCGTACCGGAGGTTCACTTCGACCCCCCGGCGAAGGCCGGGGTCGCGTCGTGATCGGCTGCGACCGCACTCGTGACGCCGATCACCGGCATCGTCACGAGACGCTCGTTGCGCGCCAGCAGGAACACGGCGGGGCGCTTGAAGAAGTAGACGACGAAGAGGTCCAGGAGCACCGCCACACCCAGCGTGAGAGCAAACCCGCGCACGGAGCTGATCGCCGTCACGTACAGGACGATCGCCGCCAGAGCGGTCACGACGTCCGCCGCGACGATCGTTCGGAACGCCTTGTTGAACGCGGGGTTAACGGCGCTGCGGGGCGTCTTGCCGGCATGCACCTCATCCTTGAACCGCTCGAAGAAGACGATGTAGGAGTCGGCGGTGATCCCGAGCGAGATCACGAGACCAGCGACCCCGGCGAGTGTCAGGCTGTAGCCCACCGTTCGGCCGGCCAACGCGATGAGCGCAAGCGCGAGCACCCCCCAGATGGCCATCCCGAGCCAGGCGACGACCGCCAGGATCCGGTAGTAGAACAAGAGGTACAGCGCCAGGAGCACCAGACCGGCGATCCCGGCGAAGATCCCGGAGTCAAGGGACTCAGCGCCGAGCGTCGGGCTCACGGTCAGCACCTGCTGGGTGGTGAGCTCCACGGGCAATGCTCCGGCGTTCAGCTGGGTCGCGAGGTCCTTCGCCCGGGTCTCCGTGAAGCTGCCCTCGATGAACGCGCTGCCGCCGGTGATCGCGGCGTTCACGCTCGGCGCCGAGATCACCTGCCGGTCGACGACGATCGCGAGCTGACCACCGGTGCTGGCGAGCCGCGTGGTGACGTCGCCGAACGCCTGCGAGCCCTCGCCCGTCAGCGTGAAGTCGATGATCCACCCACGTCCGACGGTCTGGCCGCCGGAATCGAACACGGCGGCGGCGCTGTCGATCGACTCGCCGGTGAGCTCGACCGG
>CAZMNP010000176.1:0-5324 GCA_964567675.1 uncultured Actinomycetes bacterium
GCCGACGCCCTCGTGCGCCAGCGGGCGGAGGGGATGGAGCGCCTGCTGCTCGACCTGCGCTTCAACGGCGGCGGCCTGCTCGATCAGGCGGTCGAGGTGGCGGACCAGTTCCTCCCCAAGGGAGCGGAGATCGTCGAGACCCGCGGCCGAGTGCGCGACTCGCAGCAGGCCTTCGCGGCCGCCGGCGATTACCCGGACCTCGGCCTGCCGCTGGTGGTGCTGGTCAACGGCGGCACCGCCTCTGCGGCGGAGATCCTGGCGGGCGCGATCCAGGATCACGACCTGGGCCTGATCGTCGGCGGACCGACCTGGGGCAAGGGCCTGGTGCAGACCGTCTACAGCCTCAACTACGGAGCCGGCCTCGCGCTGACGACCGCGAAGTACTACACACCGTCGGGGCGCCTGATCCAGCGCGACTACTCGTCCTGGTTCGACTATCAGGCCCACCTCGAGGACGGCGGCGAGCTGCCCGATGGCGCGGCGCGGGACGAGCGCGAGCGTTACCAGACCGACCTCGGTCGCACCGTCTACGGCGTCGGCGCGGTCGCCATCGGGCTGCTGCAGGCGCACCGGAGATTCGCGGCGCCGATGTTCGCCCCGATCCTCAACAACGTCATCGTGATCGCGACGTTCCTGGTGTTTGCCGAGATGCCGGGACCGCCACCCGGTTCCGATGCGCTGGCGACGACCGCCCAGCGGTTCGTGCTCGCGATCGGGACGACGGCGGGGGTCGCCGCGATGACCCTCGCGTTGTGGCCGGCGGTGAGGGCGACCGGGTTCCGGTTCTCGTGGCGGACCGGGTGGAGTCACGAGGCTGTGGGCAGGATCGCGCGTCTCGCCACCTGGGTGGCCGCGTACGTGGCGGCCAACCAGTTGGCGCTGCTCGTGGTGATCGTCCTCGCGGGCCGGATCGAAGGCGGCTACACGGCCTACGCCGCCGCGTTCATCCTGTTCCAGCTGCCGCACGCGATCTTCGCGGTCTCGATCTTCTCGGCACTCGTGCCCGGGATGTCCGGCCGATGGGCCGACAAAGACGTCGAGGGGTTCCGGCGACTCCTTTCCCAGGGGATCCGGGCGACGGCCGCGATCGTGATCCCGGCGGCGCTCGGATACCTGGTCCTGGCCAGGCCGATCGTCCGGCTCCTCCTCGAGCATGGCCCGGTCACAACACCGCTGAGCGGCGACCTCGTCTCCGATGTGCTCGTTGCCTTCTCCGTCGGGCTGTTCCCGTTCTCCGCGTTCCAGCTCCTCCTGCGCGCCTACTACGCGATGCAGAACACCCGAACGCCGGCGCTCGTGAACCTCGCGGCGGTCGCCATCAATGTCGTCGCCGACCTCGTCCTCTTCTTCGGAGCCGATCTCGGCGTGCAGGGCCTCGCCCTGGGCCACGCGATCTCCTACGGGTTCGGCTCGGTCGCGCTGCTCCTGCTGATCCGCCGGAGGCTGCGAGGGATCGACGGCGCGAGGGTGCTCGGGACCGTCGGCCGGACGCTGCTCGCCGGCGGCGCGACCGCCGCCACGGCGTGGCTCGTGGCCCGCTGGCTCGGCACGACCGTCGGGACCGCCACCCTCACCGAGCAGTCGCTCCAGGTGTTCACCGCGATCGCCTCGGGAGTGGCCGTGTTCGTCGCTGCGTCGACGGTCATGCGGATCGAGGAGGTCGACGCCGTTCGCCGGCATCTCGTCGCGAGGTGGCGCCGATGAGCGTTCGCACCGACGAGCGCGGCCTGATCGGGAAGATCCTCTTGATCTGGCTCGTGATCCTCGGCCTCGTCGTCGTCGCGCTCATGGACGGTGGATCGATCGTTCTGACGCGGCTGCGGACCAACGATCTGGCACGGGACGCGGCGTTCGCGGCCGAGGAGCGCTTCTCCGAGACCGGGAGGCGACGCCAAGCCGTGCGTGCCGCCCTCGCGACCATCGCGGAGACGGACGAGGACGCGCGCCTGGTGGAGCTCGAGGTGTCGGGCCGGGGCGACGTGACCGTCGTGGTCAGCGATCGCGCGGGAACCTTGCTCGTCGGGCGGCTCGGCTTCTTCGAGGACCTGGCGACGGCGACCGCGTCCGACACCGCTCCGTAGGATCCCGCGCGCGCACGACTTCCGGCTGGCCAGAGCGTGCAGGTCGCGGGCATAGACTGCGTGCGTGCAGACCCGGCGCCCGGTCACGGTGCTCGCGGGCCGCTACGCGCTGGAGCAGGAGCTCGGCCGAAGCGGCACCGGCATGGCATGGCGCGCCGAGGACCGACTCCTCGGACGAACCGTGACGGTGAAGATCATCCATCCGAGCCTCGGCGACGACCCCGTCTTCGCCCAGCGCTTCGCGGAGGAAGCGCGCAAGGTCGCGTCGCTTTCCGCGCCGGGGATCGCGCGGCTGCTCGACACCGGTGAGCAGGACGGAGTCCCGTTCCTCGTGCGCGAGCACATCGACGGCGCGAGCACGCGGACGCGCCTCGACCGCGAGGGGCCGTTGCCCGCAGGCGACGCCGTGCGGATCGCGGTCGCGGTGCTCGAGGCCCTCTCGCCCGCACACGCAGCGGGGATCCTGCATCTGGACCTCGGGCTCGAGAACGTGCTCCTCACACCCGAGGGTCACGCGCGGGTCACGGATCTGGGCATCGGGTCGGCCGTCACCGTGTCCCGGCCCGCGGATGCGGTTCAACTCCTGGGTCGCAGGAGCCCGGCGCCGGAGCAAGCGGCATGCGAGTCGCTCGACGAGCGGACCGACGTCTTCGCCGTCGGCGCGATGCTCTACGAGTTGCTCACCGGCCAGGCACCGGAGGGACGGCGCTCTCCGCGCGACCTGCGGCCGGAACTTCACCGATCACTCGACCGGATCGTCGCTCGCGCGCTTGCCACCGACCCGGCCGAGCGGTTCACGGACGTGCACGCGTTCGCTTCGGCGCTCACCACCAGCGCGGCCGAACGCGACGAAGCGGACGAGGACCGACGCGGGTGGTTGCCGAGATGGCTCGGAACCTGGCTCGGCGTACCGCTCGCGATCGCCCTCGTTGCGGCCGCGGCGATCGCACTCGGCCTGTCGTTCGGACGGCTCGAGGTCGGCGGTCCCCTGGGGATCCGCGCCGCGGACGATCCGTCGCCCTCGGCACAACCGGAGGCGGGCCCCGGGTCGGTCATCCCGGCGTCGGCGTTCACTTTCGATCCGTTCGGCGACGACTCCGAGAACGACTCGAACGTCGCGCTTTCGATCGACGGCGACCGTTCGACGGCGTGGCGGTCGGAGAACTACTTCGACGGAAGCCTGCACAAGGACGGTGTTGGCGTCGTCTTCGACCTCGGCGAGCGTCGCGACGTTTCTGGGTTCCTGCTGAGGACGCCGAATCCGGGGTTCCTGTTCCACGTCGCCGTCGGCGACGACCCCGACCAACTCGTCGAGGCCATCGGCGAGGCGACCACGGCCCAAGAGGAGACCCGCGGCATGCTGACCGGCTCGGGGCGCTACGTGCTCGTGTGGATCACCACCGTCGTCCAGACCGACGATGGGAACCGCGCCGAGATCGCCGAGTTCCGAGTGGTGGTCGACGCTGCCTAGCGTTCCCGACCGCGACGAGGACCTCGTCCGTCGATACCTGTCGGGCGATCGCGGGGCGTTCGCCATCCTCGTGGAACGTCACGAACGACGGGTCTTCAACCTCGCACTGCGCATGACGGGGCGCGAGGAGGATGCGCGGGATGCCACCCAGGACGCGTTCCTCACCGCGCTCCGCAAGCTCTCCTCGTTCCGAGGCGAGGCCGCGTTCACGACGTGGATGCATCGCGTCACGGTCAACGCGTGCTACGACCTGCTGCGGAAGCGCCAGCGAAACCCCCTCCTCGATCGCGGGGACGACTTCCAGCCTCTGGAACCTCCGCCGGCGCCCGATCACGCGGACGACACCAGTCTGTCCATCGACGTGCAACGGGCGCTCCGCCGGGTCCCGCCGGACTTCCGCGTGGTGATGGTGCTGCACGATGTCCAGGACCTCCCCCAGGACGAGGTGGCGGCGATCCTGGGGATCCCGGTGGGAACGGTGAAGTCCCGCCTGCACCGGGGGCGGGTGGCGCTCGCCAAAGCCCTGCACGCCGAGCGGGAACGTCCGGGTACGCCCGGCACGTCTGACGGAGCGATGCCCCGATGACCCATCCCGAAGAGCTTCTTTCCGGCTACGTCGACGGCACGCTCCCGAACGAGGAGCGCGCCGTCGTCGACGCGCACCTTGCGACCTGCGCCACCTGCAGTGAGGAGGTGGAGCTCGCCGGCGAGGCCCTCATGGCGCTCGAGGCGCTGGAGGAGCAGCCGGTGCCGTTCGGGGTCACCGGCCCTGTCATGGCCGAGGCCGGCCGGCGTTTCGAGCGCCGCGGGGCGGTGTGGCAACGGGTCCAGTGGGGAGCCGGGCTCGCCGCAGCGGCTGCGCTCGTGCTGGTCGTCGCGCTGAACCTGTCGGGCGGCAACTCCGGTGACCTTGCCAACGAGCCCAGGGATGGATCCTCCGAAGTCGGCGGCGGAGCTCCGGGGGCCGCGCTCGCGGCCGACGAGACACTCCCGAGGCTCGAGAGCCAGCGTGGGGTCAACTACAGCGACTCGGGGATCCGCTTGCTCGCCGAAGACACGGCGGAACGTTCGGCGGTGGAGAGCAGTCCCACCGCCGAACTAGACACCGGCGTCGTCGGCGGTGATGTCGAGTTCGCGGCGAAGAGCGAGCGCGGCGTGGCGCTGGAGTGCCTGCGCAGCTCGGGTGCCCCGTTGGAGGACCCGCTCGAGAGGCTCGATCGCCTGATCGAAGCCCAGTACCAGGGCACGCCTGCCTACTTCGCCGTGTTCCTCGAGAGCCCAGGGGGCGGGCAACCCGCCGACTCCGCGATCGTCTGGGTGGTCGCGACCCGGGATTGCCGTATCTTGACGCTCGCCTCGCTGCCGCTCTGACCGACGCGGCCGTCGATCCCCCGCAGCCCGCGCCTGCACGATGTGAGCTGGCACTCGTAGAGTGGTGAGTCGTGAGGTACCGGGTCGAGCAACTTGCTGCCGCCTGCGACGTCTCCGTCGACACCGTGCGCTACTACCGATCCCGCGGGCTCCTGGCGCCGCCCGAACGCCAGGGTCGCGTGGCCTGGTACGGGGCGGAGCATGCGGCGCGGATCCGGGACGTGCGATCTCTCCAACGCAAGGGCCTCACGTTGAGCGCCATCAAACGCGTGCTCGACGACGAGACTGGGACACCGGACGGCGACCTCGCCGCGGCGGTCCACGCGGCACGAGGCAACGGCGCCGAGGACGAGCTGCTCGGCCTCGAAGACTTCTCCCAGCGCAGTGGGGTCCCCGCATCC
>CAZMNP010000177.1:0-2867 GCA_964567675.1 uncultured Actinomycetes bacterium
TACGACCGGATGGGCGCGGTGCTTTCGCTCGGCCAGGATCCGAGATGGCGGCGGTTCCTCGTCTCCCGGGTCAACGCCATCCCCGGTTCCTGGGTGCTCGACGTCGCGTCCGGCACGGGGTTGGTCGCACGCGAGCTCGCCCGGAAGAACGTCCGCGTGATCGGCCTGGACCAGAGCCCTTCGATGGTCCGGCGAGGATCGGCTGCCGTTCGCGACGCGGGACTGGAGGACCGGGTGCGGTTCGTGCTCGGCCAGGCGCAGGCGCTCCCGTTCTCCGACGAGTCGTTCGACGCGGTGACCTTCACGTACCTGCTCCGCTACGTCGACGACCCGGCGGCCACCCTTCGAGAGCTCGCGCGCGTCCTCCGGCCGGGTGGGGTCATGGCCAGTCTGGAGTTCCACACGCCGCAGGATCCGTGGATCCACGCCGGCTGGTACGCCTACACCCGCGGCGTGATGCCGTTGATGGGCGGTTCGGTCTCGAACGCATGGCTCCGGACCGCGAGGTTCCTCGGGCCTAGCATCACCGAGTTCACTCGGCGATTTCCGCTCCCGGTCCAGGTGCGCATGTGGCAGGACGCCGGCATGAGACTCGTGCGCACGAAGCGGATGACGATGGATTCGGCCGTCGTGATGTGGGGGACGAAGGCGACCGCACTCACCGATGTCTGAGACGAGGGATCGCCCGGCGTTCTACGCGCTGTCGCCGGGCGGATGGCGCGACTACTGGTCGCTGCTGCACCCGCCGTACACGCTGTGGCACCTCTCGTACGTCGTCATCGGCGCCTCGCTGGCTCCCGAGGTCCGGGTCGGCTGGCTCCTCGAGACGCTCGCCGCGTTCCTCCTCGCGATGGGACTCGCCGCGCACGCCCTCGACGAGCTGAACGGACGCCCGCTCCGAACGAGGATCCCGGACGGGGTGCTTCGAGCGATCGCGGTGGTCGGGCTCGCGGCCGCGGTCGGGTTCGGGATCCACGGTACCCTCGAGGTCTCGCCGTGGTTGTGGGCGTTCATCGTGACGGGCGCCTTCCTCGTGGTCGCCTACAACCTCGAGCTGTTCGGAGGAGTCGTCCATTCGGACCTCTGGTTCGCGCTCGCGTGGGGTGCCTTCCCGGTGCTCACCGCGTACATCGCCCAGACCGGCACGATCCGCATCGAGGCTGTCCTGGCCGCGGCGGCGTGCGCGGCCGTCTCCGGCGGGCAGCGGGCGCTCTCGACGCCGGTTCGCCGCCTGCGGCGGAGCGTGCGGGACGTGCACGGCGAGCTCGTCCTCGACGACGGCTCCACCGAGCCGCTCGACGCGACGTCCATCCGAGCGGCGCCCGAGACGGCACTCCGCTGGTTCTCGGTGGCCATGCCGCTGCTCGCGTTGGCCCTCCTCGTGGCTCGTCTCGTGTAACCCGTCGACACCGAGAGCTCGTTCGACGCGGTCGCCGGACGGCGTCATGCTTGAGCGAACGCCGAAGGGAGAGCGGGCGATGGCATTCCAGGGCCTCGGTGCGATCGGGCAGATCCACGTGAGCGTGACGGACGTCGACCGATCGGTCGAGTTCTACCGGGACGTGCTCGGGATCCCGTTCCTGTTCCGCGTGGAAGGGCGGTCGATGGCCTTCTTCGATTGCGGTGGGGTCCGGTTGTATCTCGGCGTTCCGGAGACCGAGGCCTACCGATCGCACGGCATGATCTATTTCGCCGTGCCCGACATCGATGAGGCGTTCGCCGTCCTCAGCGAACGCGGGGTCGCCTTCCTGGACCCGCCTCACCTGATCCATCGGGACGGACCCTCGGAGCTGTGGATGGCCTTCTTCACGGACCCCGACCAGAACAACCTGGCGTTGATGGCGGAGAAGTCGGCCGTTCAGAGGGCCGGGTAGCGGAGCGGAACCCCTCGCACACCGGCGGCGGCCTCGACGAGGCTCCAGCCGCCGAGGCTCGACACGACGAGCCGGTCGAGAGACTCGCCGGCGAACGCGACGTTCGTCGGTTGGTTCAGGATCACGCCGTCCGGGTCCTCGGCGAACACCTCGGAGGACCCGTCGAGCCGTACCCGGAAGATCGTGTCCGGCCGGTAGCAGCCGACGAACATCGACCCGTCCTCCGCGAGCGCGATCCCGTCGGGTTGCGAGCCGGTGAGGTCGGCGACCTGCTGCGGTTCCCCGGCCGTACCGTCGTCGCGGATCGGGATGCGGACGATGGCCCGGCCGTGCGACTCGACGACGAGGAGGGTTCGACCCTCGGCATCGAGGCAACAGCCGTTCGGGAACCGGGCCGCGAGGTCGGTCCAGACGACCGTGGCCCCGTCCTTCGCGACGCGGTAGATCACCCCGTCGTCGTCGCCCCACTCGCCGGAGTCGGTGACGTACAGGTTGCCCTCGCCGTCGAAGGCGGAGAAGTTCGGCACCCGCATGGGACGGCCGGTCGTTCCGGTCGAGTAGGTCGTCAGGAGGCCCTCGGATGAGCTCCGCATCACCGACGCGTTGCCGTAGTCGCACGCGTACACGTTCCCGAACGCATCGAGCGTGACGCCGTAGATGAAGCCGCCGGTCGAGGCGATCTCTCGCACGGAGCCGTCCGCCTCGATCCGGTAGATCTGTCCCGCCTCGCCTCCCGCATACAGGAGACCGTCGGGCCCGGCGGCGACGCCTTCGGGATGATCGAGGTCCGTCGCGAGGGTCTCGAACGATGCGGTCACGCTCGGCTCAGATCGCGGCGTCGAGCTGAGAAGCGAGGGCCTTCACGTCGGCCGGCTCGACGCCGACCCCGCCCACCTCGAGCGTCACGACGGTGGCGCCCGATCCCCAGGCCGCCAGGTAGACGGGTGTTTCCCTGGGACAGCAGGCGTCCGGCTCGTTGACGACGAGGAACCT
>CAZMNP010000178.1:0-4032 GCA_964567675.1 uncultured Actinomycetes bacterium
TCCAAGGTGTGGGACATCGACGGCAACGAGTACGTCGACTACCACAACGGCTACGGCGTCATGGTCATGGGGCACGCGCATCCGAAGGTCGTCGAGGCGGTGCAGCGCCGCGTCGAGCTCGGCACGCACTTCGCGCAGCCGACGGAGGACGCGCTCGACTGCGCCGAGAGCCTCGCCGAGCGCTTCGGGTTACCGCTCTGGCGGTTCGGGAACTCGGGGACCGAGTCCACGCTCGACGCGACGCGGATCATGCGCGCGGTCACCGGCCGGAAGAAGCTCATCAAGATCGAGGGCACGTACCACGGCCATCACGACTCGCTCATGGTGAGCGTGTTCCCTCCGCAAGAGGTGGCGGGGTCGCGCGAGCACCCGAGCTCGGTCGAGCAGACGCCCGGGATGCCGGCCGGCATCGCCGAGCAGGTCGTCAACGTTCCGTTCAACGACGCCGCCGCGGCGCGCCGCGCCTTCGAGGAACACCCCGGCGAGATCGCAGGGATGATCGTCGAGCCGGCGATGACCAACTGTGGTCTGGTCTTACCCGACCCCGGCTACCTGGCCGAGCTCAAAGAGATCTGCCACGCGAACGGCGCGCTCCTCGCGTTCGACGAGGTCAAGACCGGCTGCACGCTGGCTTGGGGCGGGGCGGTCGAGGCGTTCGGCGTCGTCCCCGACCTCATCTGCCTCGCGAAGGCGATCGGTGGAGGGCTGCCGTGCGGAGCGATCGGCGGGACCGAAGAGGCGATGGGCATGATCGTCCGGGGCGAGCTCGAGCAGGTGGGAACGTTCAACGGCAACCCGCTCACGATGGCCGCGATGAAGGTCAACCTGGCGGAGGTTCTCACGAAGGACGCCTACCGCGAGTTCGACCGCATCAACGCGGGCTTCGAACGCGTGAACGACGTGATCGCGCGGCACCGGCTCCCGGCCTCGATGAAGCTCCTCGGCGCGAAAGGCTCGGTCGATTGGCGCGCCGAGCCGATCCACGAGTACCGCGACCTGTGGGAGATCGACGATCGCGTCCCGCAGCTCGCGTGGCTGTGGCAGCTGAACCGCGGCGTGTTCAAGAGCCCCGGATCCAAGTGGGAGTCCTGGAGCACCTCGATCGTGCATTCGGACGAGGACGTCGCCCGTTACGTCGACAACTTCGAGGAGCTCGCCGCCGCGATCACCGCCTGATACCGGAGGACCCATGACCACGCACGAAGACCACCCCGCAAGCCGGGAGCACATCGAGCTCGTGGAGCGCTACTCGGCGAGGAACTACGCCCCCCTCCCGGTCGTGATCGCCGAGGGCGAAGGCTGCTGGGTGACCGACGTGGACGGCCGGCGTTACCTCGACATGCTGGCCGCGTACTCGGCGCTGAACTTCGGCCACCGGCACCCCGAGGTCGTCGCGGCCGCCAAGGAGCAGCTCGACCGGCTCACGCTCACGAGCCGCGCCTTCCACAGCGACCAGATCGGCCCCTTCCTTCGCGATCTCGCCGAGCTCTGCGAGATGGAGATGGCGCTCCCGATGAACTCGGGCGCCGAGGCGGTCGAGACCGCGCTCAAGGTCGCCCGTAAATGGGGCTACCGGGTGAAGGGCGTGCCCTCCGGCCGCGCGAAGGTCGTGGTCTGCGACGGGAACTTCCACGGGCGCACGATCACGATCGTGAGCTTCTCCTCGGACGAGGACTCGAAGCGCGACTTCGAGCCGCACACGCCGGGGTTCGTCTCGATCCCGTTCGGCGACGCCGATGCGCTGGCCGCCGCCCTGGACGAGGACACCGTGGCCTTCCTCGTCGAGCCGATCCAGGGCGAGGCCGGCGTGATCGTCCCCCCCGATGGGTACCTGCGCCGCGTCCGCGAGCTCTGCACCGAGCGGAACGTCCTGCTGATCGCCGACGAGATCCAGACCGGCCTCGGCCGCACCGGCACGACGTTCGCCGTCGAGCACGAGGGCGTTCGTCCCGACATGTACCTGTTGGGCAAGGCCCTCGCGGGAGGCATCGTCCCGCTCTCGGCGGTCGTCGCCGACGAGCCGGTCCTCGGCGTGCTGAAACCCGGCCAGCACGGAAGCACGTTCGGCGGGAACCCGTTCGCGTGTGCGATCGGCCGGCGGGTGATCGCGATGCTCCGGACGGGCGAGTACCAGGAGAACTCGCGCGAGCTCGGCGACTACCTCTTGAAGACGCTGCGCGAGGCCGACCTCCCGACCGTGGAGGAGGTCCGCGGCCGCGGACTGTGGGCCGGGATCCAGCTCGTGCCCGAGGCGCGGCCGGCAAAACGCACGGCGG
Organism: uncultured Actinomycetes bacterium; assembly: GCA_964567675.1. GTDB lineage: Bacteria > Actinomycetota > UBA4738 > UBA4738 > HRBIN12 > CALGFI01. Next base: position 2,277 of record CAZMNP010000178.1, read on the forward strand.
AGCGGCTCCTCGAGCGGGGCGTGCTCGCCAAGGACACGCAGGAGACCACGATCCGTCTCGCCCCGCCGCTCGTGATCACGCGCGAGCAGATCGACTGGGCGCTCGAGCGCATCGTCCCCGTGCTCGAGCGGGCGGGCGGATAGCGCGTTCACCGGCTCGGTGCGGGTTTCCCGTAGCTGAACCGCGGACAAACCAGGGTCCCTTCCCGGGACTGCCGTCCGGCCCTGCTGGCATCGACGTAGCCGGCCGATGAAGTGGTCATGGGCACCCTCGGGTCGGCTCGTCTTCCGCTATGGAAGGTCTGGATCGTCGGTGGCGCTGCGGCGATCGCCATCCATCAAGTCGCCGGTCCCAGGATCCCGCACGCTTCGGAATGGCTCTATTTCTTGGTCAGCCTCGCGACGGTCGTCGCGATCGTCGTTGGGGTTCGTCGTAACCGACCCGCGCATCCGTGGGTCTGGTATCTGCTCGCTGCCGGGCAGGCGGCCTTCTGCATCGGCGACGGCTTCTGGATGGTGATGTCGATCCTCGGCAGGTCCATCCCGTATCCGAGCATCGCCGATCCGGTCTACCTGATCGCCTATCCGCTGTTCGGCGCGGGATTGATCCTCGCTGCGGCGATGCGCTCCGGCAGTTCGCGCGTCGGCGTCGTCCTGGACGCGGCGGTGATCATGGTGGGGGTATCGATGATCTCGTGGCTGGTCCTGATGCGGCCCTATGTCGACGACCCGACGGCTCCGTGGCTCTCGAAGGCGGTCTCAATCGCATACCCGGTCGGAGATCTGTTCCTGGTCGGCGTGCTCGTTCCGGTGATCGCGATGATGACCCGCCGCACGACGTCCGCCCGGTTCCTCATCGCGTGGCTTCCGATCCTCCTCGTGGCGGACACGGTCTACGCCGTGATGGTCATCCACAACTCCTACGTCGAGGGTTCGTGGGTCGACGTGGGATGGCTCGCGAGCTACGTGATGCTCGGGGCGGCGGCTCTTCACCCTTCGATGGCAGGCGCCGCCCCGGCTGCGGCGAACGATACGGCGACGCGGCCCGTCGGCAGGCTCCGGATCGCGCTGCTCGCGGTCGCCGCGATCGCGGGTCCGGCGCTGATCCTGAACGAAGCGCTCCACGGCGATCTCGAGGACATCCTCGTCCTGTCGGTCGGTTGTGTGATCCTTGCCGTCCTCGTCGTCGTTCGGCTCGTCCGACTGGTGCACGAGGGCAACGCTCGCCGCGCCGAGCTCGACCGAGCCCTTGGCCAGATCACGCATCAGGCCCTGCACGACCCACTTACCGGCTTGGCGAACCGGACCCTGTTCAGCGACCGGCTCGGGCACGCGGCGGCGCGGGCCCGGCGCAACGCGACCGGTCTGACCGTGCTGCTCCTTGATCTGGACGACTTCAAGGCGGTCAACGACGGCCGCGGGCACGCGGTCGGCGATCAACTGCTCGTCGAAGTCGCGAGACGGCTCGAGGCGACGATGCGTGACTCGGACACGGTCGCGCGCATCGGCGGAGACGAGTTCGCCATCTTGATCGAGGATGTGGCGGGCGAATGGGCCGTCCGCGTCGCGCAGCGGGTGCTCGAAGCCATCGCCGTTCCGGTCGAGATCGCCGGCCGCGAGGTCTTCGCGAGCGCCTCCATCGGCATCGCGATGCACGACCCGAAGAAGGATGCTCCGTCCGAGACGCTGCAGCACGCCGACATCGCGATGTATCGCGCCAAGCGCGCCGGCACTGGCGGGTACGTCATCTTCCAGAG
>CAZMNP010000179.1:0-7373 GCA_964567675.1 uncultured Actinomycetes bacterium
GAAGCGGGGCGGCGCGTCCGGCCTCCGACGCGGCGGCGGCTCGCACGGCGTCGATGACCCGGTCCGCCGCCCGGCCGAGCATGCGCGCCTCGACGTCCTCGGCCTGCCACTCGCCCGAATCCAGGTACAGCGTCGCGACGCGATACGGGGGAACACCGAACCGCAGGGCAAGCAGGAGTGCATAGACACGCATGTCCTCGGCGTGCTCGGGCCAAGCGCGCCCGGTCTTCAGATCGATCGCCAGGCGCGCGGCCCGCGCCGGCTCGCCGGGTTGCGCGGCGCCCAGGACGAGATCGAGCGTTCCGGTGAGCACCAGCGAGCCACCGAGGAGTTCGGCACGGACGTGCCATTCGGTGGACGGCGCGAGATCGCGGCGCATCCTTCGCAGCGGCGGAAGCGTCGCCCGGAAGAGCTCGAGGATCTTCGCGGCATCCATGAGCGCCTCGTCGCGGCGCAGCGGATCGAGGCCTTCCCAGTACGCGTCGAAGGCATCGTCCTCGGCGAGCCGGTCGGCCGCCTCCTCCACCAGACCGTGCGGGTCGCGGTCGATCCGCCCCGCGACCTCGAGCTCGACGGCCTTGTGCGCGAGACGTCCGGCCGCGAACCGCGCGGTGAACGCGAACGGCCCTCGCTCGCCGGCGCGGACCGCGTCGAACAGACCCGGACAGCGGCCGAGGTCGCTCAGGTTGGACTTGCCCAGGCGCAGCGGCTCGGGCAGCTCGAACGCGCGCGCGGCCTCCTCGATCCGATCCCGCAGGCGGGGCACGAGATCGGAGGGGAACAGGGGCCGCTCGGCGGTTCCGATCAACCCATCCAGGGTCCGCCGTTGCGCCGACGTGAGCTCGAGCGCGCTTTCGAGCGTCGCCTCCATCGGCGGATCGTAGAAGGAGACACCGACATCTCCGGTCGACGGGCCTGGATCGGCGCTGCTAGGGTTCGCCATCGTGCGTGGCTCCGCCCGCCTCCTGGCGCCGGTCGCCGCCTCCGCCGTACTCGCGCTCTCGCTCCCGGCGAGCGCGCACCATCGCGAGGGGCCGTGCGACGTCCACCTCCGGGACGGCGAAACCGTTCAGCAACATTCGAAACGGGTGATCCGGTGCGCCGTCGAACGCTGGAGCGTTCCGGGGGGCGCCGAGAAGGCGATCTGCATCGCCGACGCGGAGAGCGGGCTCAACCCGGAGGCCAGGTCCGCCGGCGGCGTGTATCTCGGACTCTTCCAGCACCTGGCCAAGGAATGGCCCGACCGCTACCGGGAATGGACGCGCGAGCCGTGGGAGCTGGACGAGACCGCGCTCTCGGGACGGACGAACGCCATCGTCACGGCCCGGATCGTGAACGCCGAGGGGTGGGGCTCGTGGCACGGCGTGGGCGACTGCTGAACGCGTTCGCCCGGAACCCGCTCGCGTAGACTCCCAGGTCATGGCCACGACAGAGGAACGACCGCCCGCGGAAACGCCCATCCAGACGATCGAGGAGCGGATCGAGGCGCTCCGCAAGCGCAGCGCGGCACTGCTGGACCCCGCCCGCAAGGACGCTGTCCGCAAGCAGCACGAGAAGGGGAAGCTCACCGCCCGGGAACGGATCGATCTGCTGCTCGACCGCAACTCGTTCCAGGAAACCGACCCGTTCGCCGTCCACCGCACGCACGACTTCGGGATGGATCGCAATCGGCCCGCTGGGGACGGGGTCGTGACGGGGTACGGGACGATCGACGGTCGCAAGGCCTTCGTCGCGTCGCAGGACTTCACGGTGTTCGGCGGCTCGGTCGGCGAGATCCACGCGCAGAAGATCTGCAAGGTGCAGGACCTCGCGATGTCGACCGGTGCCCCGTTCATCCAGATCAACGACTCCGGCGGCGCTCGGATCCAAGAAGGCGCCGCCAGCCTGGCCGGCTACGGCTACATGTTCGAGCGGAACGTCCGGGCGAGCGGTGTCATCCCCCAGATCAGCGTGATCATGGGCCCGTGCGCCGGCGGTGCCGTGTACTCCCCCGCCATCACGGACTTCACGTTCATGGTGCGCGAGACCTCGCACATGTTCATCACCGGCCCCGAGGTGATCAAGGCGGTGACGGGCGAGGAGGTCTCGTTCGAGGAGCTCGGCGGCGCGATGACGCACGCCAGCAAGTCGGGGGTCGCGTCGTTCGTCTCGCAGGACGAGGAGGAGTGCCTCGCGATGGTGCGGCACCTCCTGTCGTACCTCCCGTCCAACAACGTCGAGGATCCGCCGTGGTACTCCCCGGTCGACGACCCGGAACGGCACGACGACGGTCTCACGCGTCTCGTGCCCGATTCAGCCAAGGTGCCGTACGACATGCACGAGGTGATCCGCCGCGTCGTGGACGACGGGGACTTCTTCGAGGTCTTCCCGTTCTGGGCGATGAACATCGTGATCGGGTTCGCGCGCCTGGACGGCCACAGCGTCGGGATCGTGGCGAACCAGCCGGCGGTCAACGCGGGAACGCTCGACATCGACTCCAGCGAGAAGGCGTCGAGGTTCGTTCGGTTCTGCGACGCGTTCAACATCCCGCTCGTGACCTTCGTCGACGTTCCCGGGTTCCTGCCGGGGACCGACCAGGAGTTCCACGGCATCATCCGACACGGGGCGAAGCTGCTCTACGCATTCGCGGAGGCGACGGTGCCGCGCCTCACCGTCATCACGCGCAAGGCGTACGGGGGCGCGTACCTCGTGATGAACTCGAAGCACCTGCGGGCCGACGTGTCGTTCGCGTGGCCGACGGCGGAGATCGCCGTGATGGGCCCCGAGGGCGCGGTCAACGTCGTGTTCAAGAAGCAGATCGAGAAGGCCGAGGACCCCGTGGCCGCGCGCGCGGAGCTAATCAGGCAGTACCAGGAGAAGTTCGCGACGCCCTACATCGCGGCCGAGCGGGGATTCATCGACGGCGTGATCGAGCCGGCGGAGACCCGGCCCCGACTGATCAAGGCGCTCCGCATGCTCGCCACCAAGCGCGAGACGGTCCCGGCGCGCAAGCACGGGAACATGCCGCTGTGAGCGACCCCGGGCGCGGCGAAGGAACACGGGCATCGGACGAGCGCCGGTTCGAGCTCCCGCCCGGCCTGACGGTTCAAGAGGAGCGCGCGATCATCCGCGCGCTCGAGCGCTACTTCGTCCGGGAGAGCCCACATCCCAACCCCTGGGTCCTCGCCGGCCGGATCGCCGCGGCCGGTCTCGGTGCGCTGCAGGCACGGCACTACACGGACGAACCGTGGCGCGTGGGCACCTACGCGCCGTTCGCCCGTCGCGGCGTCCCTCCCATGCACGGTCGCGGGGACGCCAGCTGATCTCGGGTGATCCGGGGGGCCCGGCGCCCACCATCAGGTGGGTTGCGGCTTTCCCGAACCCAAGTCTGCGGGCCCGTACATAGGGCCCGTACGCCCCCGACGCCGATACAAGAACTGCACGTTCCGAAACACACGCAGGTCCCGATAAAGGCAAACCGCCGGTGACGGCGGGACGCAAAGCTCCGGGCCTCCCTCGGGAGGTGGCCGAGCCGCCGAGGACCGAGCCTCCAGGTTCGGTTCCCAAGGGATCCAGACCAGGAGGCACGCATGCGTTCCGACCGTTCCAGGCGCACGGGGTGGGCAGGTCTTGCCATCCTGATGCTCCTCGCCTTCCTCTCCACCGGGTTCACGTTCGCGCACACCCGCGCGGATGCGGCCGAGCGCACGTCGCCCTCGGTCGCGATGCCGCAGGGAACGCGAACCGAGATGCGCGCGGACTTCCTGGATCTCACGAACGACGATCGCGCCAGCCACGATCGCGAAGCACTACGGCTCGCCCGGGTCCTCTCGCGCTACGCGACCCACCACAGCCGCGCGATGGCCGACCGCGGGTTCCTCTTCCACTCGTCCGAGGACGATCTCCGGGCCGCGCTCGAGGGAACCGAGTGGGCCGCGGCGGGCGAGAACGTGGGCGTCGGAGACTCGCTCGACGACCTGGAGGACGCCTTCATGGCGAGCGAGGTGCACCGGCACAACATCCTCGCCCGCACATACGATCACGCCGCCGTCGGCATCGTCATCGAGCACGGCCGCGTCTGGGTTACCGTCGTCTTCTACGGCGACTGACGAAGCTCCTGGACATCCCGAGCCCGGACAGGACGCTTCGGTCGCCGGGAGGTTCCGAACTGGGAGCGACGAGGACCGCGAAGGCCATTTCGGATCGTGAGGCGGCGTTTCGAGCGTTCCGGGACGAGGGGTGCTCGCCGCCCCGCTCGTGGACCAACGGCCCCGGCGACACCTACGGCCGCCACACACATGCGTACCACAAGGTCCTGTTCTGCATGGCCGGCTCGATCACCTTCCATCTGAGCGAGGCCGACGTGACGTTGCAGGCCGGCGACCGGCTCGACCTCGACCCCGGAACGGATCACGGCGCGACGGTCGGCGGCGAGGGCTGCACCTGCGTGGAGGCGTCTCGATGATCGGCCGTGATCCAGGCTCCGCTGTGCCGCGTGCGCGAACGGACCGTAGGCATCGACGCTGCGCGCGCGCCGCGTCCGTGGTGCGACCCGCGGGGACCCGTTCTCGTTCGCGCACGTGTTGAAGAACACGGCGCCGTGCTTCCAGTTCGCGCAGTAAGACCTCGCCGCCGCCGCCACTGACCCTCGGAGGAGCGTTGCCGGCTATCCGTACTCGTAGAAGCCGCGACCGCTCTTCCGGCCGAGCTGGCCCGCGGTGACCATCCTCCGCAGGAGCGGGGGCGGCGCGAACCGCGGATCCCGGTACTCCTCGTACAGCACGTCCGCGATGTGCAGGCACGTGTCGAGCCCGATCAGGTCCGCGAGCCGCAGCGGGCCCATAGGGTGGTTCAGTCCCAGCTGGATCGCCGTATCGAGGTCCTCGCGCGTGGCGAACCCGTCCTGGAGCATCCGCATCGCATCGTTCAAGTACGGGATCAGCAGGGTGTTCACGATGAATCCCGCTCGGTCGCCCGAGAGCACGGCGGTCTTGCCCAGCACCGCGGCGTAGTCGCGCGTGAACTCGACCGTGTCGTCCGACGTCGTGATCGACTTCACGATCTCGATGAGGTCCATCAGCGGGACCGGATTGAAGAAGTGCATGCCGACAACCCGGTCGGGGCGTTTCGTGGCCGCGCCGAGATCGGCGATCGGGATCGACGAGGTGTTCGATGCGAGGACGACCTCGGGACGCGTGATCTCGTCGAGCTGCCGGAAGATCGCGCGTTTGATCTCGGGGTCCTCCGTCGCGGCCTCGATCACCAGGTCGACGTCGGCGAGGTCCCGCACGTCGGTCGTTCCCGAGATCCGCGCGAGGACCTCCTCGCGCTCGCCGGGGTCGAGCTTGCCCCGCTCCACTGCGCGGGTCGTCGACGTCTCGATGCGTTGACGACCGGCGTCGACGAGCTCGTCGGAGGACTCGAGGTAGACCACGCGCTGCCCCGCGCGAGCGGCCACCTCGACGATGCCCGAGCCCATGAGCCCGCAGCCCACGACCCCGACCGTCCGCACGTCCCGTCCCTGCATCGCTCCCGCCCGAACCGTTGTCAGGGGCCAAGCGTACAATCAGCGGGTTCCCCCGAAGGAGAGCGCGCTTTGCGACAGGGTGGTTCGGGGCGGGAACAGCGCCAAGTCCCCCAGACGAACAGGTTCCGCGGCCTGCCGGTGGCCGGCTTCGCCGTTGCCGGCCTGGTCCTGGGTCACGCCTTGTCGTACGCGATCGCCGTCCCCGATCCGTACCACCGCGACCTCCTGCTCCAGCGGACCGGCCACGACTACCTCCCCGTCTTCGGACAGGTGGCGCTGATGCTCTTCCTCGCCGGCGTCGCCGCCGTGGTGTTCGGGGCGAACCGGCGCCGTGCGGAGGCGACCACCTCCCAACGTTTCGCTCCCCTCGCCACGAGACTCGCCCTCGTTCAGGTTGGGGCGTTCATCGTCCAGGAGGTAGCGGAGCGGCTGTTCTCGGGCTCCGGTCTCCACGCCCTTGGCCACGGTCACGTCGTGATCGTTGGTGTGGCCGCGCAGATCGCTGTGGCGCTCGCCGGGGCGGCACTCCTTCGCTGGCTCGCCCGCGCCTCGGACCGGCTCGGCGAGGCCCTCGGCTCATCCGCGTTCTCCCTCCCGCGTGCCGTTCCGGCGTTCGCGCTGCAGGTCTTGCCGGACATCGCCTCCGGACGTGTCGAGGTCGTATCGCCCGGCCAGCGGGCACCTCCCTCCGCCTGACGTCTTCCTCGGTTCGCGTGGCCCGCAGGGCTTCGCCAACAGACGTCGACCGATAGGAGGAAATGATGATCAAACGTATGGCAGGCATCGTCGTGGCCGCGGCGCTCTCGGGTCTGCCGGCTTCGGCAGCGCTCGCGCACGAGGGGCGGGACCAGGGCGACCTCCAGATGGTGGTGGGATTCGGAACCGAGCCCGCGTACGCGGGCCAGCCGAACAGCGTTCAGTTGAACCTCGTGCACGACGGCGAGCCGGTCGTCGATCTCGGCGACACGCTCGACGTCGAGGTCTCGTTCGGCGACCAGTCCCAGCAGTTCACGCTCGAGCCGAACTTCGCGGTCGGCGCGTTCGGCGAGCCGGGCGATTACCGGGCGTGGTTCATCCCGACGCGCGCCGGGCAGTACACGTTCCATCTCACGGGCACGATCCAGGGCGAGGACGTCGACCAGACGTTCACCTCCGGGCCACGCACATTCAGTGACGTCGAGGACCCGAAGCAGATCCAGTTCCCCGTCCAAGACCCGACGAACGGCGAGCTGGCCGAGCGGATCGATCGGGAGGTCCCACGCCTGACCTCGGCGACCGAAGAGGCTCGGACCGCCGCGACGGCGGCCGTCGAGGACGCACAAGCCGCAACGGACGACGCCTCGTCGGCGCAGACGTTCGCGATCCTCGCGTTCGCCGTGGGAGCCCTTGGATTGGCGCTCGCAGCGGGCGCGTTGCTGTTCGGGCGGAAGAGAGCCGCTTGACGTTGCTGGCACACGCCGGGGGCGCGGACGAGTTCCTTTCGACCATGCTCGTGGCCGGCGCCGTCGTCCTGGGCTGGATCGGGCTCAGCCGCGTTCGACATCGCGGGTTCCCGAGATTGCCCGGATGGGGAGCGTGGACGCTCGTCGTCCTCGCGCCCGCGGTGCTCGCCGCCTCGCTCGTACTTCCCCAGCGGATCTGGCCGACGACGCCGAGCGGACCCCGGCCGGCCTCGACCGCCTCGATCGCATTCGTCGAACCCTCGCCGGGGACGAGCGTGTCCGGCGAGACGCTCATGGTTCAGGTGGATCTCGAAGGAGGACGCGTCGTCGAGGAGACGACGACGAACGTGACGCCGGACACCGGCCACATCCACGTGTACCTCGACGGCGCGATCGTCTCGATGGCCTACGGGGAGCGGCAACAG
>CAZMNP010000180.1:0-11040 GCA_964567675.1 uncultured Actinomycetes bacterium
GCGTCCCGGGTCACCCGGAAGGCGTGGTGCGACACGATCTCCATGCCGGGGAAGAGCCACTCGAGGTTGGCCGCGATCACCACCTCGAGCGGGACGAACCGCTCTCCGTCGGGCAGCGGCACGAAGCGGTCGAGCAGCGGCGGCACCTTCACCCGGGCGAACCGGCGGACGCCCGTCACCGGGTCGCGCACGATCGCCGCCAGGTTGAGCGACAGGCTCGAGATGTACGGGAACGGGTGGGCGGGGTCGACGGAGAGCGGGGTGAGCACGGGGAAGATCCGCTCGTTGAACTCCCGATCCAGGACCTCCGCGTCCTGCGGATCGAGGACGTCGAACGAGCGCACGATCTTGATCCGCTCCTTCTCCAGCGCCGGCAGGATCTCGGAAGCGAGCACCGCGGCCGCCCGGCCGCAGAGCTCCTTCGTCCGTTCGCCGATCTCCGCCAGCTGCTCGGTCGGGGAGCGATCGTCGGGCCCGCGCTTGCTGATCCCTGCCTCGACCTGCTCCTGGAGGCCGGCGACACGGATCTGGAAGAACTCGTCGAGGTTCCTCCCGAAGATGGCAAGGAACTTCACCCGCTCGAGCAGCGGAAGCGCCGCGTCCTCGACGAGGGCCAGGACCCGTTCGTTGAAGTCGAGCCAGGCGAGCTCGCGGTTGATGTACCGGCTCTCGGGTTCCGCGTGAAGGGGTGAGGAGTCGTCCATGGGGAGAAACCGCAAGGCTAGCGGAAAAGGCTCAGCCCACGAACTTGTACCCGAGCCCACGCACGGTCAGGAGATGGTCGGGATGGTGGGGATCGGCCTCGATCTTGCGGCGCAGGCGCTTGACGTGGACATCGAGCGTTCGGGTGTCGCCGAAGTAGTCCGGGCCCCAGACCTCCGCGATCAGGAAATCCCGGGTGAGCAGCCGCCCCATGCGACGCAGGAACATCTCGAGGAGCTCGAACTCCTTCGGCGGCAGCGACACGGGCTCGCCCCGCACCGAGACCTCGTGGCGGCCGACGTCCATGCGGACCGGCCCGCCCGAGAGCACCTCCTCCGCCGGCGCCGACACCGCGTGCGGGCGGGTCCGCCGGAGATTGGCCCGCACCCTCGAGACCAGCTCGCGCATCGAGAACGGCTTCGTGACGTAGTCGTCTGCTCCCAGCTCCAGCCCCGCCACCTTGTCGGCCTCGGAGTCCTTCGCCGTGACCATGATGATCGGGACGTCGGACTCGGCCCGGATCATCCGGCAGACGTCGAGACCGGAGACCTCGGGGAGCATGAGGTCGAGGATCACCAGCACGGGCTCCTCGGCGCGGAAACGCTCCAGCGCGCGCCGTCCGTCGTTCGCGACGCTTACCGAATAGCCCTCGCGCTCGAGGTTGTACCTGACCGAGTCGGCGAGGGACTCCTCGTCCTCGACGACGAGGATCCGCCCGGCCTCACTCGGCGTCGGTGACGACGCCACCGGGATGGGATGCGTCGGTGAACTCAAGGAACTCCCCCGTCAGCAGGAACCAGACCTGCTCGCCGACATCAACGGCGTTGTCGCCGACCCGCTCGAGCGCCCGGGAGGCCAGGTTCATGTGCATGCCCCAGTCGAGCGCATCCGGGTCGCCGGCGAGTTTGGCGACCTCGAAATGCATGTTCCGGTTCAGTCGGTCGAGCGGATCGTCCATCTTCGGCAGCTCGTTGCACAGCTCGGCGTCGCGTCGCCGAAGCGCATCCATCGCCGTACGGACCATCTCCACCGCGATGTCCCCCATCTCGCTGATCTGCTGGATGATCGTCGCCTTGCCCGGCAGATCCTTCGCGATGAGGAAGACCTTCGCGATGTTGACCGCCTGGTCGCCGATCCGTTCCAGGTGCAGGCTCGAGTGCATGATGACCGAAACCAACCGGAGATCCGCGGCGACCGGCGCCTGGAGCGCGAGGAGCGAGAGCACTCCCTGGTCGAGCGAGAGGTAGAGCTGGTCGATCTCGTCATCGCCCTCGATCACCTGCTGGGCAAGGGCTTCGTCGTGCCGCGCAACCGCATCTACGGCCTTGCGAACCGCGGCGCCCGCCAGCTCTCCGAGCGTGAGCATCTGCAGCTCCAGCTTCTCGAGCTCCTCGTGGAAGTGTGGGCGCGCCATCAGCCGAACCGTCCCGTCACGTAGTCCTCGGTCCGCTTGTCGCTCGGGTTGGTGAAGATGGTCTCGGTCTTGTCGAACTCGACGATCCTCCCCGTGCGCTGACCCGTGTCTTCGTTGACCTCCACGGTGAAGAACGCGGTCCGGTCCGATACCCGCGCCGCCTGCTGCATGTTGTGCGTGACGATGACGATCGTGTAGTCGGACACGAGCCCTTGCATCAGGTCCTCGATCCGCTGCGTCGCGATCGGGTCCAGGGACGAGCACGGCTCGTCCATCAGGATCACGTCCGGCCTCGTCGCGATCGCCCGGGCGATGCACAGCCGCTGCTGCTGGCCTCCGGACAACGCGAGGCCCGACTCCTTCAGCTTGTCCTTCACCTCGTCCCAGAGCGCCGCCCGGTGAAGCGACTCCTCGACGAGCTCGTCCATGTTGCCTTTGTACCCCGCGATCTTGGGTCCGAACGCGATGTTGTCGTAGATCGACTTGGGGAACGGGTTCGGCTTCTGGAAGACCATCCCGATCCGGCGGCGGACCTCGACCGGGTCGACCTGCGGATCGTAGAGATCGACGCCGTGATAGAAGATCTGGCCTTCCACGCGGGCCGTCTCGATGAGATCGTTCATCCGGTTGAGGCACCGCAGGAAGGTCGTCTTCCCGCATCCGGAGGGTCCGATGAGCGCCGTGATCTCGTTCTGCTGGATCGGCAGGGTGATGTTGCGGATCGCGCGGAAGCTCCCGTAGTAGACGGAGAGGTCCTGCACGTCCAACACGACCTCGCGCTGGGCCTCGGTCTCCTCGCGCGCCTCACGAACGGCGAGCCGAGGACCCTCTTCCCGGCCCTCGCGGGCTCGCTCCGCATCGGTCAGCTCGATGCGATCCGTCACGTCCATCGGATCACCACTTTCGTTCATATCGGTTCCTCAGCAGGATCGCGGTCAGATTCACGAGGAAGATCATCCCGATCAATACCAGGATGGCAGCCGAAGCAAGGTCCTGGAACTCGGGCTGCGGCTTCTTCACGTAGGCGAAGATCAGGGTGGGAAGGGCGGTGAAGTGCTGCTGCAGCGAGGCCAGCAGCCCCCCCTCGGTGGCCAGGAACCCGGTGACGGCGCCCACCATGATCAATGGGGCGGTCTCGCCCAGCGCCCGGGCCATGGAGAGCACGGAGCCGGTCAGCACACCGGGGGCGGCGTAGGGCAGGACGTGGCTCCGGATGACCTCCCATCGGGTGGCGCCGACCCCGAACCCCGCCTCGCGGATACTCCGAGGCACCGCTCGCAGCGCCTCCTGCGTCGTGATGATGACGATCGGCAGGACCATGAGAGAGATCGTCAACCCCCCGGCCAGCAGGCTCCGGCCCTCGACGCCGGGTCCGATGACCGGCTGGAGCAACACGACGAACACGGCAAGCCCGAGGATCCCGTAGACGATCGCCGGCACCCCGGCGAGGTTGCGGATATTGGTGTTGATGAACCGGGTCACCCTGGTGTCCTTCGCGTACTCCTCCATATAGATCGCGGCGCCGATCCCCATCGGGAGCGCAACCACGACGACGAAGACCATCAGGTAGAGCGAGCCGATCAGGCCGGTCTTGATGCCGGCGTTCGCGGGCAGCGAGGAGTACCCGGAACCGAAGATCTGGCCTCCCCGATCGGCGATCGTCGGGATCGCCGTCTGGGAGACGTCGACGAGGAGCACGATCAAGATCGCGAGGGCGAGGAAGAGCGTCAGCAGCAGTAGCAGCTTGAAGACCGTGCCGGACACGTCGGATCGCCGCCCGGAGAGCTCTCGCCGGACCTGCTCGCGCGCGGCGTCGGTGGGGCCGACCGTGCGGCCGAGCATCAGTATTCCCTCCTCACTCGCCGAACGAAGCGTTCGGACAGCAGGTTGAGGGCCAGCGTCAGCACGAACAGCAACAGCCCGACGAAGAACAAGCTCGGATAGGCGGGGCCACTTCCGCGAACCTGATCGGAGCCGGTGGCGAGCGACGTGATCGCGGCAGTCATCGTCTGGCCGCCCTGCAGCGGGTCGAGGTTGAACAGCGAGCCGCCGGTCCCACCCGCGGCGATCGCCACGATCATCGTCTCGCCGATCGCCCGCGAGATCCCGAGGATCAGCGCCGCCGTGATGCCGGAGACGGCGGCGGGCATGACGATCCGGACGCTCGTCGTTCGCGGCCGAGCTCCCAGGCCGAACGACGCCTCGCGCAACGCGCTCGGAACCGCGTGCATCGCGTCTTCGGCGACCGACGCCACGAGCGGAGTGACCAGGATCCCGACCGCGATCCCGGCCGCCGTCAGGTTGAAGAGCGGGACGTCGCTGCCGAAGAAGCGCTGGACGAGGTCGGGGCTGATGACCCGGAGCGCGAAGAACCCCATGACGACGCTGGGGACCGAGGCGAGGGTCTCGAGGATCGGCTTCAGGAAGCGCCGGGCCCGCGGCCTCGCGTACTCCGAGAGGTACAGCGCCGCGCCGAGCCCGAGCGGCGTCGCCACGATCCCGGCGATCAGCGAGACGATGATCGTGCCCGCGAGGATCGTCTTGACGTCGAAGAGGTTTCGCCGGGGGAACCACCCGCTCGACCACAGGGTCGAGAGGTCCACCCTGGCCAGGAAGTCGATGGCGCCACCGGTGAGCGACGCGACGATCGCGATGCTGATGATGACCGAGAACAGCGCCGCCGAGAAGAACAGGGCGCGCATCGTGCGCTCGCGCCGGTGCCTGGAACGGGCGCCGGCGAGGTCCGCCAACGTCAGCCCGCCCATCCGAGTGGTCACCATCTGCTCCATCGGAGTGCCGTGCCTCCTTCGGATCCGTTACGCCGGAGCGTTTCTACCAGTCTGCACCAAACCGACGGAAGGGGCCGGGCGAGCCCGGCCCCTTCTGGTGCGGAAACGATCTCCCGCTCCGGGCTCAGGCGGAAGCCGAATCCCAGGCGCTCCGGGCAGCGTCGAGGCGGTCGGCGGGCAGCGCCACGTACTGCACCTCGGTCACGGAGGCGATGCCTTCGTCCGACAGGTAGTAGTCGACGAAAGGAGCGAGCGCAGGGTTCTCCGTGATCTTGTTGGGGTTCACGTAGATAAAGAGCGAACGCGAGATCGGGTAAGTGCCGTTGATCACGTTCTCCTCGCTCGGCGACACGCAACCATCTCCGCCGTCAACGTCGATCCGCTTGACAGCGTCGCCCGCGTTGATCGCGAACGAGAACCCCACGAATCCGAGCCCTCCTTCGGTCCCGGCGGAGTTGTCGACGATGACGTTGTCGTCCGCCGAGATCTGATAGTCAGGGCGGAGGTTGGTGTCCTGGCCGCGTTCCTCCATGATCCCTTCCAACGCGATCTCGATGAACGAGCCGTAGGTCCCGGACTCCTCACCCGGGGCGACGATCGTGAGCGGCGAGTCCGGGAAGCCACCGTTCCCGCCAACCTCGCCGGCGAGGGCGTCCGCATCGGACCAGTTCGCGAAGCCTTCGGACTCGGGGCCGAAGAGCGCGTAGAGATCGCCGAAGTTCATGCAGTCGATCGGGGACGCTGGGTGGCCGATCACCGTGAGGGCGTCGAGCCCGACCTCGATCTCGACCGGCGAGATCCCGTTGGCCTCGCAGTCCGCCAGCTCTTCCTCGCTGATCGCGCGGGACGCGTCGCTGATGTCGGTCTCGCCGTTGCAGAAGAGCTCGAACCCGTCGCTCGTACCGGGGCCGTCGACCGCGATCTGGACGCCCGTGTTCTCGGACCGGAACTTCTCGGCGACGAGAGACGAGATGGGCTCCACGGTGGATGACCCGGAGATGTTGAGCGAGCCCGTGACCTCGCCACCGTTCCCGCTACCCCCGTCGTCCGCGTCGTCTCCGCACGCGGCCGCGACGATCGAAAGCGCCGCGATCAACGCCACGAGGCCCCATGTCCTGCGCTTCACCATCTGTCCTCCTCTGATGTCGGCTCTGGTCTCCCCTACCTGGAGGACGCTAGACAGCGAGGGTGAACACCGACGGGCGTCGACGTGAACGACGGGTGAACGACGGGCGAAATGTGAACAGAGCGCGACGCGTCGGGACATCGCACCGAGCACGCCGGTCCCAGGGCCGGGAGCTTGGGCGAACGCGACGTGAACACCGTTGGGGCGCCCATACACTGACGGTGTGGAGCTCGGACTCGCGCTGGCGCTCATCGTGGCCGCGTTCGTGCTGGGCTGGCTGGGTGCGGCACGCCGCGAGCGGGGGCGAGCGGCCGGCGCCGCTGCCGCTCAGGCCGAGCGCGTGCAGCAGCTGAACGAGCGCATCGACCGCCTCGAAGAGGACCGCCAGAGGATGGACCTGGTCCTTTCCTCGATGCTGGAGGGGGTCATCCTGTTCGACGGCACGGGTCAGGTGACCTACGCGAACTCGGCGACCGAGGGACACCTCGGCACCGTCCCCAGATCGGTCGAGGGGTTGCTCCCGCTCGGGATGCGATCGGCCGTCGAGCACGCGGCCGCCGAACGCACCCCGGCTTCCTCGGAGGCCGAGGTGGGGGCGTCCCGGTGGCTCCGGGGCTCGGCCGTCCCGGTCCACGCCGACGGCAGCGTCCTGCTCGTGGTTCGCGACGTGACCGATGCCAGGCGCCTCGAGGCCGTGCGACGCGACTTCGTGGCGAACGCCTCACACGAGCTGAAGACCCCGGCCGCAACGATCCAGGCCGCGGCCGAGACGATCCGCAGGGCCGCGACGGACGATCCCTCGGTCGTTCCGCGCTTCGCCGCCCAGCTCGAGGGCGAGGCCATCCGGCTGTCTCGCATCGTCGGTGACCTGCTCGACCTATCGAGGCTCGAGTCGGGAAGCGAGCTCGAAGACGTGGTCGCGCTCGACGCCGTGCTCCGGGACGAGGGCGAGCGCTTCGAGGAGCCCGCGGCCGAGGCGGGGGTCCAGCTGACGATCACGGCGAACGGGCCGGCACGCGTCCACGGGTCGGCTCGCGACCTCGCGCTCCTCGTGCGCAACCTCGTCGACAACGCGATCCGCTATACCTCGGCGGGCGGCAGCGTCGACGTGGCCCTGGCCACGGATGACACCGAGGCGGTGCTCACGGTGAGCGACACGGGGGTCGGCATCCCGACGCGGGACCTGCCGCGCGTCTTCGAACGCTTCTACCGAGTGGATCGCGCCCGGTCGCGGGAGACCGGCGGCACCGGGCTCGGCCTGTCGATCGTGCGACACGTCGTCGAGAACCACGGCGGCCGCGTCTCGGTGGACAGCGAGCTGGGTCGCGGCACCCGGTTCGAGGTTCGCCTGCCCGCGGCCGGCTGAGGCATCCGGCGAGCAGGTACGCTCGCCGCTCGATGACGGTCCTGCTCCTCATCCGGCACGCGCACACCGATGCGGCGGGCAAGCGCCTCACCGGTTGGTCCCGAGGGGTCCATCTGAACGCGCGGGGGCAACAGGAGGCCGAAGCCCTGGCCGATCGCCTCGACGGGGTCCCGATCGACGCGATCTACTCGAGCCCGCTCGAACGCTGCCGCGAGACGGTCGCGCCCCTCGCCCGTCGCCGGGGTCTGTCGATCGCCGCGCGCCGAGGGCTCCTCGAGGTCGACTACGGCGACTGGACCGGCAAGACGATCTCGCAGCTCCGACGGACCAGGTTGTGGCGTTCGGTGCAGCACGTCCCGTCCACGGTGCGGTTCCCGGCGGGCGAGAGCTTCCTCGAGGTCCAGGCCCGCGCCGTCGCCGAGCTCGACCGGATCGCCGACGCACACCCCTCGGGAACGGTGGCAGTGGTCACGCACGCCGACGTCCTCCGGCTGCTCATCGCGCACCATGCCGGGATGCACCCGGACCACCTCCAGCGTCTGGTGGTCGACCCAGCGTCGATCACGGTGGTCGACGTCTCGGAGGGATCGACGAGGCTCTTCAAGGTGAACGACACCGGCGGCCTCCAGAGCCTTCGTCGCCGACGGCGTTCCCGCGCCAGGCGATAGCCTGCCGAGAGGGATCGCACGGAGTCTCGCCGTCGAGACTCGCCAAGGAGACCGATGGAGCTCGAGCCCGTCGACAGGATCACGACCGGCGCGGTCGGCGAACCCGGCGAGCGCACCTTCTTCATCCAGGCGCGGATCGGAGAGCGTCTCGTGACGATCACCGTCGAGAAGGAGCAGGTCGAGCTCCTCGCCTCCTCGATCCTGGAGATCCTCGCCACCGTCGACGAGGAGACGGGCGAAGGCCCCGGCGAAGAAGAGCTCCAGCTGGAAGCCCCGGTCGACGCGCTCTGGCGCGCGGGAAGGCTTGCCGTCGGCTACAGCGAGGATCGCGGCCTCATGATGCTCGAGCTCGAGGAGGCGGTCCCCGAGCCGGAGGGTGAGGAAGAGGAGACGCCCGAGCCCGCCACCCTCCGCCTGTGGGCGACCCGCGAGCAGATGCTCGCGCTGTCGCGCCATGGCGCGGCGGTCGCCGCCCGTGGCCGTCCCCGCTGCCAGTTCTGCGGCAACCCGATGGATCCCGAGGGGCACATGTGTCCCGCCATGAACGGCCATCGGGGACGGCCGGGCGGATGACCACGCGCGACGATCCCGCCTTCGAAGCCGCCGCGTCGGTGACGCCGGCGCTCGACGACGCCGACGCGCTGGCGGTGCTCGAGCGAGGCGAGCTGTCGCCGCTCGGCGTCCTTCCGCGCTCGTCGAACTTCACGTTCCTGTCGCGCGTCCGACACGGCGATAACGAGCTGCTCGCCGTGTACAAGCCCCGGGCCGGCGAAACACCGCTCTGGGACTTCCCGGAGGGAACGCTCTGCCGGCGCGAGGTCGCCGCCTACGAGCTCGCCGACGCCCTCGGCTGGCCGCGAGTTCCGCCCACCATCTTGCGCGACGGGCCGCAAGGGCCCGGCTCCGTGCAGCGGTTCGTCACGTTCGACCCGCAGCACCACTACTTCACGATGCGCGAGGAACGGCCCGACGACTTCCGCCGGACCGCTCTGTTCGACGTGATCGCGAACAACGCCGATCGCAAGTCCGGTCACTGCCTGCTCGCCGAGGACGGCGAGATCTTCGTCGTCGATCACGGCGTGTGCTTCTCGACGGAGCCGAAGCTCCGGACGGTGATCTGGGACTTCGTCGACGAACCGATCCCGCCCGGGATGCTCGAGGACCTTCGGGCGCTGAAGGGGCGCCTCGCGGCCGGAGCGGTGCGCGAGCGGCTCCTCGAGCTGCTATCCCCCGCCGAGGTGGCGGCGACCGAGCGCCGCCTCGCGGACCTGCTCGAGCTCGGCCGGTTCCCCGAACCCGGACCGGGGCGTCCTTACCCGTGGCCGATCGTGTGAAGAGCCTCCCGATGGACGATCGTGTGAACGGCCCGGTCTCACGTTCCGCGCCGCTCCCGCGTTCTTCGGTCCGGATGGAGCTTCCACCGTTCCAACGACTGCTCGAGGAGCACCGCGTGGACGTCTATCGGTTCCTGGTCGCCGCGGTCGGCCCACAGGAGGCCGAGGACTGCTTCCAGGAGACGTTCCTGTCCGCGTTACGCGCCTACGCCAACCTCCAGGACGCGTCCAACCTGCGCGGCTGGCTGTTCACGATCGCGACGCGCAAGGCGATGGACCACTGGCGCGCGAGCGCCCGTCGTCCGCTCCCGGTCGAGACGCTGCCCGAACGCGTTGCGCCGCAGACCGGACAGATGGAGCCCGAGCTCTGGCAGGCGGTCGGCGAGCTCCCTCCGATGCAGCGCGCGGCGGTGATCCACCGGTACGTCCTGGATCGCCCGTACGCCGAGGTCGCACAGGCGCTCGGCTGCTCCGAAGAGGCGGCGCGAGCGAACGCCTACGAGGGACGACGGAAGCTGCGCGGGATGCAGGGAGCGTTCGCATGAACCGTTCGATGCCGGACCGGACCCAGGCGCTCGACGCCGCCTCGCGGGGGGCCGCCGACGAGTTCGTCCGGCGGGCGCGCCGTGCCGGGCTCGTCGACATCGGGTACACGAGCGTCGAGACGCCGCTCGGCCGCCTGCTCGTCGCCTCGACGCGTGAGGGCCTCGTGCGCGTCGCGTTCCCCGAGGAGCGGCAGGACGACGTGCTCGACGAGCTCTCGGCGGCGCTCTCGCCCCGCGTGCTCGAGTCCGCATCGATGACGGATGCCGTGCGGCGGCAGCTCGACGCCTACTTCGAGGGCCGCCTCCGCGGGTTCCGCACCAAGGTCGACTGGGCACTGACGCCGCCGGGCTTCTTCCGCCGGGTGCTGGAGGCCACGGCCCGGATCCCGTTCGGCTCGGTGTCGACCTACGGCACGGTCGCGAAGGTCGCGGGGAGCCCGAGGGCGGCTCGAGCCGCCGGGAACGCGCTCCACGACAACCCGATCCCGGTCGTCGTCCCCTGTCACCGGGTCGTGCCATCCGTCGGCGGCATCGGCAAGTACGGCGGGCAGGAATGGCGCAAGCAGTTCCTCCTCCAGCTCGAAGGGGCGGTCGCGCCCGCCGACTGAGGACGAGCGATCGGTCGCCTGTGAGGACCGGCGATCGAAGGGGCGATGGGAAGATGGTCCTGTGCCCCGGCTCATCGTCGCGACGCTGCTCGCCTCCGCGCTGGTCGCCCCGGCATGCGGATCGAACGGCGGCGGGAGCGATGGCCCTTCGGCCCCCCCGTCGGGCGCCCTCGGGCCGGTCACGGCCGAGGCGGCCACCGGGACCGTCCGCGGCCTGTGCGACCTTCGGACCGCGACCGACCGGGCCGAGGCCGAGGCGAACTTCCTGGACCGGTCCCACGAGACCCTTCACGTGATCGCCGCGGCGACCGAGGTCCGGGACCGAGAAGCGGCCGCCGGCCTGCTCGAAACCAAGCAGCGCGTCGAGGCCGACCTCGCCGAGACCGAGCTGCCGCCGGACTTCGCCGCGGACGTCGAAGCGCTGATCGAGGCGACCCGCGCGGCACTCGGAGCGATCGGGCTGGAGGCCCCCGCCTGCCCGGCCTGAC
>CAZMNP010000181.1:0-4041 GCA_964567675.1 uncultured Actinomycetes bacterium
GCCGTGGCGATCTCGGGCGCGAACCCGCCCTCGTCGCCGACGCCGGTCGACAGGCCCTTGTCCTTCAAGATCGTCCGCAGCGCGTGGTAGATCTCGGCGCACCAGCGGACCGCCTCGCCGTACGAGGCCGCACCGACCGGCGCGAGCATGAACTCCTGCAGCTCGAGCTCGTTGTCGGCGTGCGCGCCGCCGTTGATCACGTTCATGAACGGGACAGGAAGGACGTGGGCGTTCGGCCCGCCGAGGTAGCGGTACAGCGGAAGGCCGAGCGAATCGGCCGCCGCGTGCGCGACCGCGAGCGAGACACCGAGGATGGCGTTCGCGCCGAGGTTCGACTTGTCGGGCGTGCCGTCGAGGTCGAGCAGCATGCGATCGACGGCGCGCTGGTCGAGCGCCTCCTCGCCCATGAGCACCGGAGCGATCACCTCGACGACGTTGCCGACGGCCTTGCGGACGCCCTTGCCGCCGTAGCGCGATGGTTCGCCGTCGCGGAGCTCGAGCGCCTCGTGCTCGCCGGTCGAGGCCCCGGAGGGGACGGCCGCACGGCCGAAGGCGTCGTCGTCGAGCAGGACGTCGACCTCGACGGTCGGATTGCCCCGGGAATCGAGGATCTCGCGCGCGTGAACGCCGTCGATCACGGACATGAGGGCGATTGTAGTGCCGGGTGGAGGCCGGAACGTGAATCTGGCCCGCGCCGCCCGCCGAGTAGGCTCGTGTGATGGACGACGACGAACACTGCTGCTTCGACGACTGGGTGGATCACTGGTCCGAGGAGGCGAGGCGCCGTCCGACGGCTGCCAAGGTCACCGTCTCCCTGCTCGACGCGCTCGAGCAGGCCGGGCTCCGGGAACGCAGCGTGCTCGATCTCGGCTGCGGGATCGGGGACCTGGCGATCGAGACCGTGCGCCACGGCGCGACGAGCGCGCGGGGCTTCGACCTGTCGCCGAAAGCGATCGAGGAGGCGCGGCGGCTGGCTGAGGAGCGCGGGGTGGGCGATCGAACGACGTTCGAGGTCGGCGACGCGGCGGAGCTCGACCTTCCGAGCGCCGACGTCGTCGTCCTGAACCGCGTTTTCTGCTGCTACCCGGACGTGAACGCGCTCCTCGAGCGATCGCTCGCGGCCGCCGGCTCCGTCTACGCGTTCACCGTTCCCAGGTCCGAAGGAGTCGCGGGCGCGTTCGGCCGCGTTCTCACGGCGGTGTCGAACCTGTGGTACCGCCTCCGGCGGAAGCGGTACGCCGGCTTCCGCGTCTACATCCACGACGTCGAGCGGATCGACACGCGCGTGCGCGCGCAAGGCTTCGTGCCGGTCCGACGCGAGACCCGGCGCTTCGCCTGGGACCTCGCCGTCTACGCCAGGCCCGCCTAGCTCGGCGTGCGGACGAACGACCAGAACCGACTCACCGGGTCGAACCCGAGTCGCGCGTAGAGATCCTTCGGCCAGTCGGCGTCGTCGGCGATGAGGAACACGACGTCGCAGCCGTGCGTTCGTGCCGAGGCGGCCGCGGCGAGGACGGCGGCGCTCCCGAGTCCGCGACCTCGGAACTCCTCGATCGTGTTCACGTCCTCGACCTGTGCGACGTCACCCAGAACGTAGAGCTCGCAGACGCTCGCCGGTTGCCCGTCGACGTCGGCCACGAAGAACCGGGCCCCGGCCTCGCGTTCGTACACGGCGCGGATGTCGGTGAGCTGCCGAACGGCCTCCTCGCTGTCGGCGTACGGCTGGCGTCGAAGGACAAGCTCGAGGAACGGGCGAGCCTCGGCGAAGCCCTGCTCCGAGACCTCGGCCGCGGGCCGGTGTTCGGGCTCACGGACCTGCGCCATGATTAGCAACCGCTCGGCCGACCACCCGAGGTCGAGGAACGCCGCGGCGAGGCGGCTCCCGTGCAGGTCGTCGTCGACATAGAGCTTGCGATGTGCGAGGCCGTGCTCCCCCAGCACGCGATCCGCGTCGGCGGCGAGCGTGTCCGCATCGACCCCTCGGAGCGGCCGGTCGACCCACACGAAGTTGGAGTCGTAGCGGAGCGGGAAGTCCAGGTTCAGGAAGGCGGTTCCGAACGAGGTCGGCTCGGTCACGGTCGAGCAGCGAAGCTCCAGCTCGCGCTCGAAGTCGCGGATCCGCGTCGCGAGGTCGGGCGAGCTCATCGAGCCTGACGGAACAAAGCGCGGATCTGGGTCTCGGAGAGATCCTCGAGCGACTCCCCGCGTTCGTGGAGGAGCTCGTTGAACCGCTCGTACCGTTCGGCGAAGCCCCGCGTCGTCCGCCGCAACGCGCTCTCCGCATCGACGCCGAGCCTGCGCGCGACCGCGACCGTGGCGAACAGCACGTCTCCGATCTCCTCTTCCGCGTTGTCGGCGTCCGTGTGCGCCTCGAGCTCGCCCACCTCTTCCTTGAGCGCCTCGAGGGCGGAGTCCACCGAACGCCACTCGAACCCCCAGCCTCCGGCGCGTCGTTGCACCTTGCCAGCACGCGCGAGCGCGGGCAGCGACTCGGGGATGTCGTCCTCGAGCGGCTTCTCCCCCTTCTCGTCGGCCTTGATGCGCTCCCAGTTCACGAGCACCTCGTCGGCACCGGAGACCTCGACGTCGCCGAAGACGTGTGGATGGCGTCGGATCAGCTTCCGCACGATGCCCTCGGCGACGTCGTCGACGTCCCATGCGCCGTCGTCGGCCGCCATCTGCGCGTGGAACACGACCTGGAGCAGGACGTCGCCGAGCTCTTCGCGGAGCAGATCCCGGTCGTCGGCGTCGATCGCCTCGAGCGTCTCGTGCGTCTCTTCGAGGAGGTGCCGCGCGAGCGAACGGTGCGTCTGCTCGAGGTCCCAGGGGCAGCCCTCGGGTCCGCGGAGGCGCGCCATCACGCGGACGAGATCGAGCAGCCGTTCACCCGCTCGCGACGACGGGACGGGTCCTTCCGGAACGTGCGCGAGGACCGGGTCGACCGCCTCGTCCGTCACGGGACGGGCGAGGGAGGGATCGTCGGGGTGACGACGCCGTCCTCGGTGCTCCGCACGGCGACGACCTCGCCGGTCGCGACGTCCAGGCGGCCGTACCGCGGGTTCACCTCGACGTCAACGGTCCCGTACTGCTCGTCCAACCACGTCTGGAACACCTGCGCACTCTGTTGGGCCGAGATCTGCTCGCGCACGTCTTCGAACGACGCCACGTCTCGCCTCGCGAGGTAGATGACGTGGAACCCGAACGTGGTCTGCACGACGCCCGAGACGTCGCCTGGCTCCAACGCGAGCGACGCCTCGACGAACGTGGGGTCGAACTCCGAGCGGAACTGCTGCTCGGAGTAGGAGCCAAGGCTCCCGCCCGATGGTGCCGAGCCGGGATCGACCGAGCGGGTGCGCGCGAGGCGCGCGAAGTTCTCCGGCGTCGCCTGGGCCGCCACGTCCTCGGCCGCCTTCTGCGTCTCGAGCAGGATGTGGGAGACCTCGACCGTCGTGAATTGCGGCTTGTCCAGCTCGTAGATCTCCATGAGGGTGGCATCGTCCAGCCGGTCGGCGACGATCGCCCCCTGGACCTCGCCGAACAAGAGGAGCCGCGCCGCGAGCAGCTGCAGGTCGTTGCGCGTGAGGCCCTCGCCGGACAGCTGAGCCTCGAGCGCATCCTCACCGCCGAGGTTGGTCTCGAGCTGCACGATCGCATCCGTCACGTCGGCGTGAGGGACGGCGACGTCGTTCGCCAGGGCGTATGCCTTCACGAACTCCTCCTGGATGTCGTTCGTGAGTGCGAACCGGGTGCACGCGGCGTCCTGGGTCTCACCCTGAACGGGGGAGCCGCACGGCGCGCCGGACAGGCTGGCGAGGAAGCGGTAGGAGGAGACATCCGAGGTGAGCTGCTCGTGACTTATCTGCGCGGACCCGACGCTCGCGGCCGGGGCACCGGATCCGTCGCACGCGGCGAGCGCGATCGGAACGACGGCGAGCATGGCGAACGTGCGCACGCGCAGACGGGAACGGATCACCCGGCCATCCTAGCAACGGCTTCTTTCAAACCCGTCGCTCGCCGGAGCGCGTCCTCGATCCAGCCGGG
>CAZMNP010000182.1:0-3775 GCA_964567675.1 uncultured Actinomycetes bacterium
GAGGTCCTTCACCCCGCCGAACGGGTCGATGAACTCCCCTTCGGGTAGGCGAACGGCCATCGCGTTCACCGTGAAGTCCCGGCGGGACAGGTCGGTCTCCACGTCGTCGCCGAACGTCACCGCGGGCTTGCGGTGCTCCTCCGCGTAGACCTCCTTGCGGAACGTGGTGATCTCGAACAGGAGATCAGCGCGCCGGGCGCCGACGGTTCCGTACTTGACGCCGACGAGGTACTGCCGGTCCGCCCAACCACGCAGGATCTTCGTGGTCTCACGCGGCAGCGCATCCGTGGCGAGGTCCAGGTCTGCCTCCTCTCGAACGTTGCCGAGGAGGAGATCCCGCACGATGCCGCCGACCAGGTAGAGCTCGTGGCCGGCCAGACGGAAGCGTTCGCCCAGTTCCTTGGCGACGGAAGGGACCTCGAGGTGGGCGCCGTCGTCGGAACCCGAGCGATCGGCCATGTCCGGGTCAGGATACCCCCGGCCCGCTGCGGTACGGTCGCTCCGTGCGGCCGCTCGACCTTCTCGGCTTCGTGTGGTCACTTCCGAACACGTTGCTCGGTCTCGCGCTCGGAGCCCTCACGTTCCAGACGCCGAGGATCCTCGGCGGCGCGATCGTCTTCGACCGAACCGAACGAGGCCTCACGTGGCTGCTCGCGAGGATGCATCGATCGGCGATGACCGTCGGCTTCGTGATCCTTTCGGCGCGGCCGCTCGAGGGCCGACTCTTGGAGCACGAGCGGCATCACGTCCGGCAGTCGATGGTGTGGGGTCCGCTGTTCGTCCCCGTCTACCTGGGGCTCGCCATACCGTTCGGGTATCGGCGGCATCCGATGGAACGCGCGGCGCGGCGCGCCTCCGGCGAGGAGTCCTAACCGACGTCGATCGCTCGAAGACCTAGCCGACGGCCGCGGCGGTCCCGCGATCCATCGTTCCGCGGAGCGCGAGCACGAAGTCGTGGGGCGTGGTCGACGCGCGACGGGCATCTTCCTCGCTGACGAGCCCATCCTGCACGAGCTTCACGAGTGCCTGGTCGAACGTCTGCATGCCGTAGAACCCGCCTTCGGCGAGGACGTCGCGGATCTCAACCGTTGCGTCGGGGTCCACGACCCGATCGTAGATGCGTCCGTTCGCGACGAGGACCTCGACGGCCGGGATCCGGCCCTTGCCGTCCGCGCGCACGACGAGTCGTTGCGACACGATGCCGCGGAGCGCACCGGCGAGCGACGTGCGGACCTCGCGTTGCTGTATGGGTGGGAACAGGTCGAGCAGACGGTTGATCGTCTCCGTCGCGTCGATCGTGTGGAGCGTGCTGATGACGAGATGACCGGTCTCGGCAGCCTGGATCGCCGAGAGCGCCGACTCCGGATCGCGGATCTCACCCACGAAGATCACGTCGGGGTCCTGACGGATCACGTGCTTCAGGGCGGCCGCGTAGGAGTCCGTGTCGAGACCGATCTCCCGCTGCTGGATGATCGATCGGTCGTCGTCGTGCACGACCTCGATCGGGTCCTCGATCGTGACGATGTGCCGCCGCCAACTCCGGTTGATGTGACCGATCATGGAGGCGATCGTCGTCGTCTTGCCCGTGCCGGTCGGTCCGGTCACGAGGACGAGGCCGCGTGACGAGTCGGCCAGCTCCGCCATCACGGGCGGGAGGAACAGCTCCTCGATCGTCGGAACGTCCGAGCGCACCCGTCGGATCGCGAGTCCGACCATCCCTCGTTGACGGAAAACATTCACGCGGAAGCGGCCGACCCCGGGCACCGTGTGGCCGAAGTCCGCCTCGCTGCAGAGCTCGAACTCCTTGCGCTTGTGCTCGGGCATGATGCCGATCGCGGCGCCCACCGTGTCGTTCGACGACAGCGCGGGGAACGGTGCCGGCTGAAGATCGCCGTCCACGCGGACGAACGGAACGTTGCCGGCTTTCAGGTGCAGGTCGCTGGCCCCCACCTCGACCGTGTGGCGGAGCAGGTCGGTAACGTCCAAGTTCGATCAGTCCCCCTGGTCGCGCGGAGTCTCAGGCTCGAGATCGGTCCCGAGCCCTTGGATGTCCTCTTCTCCTTTTCGGCGCGCGGAGCGAAACTTTGAGGCCCCGATGAGGAAAAGAAGCACGACCAGCAATCCGAGTCCCACGGGGGTGGCGTAGCGCTCCCACCGTTCGTAGCTGGCCCCGAGCACGTATCCCAGGAAGGTATGACCCACCCCCCAGATCAGCGCCCCGGCGACGTCGTACGCGAGGAAGCGTTTCCAGGGCATGTGGGCGACCCCCGCCAGGATGAAACCCACGCTCCGGACGACGGGCACGAACCGTCCCAGGAAGACGGTCTTGCCGCCGTGCAACCGGTAGTAGCCCTCGGCGGCGAGGAGCCGCTCGGGGGTGACGAACAGCTTCCTGCCGTGGCGGAGCAGGAACCCTCGTCCGAACCGCCGGCCGATCCAGTACCCGACGTTGTCACCGAGGACCGCACCCACGACGGCGACCGTGGTGACGAACGGCAGCGAGAGCTCGTGGAGCCCCGCGTAGACTCCGCCGAGGATGACGATCGTCTCTCCCGGCACGATGACGCCCGCGCCGATCGAGTTCTCCAGGAACGTCGCGGCGCCGACCACGAGATATCCCCACGGGGCTTCGAGGAACGGGCGGAGGAATTCGATGATCCGGTCCAGCACGGGCGCCAAGTATAGAGAGAGGGTTCCGGCCCTCCGGCGCTGATGCAGACGCGGAACGAGGTATCGGCCGGCGGCGTGGTGTACCGCAGCGGTGACGCGGGCATAGAGATCTGCCTCGCTGCTCGTCGGACCCGTCGCGGCGATCTCGTGTGGGGCCTCCCCAAGGGCGCGGTCGAGCCCGAGGAGACGCCGGAAGCCGCGGCGGTTCGCGAGGTCCTGGAGGAGACGGGCCTCGAGGCCGAGATCGAGGGCGATCTCGGAACGATCCGTTACTTCTACGTCTGGGAGGGCGTGCGCGTGCGCAAGCAGGTGCGCTTCTTCCTCATGCTGGCGACAGGCGGCGACGTCTCGAACCACGACGAGGAGATGGAGGACGTGCGCTGGTTCCCGTTACGCCGGGCTGCCAAGCGCGCGGCCTACCGCGGCGAGCGCGAGGTGATCGAGCGCGCCGTGGAGCAGCTTCGTTGACGCTTCTCCAAGCGGTGCTCGGCATCCTCGTCGGGTTCGTTGCGGGGGTCCTGTCGGGGTTGTTCGGGGTCGGCGGTGGTGTCGTGACGACGCCCGCCGTGAACGTCCTGCTCGGCGGCACGGCGATCCAGGCCGTCGCGACACCGCTTCCGGTGATCCTGCCGACCTCCCTCGTCGGCGCCTACACGTACGCGCGCGCCGGCGAGGTGAGCTTTCGCGCCGCGAGGTGGGCGATCCCGCCCGGCATCGCCGGCGCCATCGGGGGGGCGTTCCTCACCGAGCTCGTGAACGCGCACCTGCTCCTCGTCATCACTGCCGTGCTGATGGCGTGGACCGGCGTCGAGGTCATGCGCGGCCGCGAGCCCGCGATCGCCTGGGTGAAGGGCGCGACGCCCGGATGGAAGTACTCGGCGATCGGGGCGGTCGCCGGGTTCGTGTCCGGTTTGCTCGGAGTCGGAGGGGGAATCGTGATGGTCCCGTTGCTCACGGTCGTCATCGGGATGCCCCTGAAGCGGGCCCTGGGGACGTCGCTCGTCGTGATCGCGGCCCTCGTCGTCCCCGGCACGATCGTGCACTGGGCGCTCGGCCACATCGACTGGGCCATCTTCGGCGTCCTCACCCTGGGGGTGGTGCCCGG
>CAZMNP010000183.1:0-8640 GCA_964567675.1 uncultured Actinomycetes bacterium
AGCCGCAGGTCCTCGGGCAGCAGGTCGTTGCGCCGCCAGGGTTTGACCGTCTCCTGATAGTAGTCGCGGCCCTCGCAGTCGTTCACGACCCACACGGGGAAGTCCTCGACCTCCAGGACGCGGATCGCCTCGGTCCCGAGCTCGGCCAGGGCGATCACCTCCTGCGAACGGACCGTGAGCGCCGCGAGGGCGCCGCCACCGCCGAGCGCCGCCATGTACACGGCCGTGTGCTTCTTCAATTCGTCGCGCACCATCGGTCCCCGGCCGCCCTTGCCGATGATGCCTTTCAGGCCGAGCTCGAGCAGCGGCGGCGTGTACTTGTCCATCCGGCTCGCCGTGGTCGGGCCGGCCGCGCCGATCACGTTGCCGGGGCGTTCGGGGGTGGGACCCAGGTAGTAGACGATCTGGCCGGCCGGATCGAACGGCAACGGCTCCCCCCGGTCGAGCATCTCGATCATGACCTTGTGCGCGGCGTCGCGAGCGCTGTAGATCTTCCCGCTGACGAGCACCACGTCCCCGATCGCCAGCAGCCGGACATCATCGTCCGAGAGCGGGGCGCGGATGCGCTTGCGTCCGTCGTCGAGCTCCTCGACCGGCACCTCAGATCACCCGCGTCCCCGTCCGATGCGCATGACACTCGATGTTGACCGCGACCGGGAGCGAGGCGATGTGGGTGGGCATCGTCTCGACGTGCACCGCCAACACCGTCTGCGTGCCGCCGAGCGCCTCCGGCCCGAGCCCGAGCGCGTTGCACTTCTCGTACAGCTCGGCTTCGAGCTCGGCGATCTGCGGGTCCGGGTTCGGCTGGCCGACCTTGCGCATCAGTGCGCGCTTGGCGATGACCGCCGACATCTCGAAGTTGCCGCCCACCCCCACGCCGATGATCCCCGGCGGGCAGGCGTTGGGCCCGGACTCGGCGACCGCGCGAAGGACGAAGTGCTTCACGCCCTCGAGCCCGTCGGCCGGCTTGAGCATCGCGTGCTTGCCCATGTTCTCCGAGCCCGCGCCCTTCGCATCCACCTGGATCCGGATCTGGTCGCCGGGAACGATGTTCGTGTGGATGAACGCGGGCGTGTTGTCGCCCGTGTTGCGGCGGTCGAACAGCGGATCGCGCACGATCGAGCCGCGGAGATACCCGTCCGTGTAGCCCTGCCGAACCCCTTCGTTCACGGCGTCGTATAGGTCGAGGCCCGACACGTGCACGTCCTGCCCGATGTCGATGAAGATCACCGTGTACCCGGTGTCCTGGCAGTACGGATACTCGCCTTCGGCGGCCAGGTCCTGGTTGCGGATGATCAGGTCGAGGACCTGACGGCCGAGCGGAGACTCCTCCTTCTCGCGCGCCCGCTTGACGAGCTCGACCATCTCCTCGGGGACCTTGTAGCAGATCTCCATGCAGAGCTCGCGGACGACGCGAGTGATCTCCTCCGCGTCGATCTCACGCACTTCGGCCATCGCGCATCTCATGCTATCGCCGCTGCCTCGCAGCGTCTTACGGCGGACGCTGCTTCCGACCGTGCCATGGCGGTGAGAGGATGCACCCGATGTCCCGCGAGATCCTTTCGACGGCGCGGCCCACGAAGCTCCGGTTCGCGGGGTTCCTCTGCCTCGCGGTCGGCGCCGTCGCCTCCGGCTACGGCGCAACCGCGGACTGGGTGATCATCGGCTTCCCCGCGGACATCGAACGCGTCGTCGACGTCACGGTGCGCGGGACGGACGTCTGGGAGGGCAAGGCCGTGTTCCTCGGCGCCGTCGCGGCCCTTCTGGCGATGCTGGCGATGCGACTCTCCCGCTCGGACGCGGTCGGCCGGAGCCTCGCGGTCGCACTGGTGATCCTCGGCCTCGCCGGCTTCGCCCTCCCGGTCGCCGACGCCGTCCGCGCCGAGGAGCGCTTCGGCGGCGGAGAGGGTGTCGATCTCCTTGCCGAGCGGCTCGCCGCCCAGCTCGAGCTCCCCGAGGACGTCGTCCGCGAGCAGCTGCGGGAGGAGTTCCAGCGGGCGCTGCGCGTCGAGGTCGACCAGGGGATCTGGATCTCCGCCGCCGGCGGGATCCTGCTTGCGACGGGTGGGGCCCTCAGCTTCGTGTGGGTCCGCCGGCGCAGCCAGGGGCGCCTGCGCCAGTCCGCCGGCGTCGGCCCGGAACCCGAGAGGCCTTAGAGCTTCGCCAGATCCGCGCACTTGGCACGGATCCCCTCGGCGGCAGCCCGCAGCCGCTGGAGCTCGTCCTCGTTGAGGTCGAGCTCCACGATCTCATCGACACCGCCACGACCCAGGCGGACCGGGACCCCGACGTATACGCCGTCGATCCCGTACTGCCCCGTGCACCAGGCGCACACGGGGAGCACCTCGGGGGCACCGGCGATGGCCTCGATCATCTTGGCGACCGAGGCCGAGGGGGCGTAGTAGGCGCTGCCCTTCTTGAGCAACGCCACGATCTCAGCACCCGCGTCGCGCGTCCGCGCGTAGAGCCGTTCGAGCGTCGGCTCGTCGACGAGCTCGGCCAACGGCTTCCCGTCGACGGTGGCGTGACGAGGGAGCGGAACCATGGCTTCGCCGTGCGAGCCCAGTGTCATCGCCTCGACCCCCAGCGGGGAAACCCCGAGCTCCTCGGCGATGAAGGAGCGGAGCCGCGCCGAATCGAGGACCCCCGCCATGCCGATGACGCGCTCCTTCGGGAAGCCCGACACATCGGCGGCGAGGAAGGTCATCTCGTCCAGCGGGTTCGTCACCACGATCACGATCGCCTGCGGAGAGCCGGGGGCGATCCGCTCGACGACCTCGCGGACGATCCCGGCGTTCTTGCCCAGCAGGTCCATCCGGCTCATCCCGGGCTGGCGTGGGAACCCTGCGGTGATCACGACCACGTCCGAGTCCGACGTGTCCGCGTAGTCGTTCGTGCCGGTGATCGCGGGCTCGAACCCCACGACCGGGGACGACTCCTTCAGATCGAGCGCCAGACCCTGCGGCAACCCCTCGACGATGTCGATCAGGACGACCTCGGCCAGACCGCGCTCGACGACGCGCATCGCCGTCGTCTGCCCGACGAAGCCGCTTCCGACGACGGTCACGCGCATCGGCGTCATCCTACCGAGGTTCGGTGGCGAGCCATGCGACGACGGCGTCGGCGACCGCCGACGTACCGGCGGCGCCCGGATCGTCTCGCGCCGGCTTCAGGTCGTACGTGACCGTCCGGCCCTCGGCGATGACCCCCGCGACTGCCGCCTCGAGCCGGTCCCCGGCCTCGACCTCGCCGAGGTGGCGGAGCATCATGGCGCCCGAGAGCATCAGGGCCATCGGGTTCGCCCGATCGGTCCCCCGGTACCGAGGCGCGCTTCCGTGGGTGGCCTCGAACACGGCGATGCGATCCCCGAAGTTCGCGCCGGGCGCGAGCCCCAGACCACCGACGAGACCGGCACACAGGTCGGACAGGATGTCGCCGTACAGGTTCGGGAGCACGAGCACGTCGTAGTCCTCGGGGCGCTGGACGAGCTGCATCGTGAGGTTGTCGATGATCCGGTCCTCGAACGCGACGTCCGGGTTCTCGGCGGCGACCCGGCGGGCGGCCTCCAGGAACAGGCCGTCGGAGAACTTCATGATGTTCGCCTTGTGCCCGGCCGTGACCTTCCTCCGGCCGTGCGCTCTCGCGTGGACGAAGGCGAAGCGTGCGATGCGCTCGCTTGCGCCCTCGCTGATTGACTTGATCGACAGGCCGGAGTCCTCGCGCACCCGTTTGCCGGTCGTCCGGTGGATGAACGCGATCAGGTCGGCGGTCTCGGGGGCGTCGTATTCGAACTCGATGCCCGTGTAGCTGTTCTCGGTGGTCTCACGCACGATCGTCACGTCCACGCCCTCGTACCGGGAACGAACGCCCGGATACCACCGGCACGGCCGCACCGCCGCGTAGAGCTCGAGCGCCACCCGGAGCGCGACGTTGACGCTCCTCATCCCGGTCCCCATTGGGGTGGTCACCGGCCCTTTCAGAGCGACGCGGTTGGCCCTGATCGAGTCGAGAACGCGCTCGGGCAGGGGCGACCCCTCGCGCTCGGCGACCTGGGATCCGGCCTCCTGCACGTCCCACTCGATCGGGACTGCGGTCGCCTCGATCGCGCGACGAGCCGCCGAGATGAGCTCGGGCCCGACGCCGTCGCCCGGGATCAGGGTCACCCGGTACGCCACGCGCGCCTCCAGTGCTCGAGAGGGAACCCGGACGCCCGCGTTCGCGCGGGCGCGGTAGGCTCGGTCCCGGCAAGGATAGTGGCCGGAACCCGCCGCCCGGCCCGACGAGGGAGTCACCGGTGACCGAGAAAGGCCTTCGCGAGATCGTCGCCGCGAAGACGCGCGTCTCGGACATCGACGGCGAGAAGGGCCGGCTCTGGTACGTCGGCTATCCGATCGAGGAGCTCGCGGAACGGTGCACGTACGAGGAGGTCGTCCACCTCCTGCACCGGCTGCGCCTACCCACTCAGGCCGAGCTGGACGAGCTCGACGACTTCATGGTCGAACAGCGCGATCCGTCGCTGTTCATCACGGGCCTCATGTCGACCCTCGCACAGCAGACCTCGCCGATGTCGATGCTCCGCACGAGCGTCTCGGCGGCCTCGGCGTACGACCCCGACGGCTGGGACACCTCCCCTGAGGCCAACGAGCGCAAGGCGCTCCGGCTGATCGCGCGCACACCCACGTTCCTCGCGATGTACCACCGGCTGCGGACCGGCCAGGAGGTCGTGCCCCCGCACCTCAAGCTCCCCCACGCGGCCGACTTCCTGTACATGCTCACCGGCGTCGAGCCGTCGCAGGAGGACGCCGACACCCTCGACACCACGTTCACGCTCTACGCCGACCACACGATGAACGCTTCGACGTTCACGGCCCGGATCATCGCCTCGACGCTCGCCGACATCCACTCGGCCATCACCGGCGCGATCGCCGCGCTGAAGGGCCCGCTCCACGGAGGGGCGAACGAGGAGGCCATGAAGATGCTCGAGGAGATCGGCACACCCGATCGCGCGGAGGCCTACGTGCAGGACCGGCTCGCCCGCAAGGAGAAGATCATGGGGTTCGGTCACGCCGTCTACAAGACGATCGACCCCCGCGCGCGGATCCTCAAGCGCCTGTCCCGCGAGACGGGCGAGCGCCACGGCGACCTGCACTGGTACGAGATCTCCGAGGAGGTCGAGCGGGTGGCGATGAGCGAGAAGTCCCTGAACCCGAACGTCGACTTCTATGCCGCGAGCGTCTATCACATGCTCGGGATCCCCACCGACCTCATGACGCCGATCTTCGCGCTCGCCCGGATGGCAGGCTGGACGGCGCACGTTCGGGAGCAGTATGCGGACAACCGCGTGATCCGTCCGAGCTCCGAATACGTCGGGCCGCGCGACCAGACGTGGGTCCCGATCGAAGAACGCGGCTAGGCGCCTACCCTTCGCGTCGGAACTGCTACCCGACAGGCATCGGCGGCTGCGGGGACGCGGGTGGAGTGGGCGCGGGAGGGGCCGCCCCGGCCCGCTGCGTCGTTGCGGCATCCCACACGCGGTTCAGGTGCTCCTGGACGTACGCCGCCATCCCGATCCAGATGACGAGCCCGAGGATGACGACGAGCACGGGCGAGATCTGTGAGGCGATCCCGTGCCGCTCCTGGAGCCGCATGACGTGGTTCGCCGTGTTGTAGTACGCGATGAAGGGCGGAACGATCAGGAGGAAACCGGGGATCACCGCCAGGAGCGACCTGGACGGACTGATGGTTTCGTCTCCCGTGTACCGCTTGATCTCCTCGTTCACCTTGTAGAACCAATAGAACCCGTAGATCCCCAAGGTGATGATCGTGAGCCCGAGTACCCCGAGTGGGTTCCGCTTGAGGTACTGCTGACCGTTGATCGTGACGCTTTCTGCCATGTCATCCCCCTCCGTAGCGATGCGGCGGAAGTCTACGCGGTAAACGGCACAGGTCGAGGGAGCAGATCGGCCTCCTCGATCACGCGCCGGACGACCGCTTCGCGGCCCAGGCCCATCACGTGGACGCCGGCGATGCCGGGGATCTCACGCAGCCCGTCGACGATCCGAACGCAGTCGGCGACGCCCAGCGCCTCCGCATCGGGTCCGGCCTGCTCCAGCTGGGCCATCAGCTCGGGAGGAACCGTGACTCCCGGAAGGTGCTCGCTCAGGTAGCGCGCCTGCTCGGCGCCCCGGATCGGAGCGACGCCCACGAGCACCGCGGCGCGCTCGAGGATCCCGCGCGTCCGCACGATCTCGCTCCAGGCCATGAGCGCATCGAGGTCGTAGGTGATCTGGGTCATCACGAACGAGGCGCCGGCATCGATCTTCGCCTCGAGCCGGCCCGCGTCGTAGCTCGGGGCCAGCGGACTGTCGGCCACGCCGACGTAGAACCGCGGCGGCTCCTCGATCAAGGCGCCGGAGAGCAATCGCCCCTCCGCGCGCAGCTGCGCGGCCAACCGAACGAGGTCGGTGACGGCGAGGTCGACGACCGCGGTCGCATCGGGGTGATCGCCGACGGAGAGCGGATCCCCGGTGAGACACAGGACGTTCCGGGCGCCGAGCGCCCACGCGCCGAGGAGATCCGCGGTGAGCGCCAGCCGGTTCCGGTCCCGGACCGTGAGCTGGAGCGTCGGCTCGAGCCCGGCGCGCGCCACCGCCGCCACGCCGGCCAACGGCGACATGTGGGCGGTGGCCGTCGGGTTGTCCGTGACGTTCACGGCGTCGGCGTACCCGACGAGGTCTCGCGCCTGCAGGAAGACGGTGCGTGGATCGGCCGAACGCGGGGGGACCACCTCCGACGTGACCGCGAACCGGCCCGAACGCGCGATCGATTCGAGCCGGCCGGCGGGCACGTCAGCGCGCGTCGACGAGGGCCTCGGCGGCCGTGACCGTGTTCAGCAGGAGCATCGCCGTGGTCATCGGGCCCACGCCCCCCGGGACGGGTGTGATCGCGCCGGCGACCTCCTTGACCTCGTCGAACTTCACGTCGCCGATGAGCCCGTGGTCCGTGCGATGCACGCCGACGTCGACGACGACCGCACCCGGCTTGACCATGTCGGCCGTGATC
Source organism: uncultured Actinomycetes bacterium (assembly GCA_964567675.1). Lineage (GTDB taxonomy): Bacteria > Actinomycetota > UBA4738 > UBA4738 > HRBIN12 > CALGFI01. Next base: position 7,063 of record CAZMNP010000183.1, read on the forward strand.
AGCCGGGGCCGTCCCGCGGCGGCGACGAGGATGTCGGCGCGGCGCGTCTGCTCGACGAGGTCGCGCGTCTTCGCATGGCAGATCGTGACGGTCGCGTTCCCGCGGATCGAATCCTCGGCGAGCATGATCGAGAGCGGCGCGCCGACGAGCTCGCCGTACCCGACCACCACGACCTGCGCGCCCTCGAGCTCGATGCCGCTGCGCAGCAGGAGTTCCACGATCCCGTACGGCGTCGCCGGGGGGAACGAAGGGTCGCCTCGCACCATCAGCCCCACGTTGAGCGGGTGCAGGCCGTCGACGTCCTTGGCGGGATCGATCGTCATCTGCACCGCCAGCTCGCTGATGTGTCGCGGAAGCGGAAGCTGAACGATGATCCCGTGGATCTCGGGATCGCGGTTGAGGCGCCGGATCGTGGCGAGGAGCTCACCCTCGGTCACGAAGGCGGGAAGGTCGACCTGTTCCGACCGTACGCCCACGTCGGCGGAGGCCTTGTGCTTGGATCCGAGGTAGATCCGCGACCCCTCGTCGTCGCCGACCAGGACCGCGGCCAGACCGGGCTGCACGCCGCGATCGACGAGCGCCATCACTCGCCCCGCGATCTCCGAACGGATCTGCGCGGACACCGCCTTTCCGTCCAGGATCGTGGCGCTCACGAGCGGACATCCTAACGGCGGGCGAGCCCCGGCACGGCCCTCAGTGACGGAAGTGCCGGCGACCGGTAACCACGACGGCCATGCCCCGCGACTCCGCCACGGCGAGGACCTCCTCATCACGGATCGAGCCGCCCGGATGGATCACGGCCGTCACGCCCGCGTCCGCCCCGACCTCCACCGCGTCCGGGAACGGGAAGAACGCGTCGCTCGCCATCGAAGAGCCCTTGGCGCGGTCCCCGGCCTTGCGCACGGCGAGCCACGACGCGTCCACGCGAGACATCTGACCCGCCCCCACACCGACCGTGGCACCGTCGCGCACCAGGACGATCGCGTTCGAACGCACGCGGGCGGCGACCGGCCACGCGAGGAGCAGGTCGCGCCACTCGTCGTCGGTCGGCTCGCGAGCCGAGACGACCTGCATCTCCTCGCGTCCTTCGGCGGCCCGATCGCGGTCCTGCACGAGCGCGCCACCCGGAAGCTGGCGCACCTCGAGCCCTCCTGCGCCTGCGAGCGGAGCCTCGACGACCCGGAGACCCTTCCGCGCGGCGAAGGCGGCGAGGGCACCGTCGGTGAACGACGGGGCCACGACGGCTTCGGTGAAGACCTCGCGCATCGCAACGGCCGCTGCCTCGTCGCACGTCGTGTTGAACGCCACGATCCCCCCGAAGGCCGAAACGGTGTCGGATTCGAACGCCGACCGGTACGCGTCGGCGGCATCGCCCCGTACCGCGGCTCCGCAGGGGTTGTTGTGTTTCACGATCACGCACGCGGTCTGCGGAAGGGTCGAGGCGAGCCCGTGCGCGGAATCGACATCGAGCCAGTTGTTGTAGGACATCTCCTTGCCCTCGACGACCACGCGCGCTCCCCGCAGGACGCCGGCGCCCTCCCGTTCCGCGTAGAGGGCGCCACGCTGGTGCGGATTCTC
>CAZMNP010000184.1:0-10265 GCA_964567675.1 uncultured Actinomycetes bacterium
AAACGCTGAGGAAGGACGGAGGCGCGCCGTGAGACGAGTGGTCGCGACGGAGTTCCTCGCACTCGACGGAGTCGTGGAGGCGCCGGAGAAGTGGTCCGGCCCGTACTGGAACGACGAGATCGCGAGGTTCAAGCACGACGAGCTCTTCGCGAGCGACGCGCTCTTGCTCGGCAAGCTGACCTATGAGGGCTTCGCCGCGGCCTGGCCGGGAAGGACCGACGAGGACGGGTTCGCCGACCGGATGAACACGCTGCCCAAGCACGTCGTCTCGACGACGCTGAACGAGCCGCTCGAGTGGAACAACTCGACGCTGATCCGCGGCGCGCTCGCCGACCGGATCACCGGGTTGAAGCAGCAGGACGGCCAGGACGTCCTGATCTACGGCAGCGGCCGGCTCGTCCGCGCGCTGATCACGCAGGGCCTCCTCGACGAGCTCCGGCTCCTGGTCTACCCCATCGTCGTGGGGACCGGGAAGCGGCTGTTCGACGAATCGAACAAGGCCGAGCTGCAACTCGTCGAGACGAAGGCGTTCGGTTCGGGCGTCGTGCTCCTTTCCTACCGCGCGGCGGACGCGGAGGGATCGAGCGGAGGTCGCGCTCGATCGCGCTAGATGTCGCCATCGGTCGTCACGGTGAGCGTGTCGCCACCGCCGATCGAGATGAGGCCGGATCCGAGCACCTCGCCGTCGAGCGCCGCGCCGGGCCCGGAAGGTTTGATGCGCAGCGAGGTCAGGCCGTCGGCCACCTGCACGTGAATCAGCCCGGGCTCGGGATAGCGCTTGGGCCGCAGCCCACCGTAGTAAAAGGCCAGGATGTCCGAGGCCGACAGGCCGCGCAGCGCCTTCCCGTACGCGCCCCACTGCACCATGCCGGCGCCGTGGCCCCATCCACGTCCGGTGAAGACGGCCGAATCCTGCTCGGACGAGATGGTCATCCATCGCGACGGGATCGTGATCGGCAACGAGGATCCCTTCGAGCTCGCCGGCGGGTAACGATCAGGGTCGAGGCACGGCGCCCACAGGTTCACCGCGCCGCGGAAGGTGCTCGAGTCGATCGAGCGCGTGGCGCCGGCTCCCTCGACCACGACGGTTCCGCCCTCGAGGCGGACGCTCGAGATCGCCTCCCCTCGTGGCCACTCGCCCCCGGTATGCAGGAACGTCGCGAGGTCTTCGAACGGAAGCCGCACGCTCCACCGTGAGACCGCCGAGGCTCCGTCGTCGCGTTCGACGACCGGTCGCAGGTAGGGCAGCGGGGGACTGCCGAAGACCTCGTCGTTGCCGTAGGTGTGCCCGTCGGAGGTCGAGAAGTACACGGTCTCGGCGGGCCGGCCGTCGTGCAGCAACACCTCGCCGGACGTGTGCCGGACGGCGGCGTACCAGCGGCGGACCGTCGGCTCGAACGGGACCGGGATCCCCCGGTACACCTGACACGCAGTCGTCGCGCAGATCGGGGTCGGCAACGTCTCGCCTTGCTCCCCGTCCCATCCCGTCGTCGCGAGCGCGTAGCTCCGCGCGGCGACCGCCTGCGCCTCGAGCGCCGCGCGTGGCCACGACGCCGGGACCTCCGCGATGCCCTCGAGGTACTTCTCGAACGGCAACGTCACGAGGAGCTCGAGCGTGCCGTCCTCCGAGCGCTCGACCCAGATGGTCCCCGGGTACCGGGCCACGAGCCGTCGCCGTTCCGCGTCGACACAGGGGGACGGAACCCGTGGGAACGACCCGCGCACCAGGAACGAACCGCCGTCCGGCGGCGCGATGGTGATGGACGTGGGCGCCTCGCCGGAGGGTGGCGCAACGCCCGGAGACTCGGTGCCCGGCGACTCCGAAGATGAGGGCCCCGAAGGACCGGTGCTCCCGGACGGGGATCCGGTGATCGACGCACCCGGCGTCGTCGACGGCGACGTCGAGGTGCACGCGGAGATGACGAGCAGCAACGCGATGAGCGGCACCGCGGGGGCCCGTGACGATCCCATCCGGGCACGCTATCAAGCAACCACGGGAAGCCCGGAACGCTTGCTCTGGGGCGTCAGCGCTTCTTCGGAGGGGAAGTGAGCGGCGGGACCGTTCGCCCGTGCGCGGAGTCCTCGATCAACGTGGCGAGACGTCGCTCCCGCGTCTCCTCTTTCTTCGCGCTCATCACCCAGTAGACGGCGCTCGTCCGGTACGAGGGCGCCTTGGCCTGGAAGTACTCCCACGCCTTCTTGTTCCGGCGGAAGCGTCGCTCGTACGCCTCGTCGAGCTTGGCCGCGTGCCGCTGCTCGTACGAGTAGATCGCCGATCGATCGTCCGTCCGCGCGTCGAACGCCTTCCGCCCGACGGGGTGCATGAGGCCGAGGTCGATCAGCTCCTTGGCCCGTTCGATGTTGACCGCGCTCCAGTTGCTCCGAGGCTTGCGCGGCGTGAACCGGTTCGTGTAGCGCTCGTCGTCGAGGCTCCTGCGGACGCTGTCGATCCAACCGAAGCACAGCGCCTGATCCACCGCCTCGGGATACGTGATGCTGGGCTTGCCCGAGCCCTTCTTGTAGAAGCCGACCACAAGCTCCGGCGTTATGTCGTGGTGCTTCTCGAGCCATGCGCGGAACTTCGCCGGCGTCGCGAAGAAGGTCGGCTCCATGGGCGATACGGTAGAGCTTCGACACCGGCCCGGAGCGAGGAGTCCCTTCATGGAGCAGCGCCTGTCGGGGAAGAAGATCGCGATGTTCCTCGAGGAGGGGTTCGAGGATCTCGAGTTCTGGGTGACCGTGATGCGCCTCCGCGAGGAGGGCGCCACCGTCACGATCGTCGGCACCAAGGCCGGGCAGGAGGTCCGCGGCAAGAACGGCCTGAAGGCGTCGAGCGACGTCGCGGCCAAGGACGTCTCGGCCGACGACTTCGACGCCGTCGTCGTGCCGGGCGGTTGGGCCCCGGACAAGCTCCGTCGCCACGAGGAGGTCACCGGCCTGGTCCGCAAGGCCTACGACCAGGACAAGATCGTCGGGTTGATCTGTCATGCCGGGCTCGTCGGGATCTCGGCCGGGATCGTCCAGGGTCACCGGGCGACCGGGAGCCTCGGCATCAAGGACGACCTGATCAACGCCGGGGCGACCTGGGTCGACGAGCCGGCGTTCCGAGACGGCAACCTGGTCTGGGGCAGGGTCGTCGAGGACATCCCGGCCTTCTGCCGCGAGTTGGTCTCGGCCATCGCCGGATAGTCGGGGTCCGATCGCTCGGGACAGGCACGCCGCGGGGTTGCACAAGGCTTCTTGCGAAAGTATCCTTTCGCATATGGCTGCCGAACCGAGCACACTCCGCCTCACCGAGCCGTCCCAGATGCGCGCGCTCGCGCACCCGTTGCGCCTCCGCCTGCTCGGGCACCTGCGCACGGACGGTCCGGCCACGGCAACCGCCCTGGCGGAGCGCCTCGAGGTCTCCCCGGCGCTGGCCAGCTACCACCTGCGCCAGCTCGCGTCCCACGGGTTCATCGAGGAGGCGCCCGAGCTGGCAGAGGACGGCAAACAGCGTTGGTGGCGCGCCGCGCACGAGCGCACGAGCTGGTCGACGGTCGAGTTCCTCGATACGCCCGAGCGCGTGGCCGCGGAACAGGCGCTCGGCCGTGAGATCGCCATCGCCCACGCGTCGAGAGCGGCCGAGTGGGTCGCCGACGCTCCGAGCTGGCCGGTGGCGTGGGTGGACGCCTCGGACATGAGCGACTGGATCCTCCAGCTCACCGCCGACGAGCTGAAGGAGATGCACGACGAGATCGAAGCGACCATCGAGTGGTGGGCGGCGCGGCCTCCTCGCGAGGGCGCGGAGATGGTGCAGGCGATCGTGCACCTGCTGCCTCGGAGGCGCAGGGCGTGATCGACGAGTCGAACGCTCCGGCACCCCCTTCCGACACGCTCGTCGAGCGGGATCGGGGACCCCTGTTCGCGCTCTTCGCGGCGAACGCCGTCTCGATGACGGGGAACGTCGCGGCGCTCATCGCGATCCCTTGGTTCGTCCTGGAAACCACCGGGAGCCCGGCGAAGACCGGCGTCACCGCGTTCGCCGCCCTCCTGCCGGTGGTGCTCTCGGGGTTGTTCGGGGGAGCGCTCGTGGACCGCCTCGGGTACCGGCGCGCGAGCATCCTTTCCGACCTCGCGAGCGCGGGAGCCGTCGGCGCGATCCCGCTCATGCACTCGACGATCGGGTTGGAGTTCTGGCAGCTCGTCGTGCTCGTTTTCCTGGGCGGGCTCCTCGACGCACCGGGATCGTCGGCACGGACCGCGCTGCTCCCGGACGTGGTGGCGCGAGCAGGGTGGAGCTACGAACGCGCGACGGGTGCGGCCGCCGTGGTCGAGCGCGGGTCACGGCTTGCGGGCGCGCCGTTCGCCGGGCTCCTAATCGCGGTGACGGGGCCGACGAACGTGCTCTGGATCGACGCAGCCACGTTCCTCGTCTCGGCGGCGGCGATCGCGTTCGGTGTGCCGAGGCCGGCGAAGACGACGGAACGGCCGGTCACCTCGTACCTCCGCGAGCTCCGGGAGGGCTACGCGTTCCTGCGCCGGGACCGGACGCTCGCGGTGCTGGTCCTCACGGTCGCGTTGACGAACTCGCTCGACGCGGTCGCGATGGTGGCGTTGCCCGTGTACGCGAGGGAGGTGTACGGCAGCGCCGTGAGCTTCGGACTGCTCGTCGGCGCGGCGGGCGCCGGCTCGGTCGTCGGCGCACTGGCGTTCGCCGGGGTCGGCGAGCGCCTCTCGCGGCGCGGGGTGTTCACCTTCGGGTTCCTGTTCACCTCCGCCTGGTATCCGGTGGCGGCGACCTTCCCGCCGCTCGGCGTTCTGGTGGGCGCGAAGTTCCTGAGCGGCATCGCGTCCGGCCCCTTGAACCCCGTGATCCACACCGTCTTCCTCGAGCGCATCCCCGAAGGGATGCGCGGGCGCGTGCTCGGCGCCACGCACGCGGCGGCCTGGATCGCGATGCCCCTGGGCGTGCTCGTCGCCGGTTGGTTGATCGAGACGGTGGGACTCAGGGCGACCCTGCTCGGCAGCGGAGCCGCGTACGTCGCCGTGACGCTTACCGCCCGGTTCAGCAAGGCGCTCCGCGATCTCGATCGCCGCGCCGGGATGCCCGGCCGGGCCTAGCCCGCTCGCCCGGCCGGGCGTCGCCCGCGCGGCCGGGCCTAGCCGCCCGGCAGCCAGAACTCGACGGCGGTGCCTTCGCCGGGAGTGCTGCTGATCTCGAAACGCCCGCCGGCGAGCTCCACGCGCTCGCGGGTTGCCGGGAGTCCGAGGTGACCCTGCCGGTACTTGGACGCGACGGCGACCGTGAACCCTCGGCCGTCGTCGACGACGTTGCACAGGATCCCGTTCTCGTGGTCTTGGATCGTCACCGTTGCCAACTTGGCCTCGGCATGCTTGCGGATGTTCGCCAGGCACTCCAACACGACGCGATACGCGACCGATCGCATGTCCTGCGACAGCTCCAGGGTGAGCCGGTCCTCGAGGCTGAAGGTCGTGTCGCTCTCGTTGTTGGCGTAGGCCAGGTACTCACCCAGCGCGGCACCGAGGCCTTCCGTTTCGAGTGAGCGTGGCTGGAGCTCGAAGAGCATGCGGCGCAGCCGCGAGATCGTCCCTTCGACCAGCGTCTGCGCGCTCGTATGCATCTCCAGCTGCTTGGGATCCGTCAGCTGCTGCTTGATCATCCCGAGCCGAAGGTTGGCCGCGTACAGGTGCTGCACGGGATCGTCGTGGATCTCGCCCGCGATCCGCAGCCGCTCCTCTTCCTGCGCGGAGATCAGACGGGACAGGAGCTGCCGCCGCGTGCGGTCCGTCTCCTGGAGCTGCTCGATCGTCTCGCGGAGCTTGGCCTCGGTGCGCCGGCCGTCGGTGATGTCGCGATTCACGCCGACCGCGCCGAGGAGATCGCCCCGCTTGTCGCGCAGGGGCACGACCATGAGCTCGGAGACCCGCTGGCTCCCGTCCTTGCGTTGGATCCTGACCTCGCGCAGGAACCGTCCCTCCCGGGCCATGCCTTCGGCGATCGCCACCTTCAGGCCGACCTCGCCGTTCCCATCCCTGCCGCTGAGGAACAACGGCTGGTGACCGAGGAGCTCCTCCTTCGTGTACCCGGTGAGCTCCTCGGCTGCGGGATTCATGTCGATCATGCGGTTCTCCAGGTCCACGGTGATGACGCCGTCGTGGATGTTGTCGAGGATCAGCGCCTGTCGCCGCAGCTCCTGTTCGGCGCGGCGAGCGCTCCGCCGGATCTCGGCCTCGCGCAGTTCCCGCTGCAGCGCGGGGACGAGGCGATGCAGGTTGTCCTTGACGACGTAGTCGTGAGCACCTGCACGCATGGCGCCGACGACGTGCTCCTCGCCCATCGAGCCCGACACCACGATCACCACGCCGTCGAAACCCGCCTCGTTCACGATCTTGATCGCTCGAGTAGCCGAGAGGTGGGGCATGACCCAGTCGCAGATCACGACGTCCCAGGTCTCCGACTGCATCGCCGCGGCGAGGTCGTCCTCGGTCTCGACGCGCCGGTGCGCCGGATGGAACCCGGCGCGCGCGAGGTCCCGGAGCAGGAGTTCGGTGTCTTCAAGGGAGTCCTCGACGATCAGGACCCGGAGCTCGCCGAGGGTCATCGCTAGCTCCTCGGCGCCGGTTCGTTGATGAGCAGCCAGTACATCCCGACCTGCTGCATCACCACGACGAACTTGTTGAAGTCCACGGGCTTGCGGATGTAGCTGTTGGCGCCGAGCCCGTAGGCGGAGACGAGGTCTTCCTCTTCGACGGACGACGTGAGGACGACGACCGTGTACAGCCTCGTCCGCTCGTTCTCCCGGATCGCCTTCAGGACGTCGAGCCCGCCCCGCTTCGGCAGCTTCAGGTCGAGCAGGGTCAAGGCGGGGGCGATCGGCTCCTCGCCGAACAGCAGGACCTCGGCCTCGGCCCCGTCACGCGCCACGACGATGTCGTTCTCGAGGTGGTGTCGCCGGAACGCCCGAAGGGTCAGGTCGACGTCGTCGGGGTTGTCCTCCACGAGAAGGATGGGGTCGTCTTTCATCCGCCACCCCGCCCGAGGGTGAAGTAGAAGGTCGCCCCACGGTTCACGGCGCCCTCCGCCCGGATCTGCCCGCCGTGCCGGCGGACGATGCGCTCGGCCGTCGCGAGCCCGATCCCGGAGCCGGCGAATTCCTCGGGTCCGTGCAGCCGCTGGAACGGTGTGAAGAGCTTGTCGGCGTAGCGGCCGTCGAACCCGACCCCGTCGTCGCGGACGAAGAACTCCGGGACGCCGTCCTTGTCTCCGACGCCGAACTCGATCCGCGCTCCCGGCCGGGACGCCGTGAACTTCCAGGCGTTCGACACGAGGTTGTTGATGAGGATGACCAGCAGGCCTCGGTCGCCTCGCGCGAGGAGGCCGCGCTGGACGACGGCATCGACCTCCCGGTCGGGCTCGGCGTCGCGGAGCGCCGCCAGCGCGTCCTCGACGAGCCAGCTCAGGTTCACATGGGTCGGGTCGAACGTGGAGCGGACGAGTCGCGACAGGTCCAGGAGCGCATCGATCATGCCGCTCATCCGATGGACGTTCTTCCGCACCCGCTCGAGGTAGCCCTGACCGTCCTCGTCCAGTACGCTCGAGTAGTCCTCCAGAAGCGCCTGGCTGAACCCGTCGATGGCCCGGAGGGGGGCTCGGAGGTCGTGGGCAACCGCGTAGCTGAAGGACTGGAGCTCGCGGTACGCATCCTGGAGCTCGGCCGCGGAGCGTTCGGCCTGTGCTCGGGCCTGCCGGGTCTCGTCCTCCTGGTGACGGCGATCCGTGACGTCCCGGACCGCGCCGAGGGCGACGATCCCGTCCGGCGTTTCGATCCAGCTGAGGCTGATCTCGGCGGGGAACTCGCTGCCGTCCGCGCGCTGACCCGCCAGGCTCACGACCTGGCCCATCGGCCGCACGCGAGGCTCGAGGAAGAAGTGGTCGCGGTGCTTCGCGTGGATCTTCTTCGCTCGGTCCGGAACAAGCATCTCGAGCGGACGGCCGATCAGCTCGTCGCGCGAGTAGCCGAACACCGCTTCGGTCTGCGAGTTCGCCATGATGATCGATCCGTCCTGGGAAACGCCGACCATCGCGTCCGACGCGGCGTCGAGCAATGCTTGGAACGGCGGTGTTGAACGGGCGAGTGTCGGGTCGGCCGCGACGTCGTCGGTCAACGTCGGTCGTCGCGTGCTTCGCCCTGCGTCCGAAGAACTCAATAGGTTGTTCGCCCGAGTGATTGCTGATCGGTAGCCCCACTGCGATGGTCGAGCACGTTGCCTTCGAGGTCAATTGCAGAAATGCGCATCCCCGAGAAGCCGGGCTTCTCCCGTCGCGGCGCTACGTGGGCTGGCGTGCCTGCGAAACCTCCGAAACCTCACGCGCCACCTCGAGCAGCTCCGGGACGAGATCGGAGGCGGCCGGCTCGAACCAGGCGATGCCGTAATCGAGCAACGGGACAGGATCCTCGAGCCGCCGGAAGACCACGTTGGTCAGGTCCAGCTCCTGCGGGAACGTCGTGACCGTGATGCCGGCGCCGCGAGCGACGAGGAGGAGCCGTCCGGCTTCGGGCGCCTCGGTCACGTCGACGGACTGAGGATGTGCCGCGCGGCCGAAGAGCTCTTCGTGCAGGTGCGTGTGCAACCAGGGGTTGGCGCTCCGGGGCCAGTCGAGGAAGGGGTCTTGCATGAGCTCGGAGCGGGGGACCCGCTCGAGTGTCGCGGCTCGATGGTCCTTGGGCAGCGCCACGAGCAGCTCGACCTTCCCTAACTCGAGGAACCGTGGACTCTCGTCGGACTCGTACGGACCGAGGACGATCGCCGCGTCGAGCCTCCGACGCGTCAGGCCCTCGATGATCGTCGGTCCGAACCCGGGGAAGACCCTGACGTCCACGTTCGCGTGGCGCTCGCGGAACTCGCGCAGGATCTCGTTGCCGAGTGGAAGCACCCCCTCGGCGCTGATCCCGACTTTCAGGATGCCCGTCATCCCCTGACCGATCAGGCTGGTGGTCTCCACGGTGCGGTCGGCGATCTCGAGCACGAGGCGTGCCTGACGCAGGAAGTGCTCGCCGGCCGGCGTCAGCACGGCCCCACGACGATCTCGGACCAGGAGCGTGACACCGAGTTGCCGCTCGAGGGACTTGATCTGCTGCGACAGGCCCGGCTGGGCGATCATCAGCCGTTCCGCGGCGCGCCCGAAATGGCGTTCCTCCGCCACGGCGACGAAATACCTGAAGTGTCGAAGTTCCAACGTGCCCCTCCGAGGCCCGCGCGTTCTCTACCGTGCGGTTCACAACGAAAGGTACTCCATTGGGTGGCCGATGTTGCGCTCCGGCTCAATTGCGTTCATCACATACGGCAGAAGTCTCGCTTCTCGGGTCTGACCTGGACGCGGAGGGTGGCGGCGCATAGGTTCTGTACCGAGGGGTACATCGTCTCGTCCAAGGCCGGTGGGAGGGCTAGGCGTGCCGAGGAGCCGAGAGTTCGACGACCGCGAAGTCGTGGACGCCGCGAAGGAGGAGTTCTGGGATCGCGGGTACCTGGGCACGGCCATCTCCGACATCGAGCGCAGCACCGGGTTGAACCGATCCAGCCTCTACCTCGCGTACGGGTCCAAGCGCAGCCTGTTCGAGAACGCGCTGGAGCGCTATCTGGACGACGTCGTCACCGACAAGCTGCGAACGATGGAGGGCGGGCCGGCCGAGCTGGCGAGCGTCGCGGGTTTCTTCTCGGCGTTGAAGGAGTTGTTCCTCGAAGACCCGTCCCACGCCCAGCGCGGATGCCTCATGATCAACTCGATCGCCGAGCTCGCCGGCCGCGACGAGGACGTCACCACCGCAGGGGCGGCCTTCCGGGACCGGTTCGAAGCCGCGTTCCGCAGGTCGCTCGACGGCGCGGTCGCCGCGGGGGAGACCGATGCATCCCCGGTCGAGCGGCGTGTCCGGGTCCTGGCTGCCGCAATGTTCGGCGTGTGGCTCAGCGCGCGCATCGATGCGCGAAACGCCGCGGATCTCTGCGACGTGATGATCGCAGAGGTCGAATCCTGGCGCACCTCGCGCTAGCCGATGTATCCCTCGACGGTGCTCTCATCGCGCACCGCAGCGCCGTCGGGGTCGAGCCCCGCGGCGCGCCGGGCGCGTCGCTGCCGGAGCAGGTCGTAGCACTGGTCGAGCTGGACCTCGATCTCCTTCAGCCGCGCCCGCTCGCGCGTCGACGCTTCGCTGCGCGACTCCTTCTCGAACAGCGAATGCTCCTCGTGCGCGAGCTGTTCGATC
>CAZMNP010000185.1:0-3125 GCA_964567675.1 uncultured Actinomycetes bacterium
GCGCGTCGCTGCCGGAGCAGGTCGTAGCACTGGTCGAGCTGGACCTCGATCTCCTTCAGCCGCGCCCGCTCGCGCGTCGACGCTTCGCTGCGCGACTCCTTCTCGAACAGCGAATGCTCCTCGTGCGCGAGCTGTTCGATCCGCTCGATGACGTCCGCGTCCTGATCGGTCATGTCCTCGCCTCCCACCTTCGAACGCCGCTCCGGAGAGCTTAGAACTCCATCGCGGGCGTGGCCTCGCCCGAGACCTCACGCCCGCGTGCCGCGTCAATCTCACGGGCGGCGGCGCGACCGGGGATGAACCGGTTCGCGACGAACGCCCCGGCGAGCAGCACGAGGCCCCCGAGGAACAGCGAGACCCGGAACCCGCTCATGAACGACTGCCGGAACGCCTCGGCGACGGCCGCCCGCTGCTCCGGCGAGAGGGTTCGAAGCAGCTCCGGGTCGATCCTCCCGCGCCCGGCGGCGGCAGCGACCGCTGCCTGCTGCTCCGGCGGAAGCCCGATCTGGGCGAGCGCCGGCTCGAGCGCCCCGCGGAGCCGGGTGGTAAGGACCGTCCCGAGCAGCGCGATCCCGAAGACGCCGCCCACCTCGCGAGAGGTGTTCGTCATCGCCGAGCCCAGCCCGGCGCGCTCGTGGCCGACCGCGTTCATCACCGCTGCGGTCATCGGCGCCATCGTGGCGCCCATGCCGTGTCCCATGATCGCGAAGACCGGCAGCATCAACAGGTAGGGCGTGTCCACCGACAGTCGCGACAACGCGAAGAGGCCGCCCGAAGCGAGGAGCAGGCCGTACGTCATCGGGATCCGGGACCCGTGCTTCTGCGCGTACTGCCCCGCGAGGGGGGCCGTGGCGATGATCACGAGCGTCATCGGCAGGAACCGCACCCCGGCCTCGAACGCGGTGTACCCACGGATCGTCTGCATGTAGAGGCTGAGGAAGAAGAACGTCGCGAACATCCCGAGCGACACGCTGAACGCGACGGCGTTCCCGGCCGAGAAGGCGGGGATCCGGAACAGCGTGAGCGGCATCATCGCCTTCGGGTTGCGCATCTCCCACACGAGGAACGCGGCGAGCAAGACGACGAACCCGACGAGCGAGGAGACGATCAGCGGGTCGGTCCACCCCATCTCGTTGGACTCGATGAGGCCGTAGGTCACGAGGAACAGCGCGGAGGTACCGAGCGCGAGACCCGGCAGGTCGAGGCTCCGCTGCTGCTCGGAGACCGATTCACGGACCGTCCGCGTCGCGACCAGGAGCGCGACGATCCCGATCGGCACGTTCAGGAAGAAGACGGACTCCCAGCCGAGGCGCTCGACCATGAGACCGCCGACGGTGGGGCCGAGGGCGAGGGCGAGCGCGGACATCCCGGCCCACAGTCCGATCGCGCGGGCGCGCTCGTGCGGCGGGAACGTCACGGTGATGATCGAAAGGGTCCCGGGAAGCAGGAGCGCGGCGCCGAGGCCCTGCAAGGCTCGGGCGAGGATGAGCTGCGTCGTGTCCTGTGACAGTCCGCACGCGAGGGAAGCGATCGTGAACACGACGAGGCCGGCGAGGAAGGTCTTCTTCCGCCCGTAGCGATCGCCGACGATCCCGCCGGTCAGCAGCAGCGAGGCGAACACCAAGACGTAGCCGTCGACGATCCACTGCAGCTCGCTGACGCCCGCTTCGAGCTCGCGGCTGATCGTGGGAAGCGCCACGTTGACGACGGTGTTGTCGAGCATCGCCATCGCGAGGGCGAAGCACATCGTGAGGAGCACGATGACCTTCTCTCTTGCGTTGTCACCCTCGAAGCCGAACAACGGCAAAGCGTCTCTCCTCTCGCGGAGCGGGGTCACTGTAACGATGGATGGCAACCGCTCCGCGGGACCGGATGTTCCCCGCCCAGGCGGAGGCTGCGCCGTGCGCGCTGACGGCCGGCGGGGCGGCTCCGTCAGGTCCGGCGGTAGACCCGCACCCCGAGGGTCGAGAACACGACGAGGATCCCCAGGAACCACGCCGTCGACTGCCAGAGCAGCGTGCCGAGCGGCTTGACGTTCTGGAACAACGGACTGGTGCTCTGCGTGTAGAGCTCGCCGAGCGTCAGGACCCGGACCGTGTCGACCCAGATCGTGACCGGGTTCGCGCTCGCGAACCCCTGGAGCCATGTGGGGAACGTGTCCACCGGCACGAACGCCGAGCTCACGAACACGAACGGGAAGACGATCGTGAACGTGGCCGCCTGCACCGCCTCGATCGTCTTCAGGGACAGGCCGGCGAACGCCGCCACCCAGGTGAACGAGTAGCCGACGCCGACGATCGCCCCGAACGCGAGAAGCGCTTCCAACACGCCCTCGTGCAGCCGGTAGCCGACCGCGTAGGCCACGATGAACATGAGGAGCGACTGGAAGACGACCGATACGCTGTCCGCCGCGGTGCGTCCGGCAAGGACGGCCGACCGGGCCATCGGCAGCGACCGGAACCGGTCGATCAAACCCTTCTGCAGGTCGTCGGCGAGTCCGACGCCCGTCTGGAGTGCGGCGAAGATCCCCGTTTGCACGAAGATGCCCGGCATGAGGAAGTCCACGTAGGAGACGGTGGGGGGAAGGATCCGCTCGAAGGCGCCGCCGAAGACGTAGACGAACAGCAGGACGAACATCACCGGCTGGATCGTCGAGAAGACGAGCAGGTCGGGTTTGCGGATGTAGGTCAGCAGGTTCCGCTTGGTCATGACCATCCAGTCGGAGACCGCGTGCCGGAGCCGGCTCCCGGACGCCGTTGCCGGAATGTTCGTCGCGCTCATCGTCGCCCCTTCCGCGCGCCCGCCGTCGCTTCCTCCGGCGCTTGGCCGTCGCCCTCGGCCAGGTGACCCGTGAGCGAAAGGAACACGTCGTCCAGTGAGGGACGCCGCAGCGCGATGTCGGCGATCGGGATCTTCGCCTCGTCGAGCCGGCGTACCGCCTCCGTCAGGACGGCGGTGCCTTCGCTCCCGACCGGCACCGTGATCACCCCGCTGTTGTTGTCCACGCCTCCGCCCCCAGGACCGAGCCCGAGAGCGGCACCGGCCGCTTCGCTCACGCGCTCGCGGTCCGAAACGCGGATCTCAAGGACCTCGCCGCCGACGCGCAACTTCAGCTCGTCCGAGGT
>CAZMNP010000186.1:0-12846 GCA_964567675.1 uncultured Actinomycetes bacterium
TCCCACTCCCACCGCCGCTCTCCGAAGCGGTGGAACCCGAACGTCCAGCGGGTGCGCGCGGTGGTCAACGGGACGCCGAAACGTGTGAACGCCTGCACGAGCTGCCTGAAGGCCGGCCGGGTCCAGCGCGCCGGCTAGCGCAGATCCAACGGGCCGGCTGACCCGGGCCCGAGCGCGTTCACACGGGGCGGATCCCGAACAAGGGGTCCACAGGCCCGATCCCCTGACCGATCGGCAGCGCGTGGCGGATCGCGTCGGTCACGAACGCCTTCCCCAGCCGCACGGCAGACAGCAGACCCTCGCCCTTCGCGAGATACGCCGTGATCGACGACGAGAGGACGCACCCCGTCCCGTGGGTGTGGGGCGTGTCGATGCGCTCGGCCCCGATCCACACAGGGTCGCGCCCGTCGAGGAACAGGTCCTCGGCGCGATCGGTCCCCTCGAGATGCCCGCCCTTGACCAGCACGGCGGACGGGCCCATCGCCAGGATCGCCCGAGCCGCGTCTTGCATCTGCTCGCGCGTCTCCACCCGGAACCCGGCGAGGCCACCCGCCTCGGGCAGGTTCGGGGTGACGAGCGTTGCCAGCGGCAGGATGCGTTCGCGGAGCGCGCCGACCGCGTCCTCGTCGAGTAGCGCGTGCCCATGCTTGGAAACGAAGACCGGATCGACGACGAGGTTGGAGATCCGGGTCTCGGCGATCGCGTCGGCCACCGCCTCGACGATCGCCGCCGACGCGAGCATGCCCGTCTTCGCCGCGTCGACGCCGATGTCGGTGGCGACGGCGCGGATCTGATCGCCCACCGTCTCGGGCGACAAGGCTTCGTATCCGAAGACACCCTTGGTGTTCTGCACCGTCACGGCGGTGATCGCCGTCATCCCGAACACCCCGAGCGCGCTGAACGTCTTCAGGTCTGCTTGGATCCCGGCACCGCCACCCGAGTCGGAACCGGCGACGGACAGCGCCCGGGGCCGAGGCGCGTGCTCGCTCATGCGAAATGGTCCCATCCCTTCGAGCCGAGCGGCGTCTCGCGCCCGTCGTCGCCGACGGCGACGAGACCTTCCCCTTCGATGATGGTGCCCACCGTCGTGAGCGTCACGCCGAACCGCTCATCGAGCACGCGGCGGGCGGCCTCGGCGTCGGTCGGATCCAGCGTCGCGACGAGCTCGTAGTCCTCTCCGCCGCCGAGGGCGAGCTCGAGCGCATCCACGCCCAGCGACGCCGCGCCGGCACGCAGGGGTTCGGCGACGGGGACGGCGACCAGCTCGATGCGGGCGCCCACCCCGCTCGCGAGGCAGAGTCGCGAGAGATCCTTCGCGAGCCCGTCCGACAGATCCATCATCGCGTGCGCGCCCGACTGCGCGAGCGTCTGGCCTTCGCCCACCCGCGCGACCGGTCGCGCAAGGGCGTCGAGTAACGCGCGTCCCCAGGGGCTCGACAACGCGGCGGTCATCGCTGCCGGCTGCGCGCGCGAGAGCGCGAGGCCCCCGGCGGCCGCCCCGAGCGCACCGGTCACCACGATCGCGTCGCCGGTCCGAGCCGCCGAACGCGTCACGGCGCGACCGGGCGACACCTCCCCGACCACCGTCATCGACACCACGACGAGATCGGCGCGGTTCGTGTCACCGCCGACGAGCGAGAGCGCGTACTCCGCGCAGGCGTCGCGCATCCCTCCGTACAGTTCCATCACCCACGCGGCCTCGACGTCCGGCGCCAGGCCGATCCCCGCGAGCGCGGCGCGAGGACTGCCGCCCATCGCCGCGATATCGGAGACGTTGACGGTGACGGCCTTGGCGCCCAGGTCGTGTGGCGAGATCGACGCGCGCTCGAAGTGGACCCCTTCGATCAGGAGATCGGTGGTCAGGACCTGCTGACCCCGTCCTGGTTCGATGACCGCGGCGTCGTCGCCCACGCCGACGACGACCCCGGGCTGCGATCCGGACAGCAGCCGGGTGATCGCCGCGATCAGCTCGTCCTCGGTGAGTTCCATCCGCTTCGTCGCGACCGCCTGGGTGCGTCCGTCCGTTCCGGCGCAGGAGGATCCCGCGGTCCGTTGGGTAGGATAAGGCCGCTCGGAGCGTCTTCGACCGGCTCTTCGGGCGCCGAACCCGACGAAGGAGTTCCCACGTGAAGGTCCAGGCGCGCACGGTCCACGACAATCCTTCGGTCGAGGAGCTGCGGGCGTTCACCGAGCAGATGCCGCAGTGCCGCATCACCGAGTTCGGCAACGTGAACGTGCAGACGAAGGTCACCTCACGGAGCGCGGGGAGTACGTACGTCGTCGGCCAGGCCTCTTCCGGAAAGACGATGACCCGCGAGGAGTACGCCCGCATCGCCAAGATGCAGGACGAGTACCTCCGCGGCCGCGACGTCGTCGCGATCGACGGATCCATCGGCAACGATCCGGGATTCGCGACGAAGGCGCGCCTGTTGATCGAGAAGGCGAACGCGAACATCGCCGGGATGCAGCGGAAGCTCTACTTCCCTCGCGAGGATCGCGACGAGCCCGAGGTGCAGGTGATCTACACGCCGAACCTCGCGGCGCCGGGTTACCCCGACGACCGGGTGATCGCGGTCGACCTCGAGAACGGCGTGACGAGGGTGCTCAACTCGGACTACTTCGGCGAGTCCAAGAAGGGCGGCCTCCGCATGTGGAACAACAAGGTCTACGGCCTCGGCGGCCTCGCCCTGCACGCCGGCCTCAAGGTGATCCCGACGGCGGACGGCGAGAAGGTATTCATGATCATCGGCCTGTCCGGGACCGGCAAGACGACGACGACGTTCACGGTGCAGAACGGCAGCGAGCCCGTGCAGGACGACTTCGTCGCGCTGATGCCCGGTGGCAAGGCCTACGGGACCGAGAACGGATGCTTCGCCAAGACCTTCAGCCTGGATCCCGAGTTCGAACCGAACATCTACGACGCCGTGGTGAAGCCGTCGTCCTACCTGGAGAACGTGTACCAGGACGCGCGCGGCAACGTGAACTTCTTCGAGGAGAGCTTCACCCAGAACGGCCGCGCCGTCTTCGAGATGGGCGACCTCGCGCGCTATCGCGACGCGACGACGGTCGGCACCGTCGATAGTCTCCTGATCTTGAACCGGAACCAGAACATCATCCCCGCGGTCGCCAAGCTCGATCAGGAGCAGGCGGCGGCGTACTTCATGCTCGGCGAGACGACGGGCACCTCGGCCGGTGGCGCCGCCGAGGCCGGGAAGTTCCTGCGCGTGCCGGGGACGAACCCGTTCTTCCCGCTCCCCCACGGGCTGCAGGGCAACCGGATCCTCGAGCTGCTCGGGACGCATCCGATCGACACCTATCTGTTGAACACCGGGCGCGTCGGCGGCGACGAGCGCGACGAGCGCTCCAAGAAGGTGAAGATCCCGCACACATCGGCGTGCGTGAAGGGCATCGCCGAGGGATCCATCGCCTGGACCGGCGACGACGACTTCGGCTACCTCGTGGCCGAGAGCGTTCCGGACTTCGACGACGCGGAGCTCTTGCGGCCCCGGCGGTTGTACGAACGCCTGGGCCGGATGCAGGAGTACGCCGACCTCGTCGAGCGGCTGAAGGCGGAGCGCGTCGCCCGGCTCGAGGAGTTCCCCGAGCTCACCCCCGAGATCGTGAAGGCTGCCGGCTAGGCCTCAAGTAGCGAAGCGGTAGGCCAACCGGCTAGGCCTCAAGCAGCGAAGCGGTAGGCCAACCGGCAAGGCCTCAAGCAGCGAAGCGGTAGGCCGATCCGCTAGCGCTCGGGAGGGGTCCTTCGTCCGAGGAACCAGCCGCCGACGAGTTGGAAGCTGGCGAGGACGAGAGGGACGATCAGGTACCAGCGGTACTGCTCGAGCTCGTCCAGGCCCGGGCGCCCCGGCGTTTCCACCGTCGCGTAGATCGCGAAGAACCCCGCGAGGGCGAACCACAGACCGGCGCGTCCGGTGACGAACAGGGCGTACAGCGCGTGGTCGGTCGCGTCGACACCCTCGAACCGGCGTCCCGACCATTTCACGAGCGACCGGATGCCCAAGAGCGCCAGCAGGGCCGCGAGCACGACCTCGACGACCCTCATCCTTGCTCCCCGTTCGCCCGGTCGAGTGCGGCAACGACCTCGTCGTCGCTCGTCTGGTCGAAGTGCCGGTACCACTCGCCGACCGCCAGGAACGGCTCGGGCGTGGCGAGCACCACGATCTGGTCGGCTTCCTCGGCCAGCCGGCGGAGCGACGGCACCGGCGCGACGGGCACCGCCAGGATCACCTTCGACGCTTCACGCGCACGCGCCCAGCGGAGCGCTGCCGACGCGGTGCTCCCCGTCGCGATGCCGTCGTCGACCACGATCGCCACCTTCCCCTTCACGTCGACCGGCGGTCGTCCCCGTCGGTAGGCACGCTCGCGACGCTCGATCTCGCGTTCCTGCGCGGCGATCTCGCGCTCGAGGTACTCCGGCGTCACGCGAAGGGCCTGCAGGAGACGCCGGTCCAGCACCCGCACGCCCGGCGCCACCGCGCCGATGCCGAGCTCGGGGTTGCCCGGTGCACCGATCTTGCGCGGCACGACGACGTCGAGGGGAGCACCGAGGGCTCGCGCGACGACCTCGCCCACGATGACGCCCCCGCGCGGGATCGCGAGGACGACGGAATCGGTGCCGACGTGGTCGACGAGCGCCTTCGCCAGCTGCTCGCCGGCGTCGGCCCGGTCGGCGAAGATCACCGTTCCTCCATCTCGCGTCGGGACCCCTCCTCGTCGAGCTCCCGCCGGCGATCGGGGATCACCTTCTCGGGCGGAGGCATCGGTGTACGGATCCGCCGGTAGGCGGCGAGCGGGTCGTCGTCCCGCTTCGAGCGCTTCCTCTTCCGGGCGCCCACGATCCGATGATGCCACGCTCGGCGCTCGGTCGCCCTCGGTCGCCCTCGGCTTGCCGCGCGCGGACGTCGCTGCATAGCATTGGGCCCGCCTAACGAGGAGGTCGTCGGTGGTCCAGGCCTACATCCTGATCCAGACCGAGGTCGGAAAGGCCGCGCAGGTCGCGAAGGAGGTCCGCGAGATCAGCGGCGTGTCCGAGGCCGAGGACGTCACGGGCCCCTACGACGTGATCGTGCGCGCGGAGGCCAAGAACGTCGATGAGCTGGGCAAGCTCGTCGTCGCGAAGATCCAGGGGGTCGAGGGCATCACCCGGACCCTGACCTGCCCCGTCGTCCACCTGTAGGAGTACAGGACCCGGGCGGCGCGGCTAGGCGCCGGTTCCCTTCTTCCGCTCGACCTCGTGCCGTTCCATCGCGAGGTCGATGAGGCGATCGACGAGATCCGCATACGGGACCCCCGAGGCCTCCCATAGCTTCGGGTACATCGAGATGCTCGTGAAGCCCGGGATCGTGTTCACCTCGTTCAGCAGGACGCGTCCGTCGCGTGTCAGGAAGAAGTCCACGCGCGCCATCCCCGCGGCGTCGATCGCGCGGAAGGCCGTGACGGCCAGGCGCTGGACCTCCTCGAGCGTCTCGGCGGGGATGTCCGCCGGCACGATCAGCTCCGCCCCGCGCTCGTCGAGGTACTTCGCTTCGTAGTCGTAGAATTCGTGACGCCCCCGCGGGACGATCTCACCCGCCACCGAAGCGACGGGGTCGTCGTTGCCGAGGACGGCGCACTCGATCTCACGTCCTTCCTCGACGGCGCGCTCGAGCAGCGCCTTGCGGCCGTACCGGAACGCCTCCTCGAGCGCACCGCGGAGCTCCTCCGCCGCGTGCACTTTCGTGATGCCGACCGAGGAGCCGAGCGACGCGGGTTTGGCGAACAGCGGGTAACCCAGGTGCTCCGCGCGCGCCTCGACGCCCTCGGGGTCCTCTTCCCACACGCGCTCGTGCACGACCTCGCTCGGCACGACCGGGATGCCGGCGTCGAGGAATAGGACTTTCTGCACGGCTTTGTCCATCCCCACGGCCGAGCCGAGCACCCCCGAACCGACGTACGGCACGCCGGCCATCTCAAGGAACCCCTGCACCGACCCGTCTTCGCCGTAGGGGCCGTGCATGACCGGGAAGACGACGTCGATCTCGGTTCGGGCACCGTCGGGTCCGACGAGTGCGTGCGAGCCGGGCTCCTGGTCCAGCGCCACATCCCGGCCCGACTCGTTCGCCACGCCGGCGAGCGCGCTCGGTCCTTCGACCGATCGCAGCACGGGGGGTCCGTCTGGCATGCGCTGCCAGTGTCCCTCCTTCGTCACGCCGATCGCGATCGCCTCGTACCGCTGCGGATCGAGCGCCTCGATCACCGAGCGCGCCGAGATCACGGAGACCTCGTGCTCGGCGGAGCGGCCGCCGAACAGGACGACGACCCGGCGTCTCACACCTTCTCCAGCGCGCGGGCGAAATCCTCGACGATGTCGTCCACGTCCTCGATCCCAACGGCCACCCGGATCAGGCCGTCGCCGATCCCGGCCGCGCGGCGCGCATCCGCGTCGAGCTGACGATGCGTCGTGGATGCGGCGTGGCCGACCAGGGTCTGCGTCCCGCCGAGGCTCGCGGCGATCCAGGCCAGCTCGAGCGCGTCGCAGAATCGCTGGCCCGCCTCGACGCCGCCTCGGACCTCGAAGGCGAGCATCCCGCCACAGCCCTTCGGGAGCTGCCGGCGCGCGAGCTCGTGCTGGGGATGGGACGACAGGCCGGGGTAGTGGGCCCGTTCCACGTTCGGGTGCTCCTGCAGGAAGGTGGCGAGCGCGAGCGCGTTCTCCCCGTGACGTTGCATCCGGAGCTCCAGGGTCGCGAGTCCGCGGATGCAGAGCCAGGCTTCGAGCGGCGCCATCGTCCCCCCGGTCTCGATCACCGTGTCGCGAAGCCGGGCGGCGTTCTCCTCGTCCGAGCACACGATCCCGCCGATCAGGTCGTTGTGCCCACCCACGTACTTCGTCACCGAATGGAGCACGAAGTCGAACCCGTAGCGCGCCGGGTTGCACAGGTACGGGGAGGCGAACGTGTTGTCGACCGCGGCGGGAACTCCGGCATCGCGGCACGCGCGCCCGAGCGCCTCGAGATCGGCGACGGTCACGTTGGGGTTCGCGATCGTCTCGCAGTAGAACAGCCGCGACCCCGGGAGGGCCTCTTCGACCCGGGTGAGATCGTGCGCGTCGACGAAGGTGACCTCGATCCCGTATCTCGGCATGACCTTCTTGAACAACGCGTACGTCCCGCCGTACAGCTCGGGGCTCGCAACGATCCGGTCGCCGGAGGCAGCCATGGACGTGACCACGGTGTGGATGGCGGCCATGCCGCTGGCGAACGAGAAGCCGGCCTCTGTGCCCTCGAGATCGGCCATGAGCGTTTCGAACGCACGCAGGGTTGGGTTGCCGTAGCCGCGCGTGTAGGTGTAGCCGGGACGACGGAACGCGATCGTCTCGGCGTAGTCCTCGGAGGTGTCGAACCGGAACGTGGAGACCTGGAAGATCGGCACGCTCGGGGCATCCTGTTCGACCGGCGGCATGCGCGCGCCGTGGATCGCTCGCGTGGCGAAACCCGGAGCACGCGCGTCGGTCACGCGGCCAGCCTACTCCGTGCTTCGGCGGCGAGGTTCCGGCCCCGTCACGCGCGCCCATCGAGCCGGATACCGCTCGCGCAGGTCCGCGACGAGGGTGGAGAGCTCGCCCATCAGCTCATCGGTGAGCGCGCGCACCGTCGCGGGGTCGGCATCGGCCACGGCACGCGACGCGAGATCGAGGGGTTCGCCGGCGCGCACCCAGATCGGGCGTCCGAACGCGAGGCTCTGTCGTCCATCCTTGCGCCACACGTATTGGCCGCCCCAGGTCGCGACGGGAAGGATCGGAACACCGGTCGCGAGCGAAAGGCGGACCGCGCCGGTCTTGCCCGGCCCCGGCGAGAAGTCGGCGTTCGTCGTCGTGGTGGTGCCCTCCGGGTAGATCAGGACAACCTCGCCCTCGTTCAGCGCCCGCTGCGCATCCTCGAGCGGCGTCGCGTCGCCCGCGCCGCGGCGAACCGGGATCTGCCCGGCGCCTCGGAGCACCGGGCCGACGACCGGCTTGTCGAAGAGCTCCTGCTTCGCCAGGAATCGCGGGTGGCGGCCCGCCGCGTCGACGAAGTAGCCGTGCGCGAGCGGATCGAGGTAGGACAGGTGGTTCCCGGCCACGATCAACGGCCCCTCGGAGGGGATCCGCTCCAGACCCTCGAGCCGCCAGTTGAACCAGAGCTGGAGCGGCGGCCGCAGCACGGTCTCCATCACGCGGTACCAGGGCTCCAGCGGTCGCCCTCCTCGATAGTGGAACGCCGGCCACTCTTGCGCGCGGCACTTGGCCCTCCCCGGGCGACGGATGCTACCGCTTCCCACGCAGCCGAACCCACTCCCGAGCGTTAGCCTTGGGGACGTGCGGATCATCGCGGTTCCCGTGAAGTCGCTCGCGCGCGCGAAGACGCGCCTCGCTCCCGCGCTCACCACGCTCGAGCGCGGCGCGCTGACGCTCGCGATGCTCGAGGACGTCCTCGACGCGACGGAGGCGGTACCGGGATGGGAGACGTGGGTGGTCTCGCCCGACGAGGTCGCGCTCGAGATCGCCGCGCGCCGTGGCGTACGCCCGGTGAGCGAGGAGAAACCCTCGCTGGCCGGCGCGATCCGTCAGGTCGAGCAGCTCGCGAACGAACAGGCCGCCGACGCGCTCGCGATCCTTCCCGGCGATCTTCCGCTCGTTACGCCTGAGGCGTTGCACGAGGCGTTCCGAACGCTGGGTGCGGTGGTGCTGGCTCGCTCGGCCGACGAGGTCGGCACGAGCCTGCTGCTCCGGCGCCCGCCGAAGGCGATCCCGGCCCGCTTCGGCCCCGACTCGTTCCGGCGTCATCTCGAGCTCGCCGCGAAACGCGGGCTCCCGGCCGCGGTGGTCGATCGCAGGGAGCTCTCCTTCGACCTCGACCGGCCCGGAGATATCCTCGCGCTGTTGTCCGAGGGCCGGCGCGGGCGCACCCGGGACGTCTGCTTGCAGATGGACCTGCCCGAGCGACTTCGACATATCGCGTAGAGAACGACCCAGGAGGAACCATGCCGCAGGGAACGATCAGGGACTTCGACCTCGGGGAGCGGGAGGGATCCCTGTTGATGGACGACCGCACCGAGGTCTTGATCGACGCTACGTCCGTCGAGGGGTCGGGGATCCTCGGTCTGCGGATCGGGCAGCGGGTGCGGTTCGACCTCGTGGAGGAGGGCGGCCGCAAGCTCGCGCGGACGCTCCGGATCGTGACCTTCTGAGCCGTTCGCTGAGGCGCTAGCCCCCGCGCCGCGACGAGACCCTGCGCCGCTTCGCCGCGATCAACTCTTTGAACTCCTTGCCGGGCGAGAACCAAGGCAGGTCCCGGGCGGGCACCACGATCGGCGTCTGTGGTTTCCTCGGGTTCCGCGCGATCCGCTTGTTCCGGCGCTTGCGTTCGAACGTGCCGAACCCGACGAGCGAAACACGGTCGCCCCGGGCGACGGTCTCGCGGATGACGTCCATCGAGGCGTCGACCATCCGGCCGACGTCGGCCTTGCTCGATCCGGTCCGCTTGGCCACCTCGGCGACGAGTCCGTTCTTGTTCATCGTGCCTCCCGCGTCCCTTCCACCGTAACGAGAGGCGCTCCCCATGGTCAATGCCCGGACCCCATGCGACGATGATGGGACGTGAGGAAACTCCTCGGCGCCTGCGCTCTGGCCCTATCCCTCGCCGCGTGCTCAGGCGACTCGGGACGGGAGTTCGCGAGGTACTACGACCCCGAGGGATTCTTCGTGACGAACCTTCCGGCGGCGCACGACATCACCGTGACGCCGCCGCGATCCACCGGCGAGGGGCCGGGCCTGCTGACCGGAGTCGTCGCGAGCCCGCCGCAGCCGAGCCCCGCCGCACCCACGACGAGCGCGTTCAACCTCGCGCCGGGAGAGCCACAGGACCAGACGATCTACGAGGCCCTCGTCATCGCGACGAGTGGCTTCGACGACCTCGAGCAGATGGGCCTGTACTTCCTCACCGGGGACCCGGCCATCGATCTGCAGGTCGACGACCCGGTTCGGATCGACGGCCACGCGGGACGGTTGCTCGTCGCCGACATCACGCAGGACGGACAGGCGACGGCGAGCCTTGCGGCGGCGATGACGCTGGGCGAAGACGGCACGGGATTCCTCGTCGCCGCCGTCTTCCCGCCGGGACGGTGGGAGGCCGAACGCGAGGACTTCTTCCGCGTCCTCGGCTCGTTCCGCGCGAACATCCCACCCGGGCTCGAGACGTTCCCCGTGACCGGTGGGGGCCCCTGATAGCATCGAACTCCCACTGGCCCGTGGGGTAACGGTAGCCCGGCTGACTCTGGATCAGTTAGTCCTGGTTCGAATCCAGGCGGGCCAGCAACGCGGAACCGACTGCCACCCAACGGAGCCGACGGCAGGCCGTCAGGGCACCCCACACTGCCCGACGGCGGCCGAGCGCTGGTTGTTTCCCTCGTTGGATTCGGCGACCTGCTGCTGCGCGTCCGCGAACGCCGTGACGTTCCCGCCGACGCACTGGTAGTTGAGCTGAACCTCCTCCCCCACCCCGAGCGCCGGGACGGACAGCGCCTGCCCGCCGACGGTGACGATCGAGGGACCGGCGTCGCCGCGTCCGATGTTCGCTACCGTCACGGAATCCAGGCCGAGCGAGGAGACGATCAGGTCGGGCAGGCACTGGAAGGGGCCGCCGCTGCGGGAGTTGTTCCGCTCGTTCGATTCCGCCACCCGGCCGCCCGCGTCGGCGGTTGCGGTGAACGTTCCGTCCGTGCAGGGGAAGGTGACGGTCGCGCTGCGTCCGGCCGCGAGGCCCCCGATCGAGAACGTTCCCGCCGGGCCGACGTCCACGACGAACCCGCCGGCCGATCCGCTCCCGATGTTCGCCACCGTGACCCGGTCCGAGGAGATGCTGCGCACGACGAGGTCCGGGAACGCGGGTGGCGGCGTTGTCTGCGTCGGGCTCGGACTCGGTGACTCGGACGGGGACGGAGACGGGCTCTGACAGTCGAACGGGCCTGCGGTCCGCGCGTTGTTGGTCTCGTCGGATTCCTCGATACGATCGGTCGAGTCCGCAGCCGCGGCGAAGGATCCCTGTCGGCACTTGAAGTCCAAGCGCGCGCTCGCGCCGGGCGCCAACCCGTCCTCGACGGTGAACGCCGTGCCGCCCACGGAGACGACGAACCGGCCGGCCGGCGCGTCCCCGACGTTCGTGACGGTCACGGAGGTCGCCGCGAGCTCCGTGACCACGAGATCGGGGGCCGGCTGGCCGGTTGGGCTCGGCGACTCGCTCGGGGACGGGGTGCTCGAAGCGCTCGGGGCCGGGATCGGCGGTGAAGGCGCCGGAGACGAGCCACCGTCGTCGGTCCGCGAGAGTTGGTACAGACCGAGGGCGACGCCGCAGGAACCGAACGCGAACAGCGCCGCGACGAGCACACCGAACGCGCGTCGCGAGAACAGCGAGGCCCGCTCGATCCCGGCCCCGGGTTCCGCCGGTTCCGGAACGGGTTCGCCGGACGGTCGGGGCGAGCCTTCTCCCTCGCCGTCGGCCATGCCGCATCCAAGCATCGGGTGCACCGTCGGTCAACGCACTCGGGCGCTAGGGTCGTGGGCGTGATGCGTGAGGGCGAACTGCTCTGGCGTCCGCCGGACGATCTGGTTCGCGATGCGAACCTCACGCGTTTCCTGGGCTGGCTCGAACGCGAGCGGCGCCTGCGGTTCGAGGACTACGACGCCCTGTGGCGCTGGTCGGTCTCGGACCTCGAGGGGTTCTGGTCAGCGATCTGGGAGTTCTCCGGGGTCCGCGCGCACACGCCATTCGAGGCCGTGCTCCCTGACCGCCGGATGCCGGGAGCCCGATGGTTCGAAGGTGCGCGCCTGAACTACGCCGAGCACGCGCTCGCGGATGCCGACGACCGGCCGGCGATCTTCGCGCGGGGCGAGGACGGGCGGGCGCTCGACCTCACGCGGGCCGAGCTCTCGGAGCGCGTCGGCGCGGCGGCCGCGGGCCTGCGGCGTCTCGGCGTCCGGACCGGCGACCGGGTGGCGGCGTTCCTGCCCAACGGTTGCGAGGCGGTGATCGCGTTCCTCGCCACGGCGAGCCTGGGCGCGATCTGGTCCTCGTGCTCGCCGGACTTCGGAGCCCGTGCGGTCATCGACCGGTTCCGCCAGATCGAGCCGAAGGTGCTCGTCGCCGTCGACGGCTACCGATACGCCGGTGCGGACCACGACCGCAGCGCGGTCGTGCAGGAGATCGTCGACGGCCTTCCGGGACTGGAGCGGCTGGTCCTCGTCCCGTTCCTCGGCGATGGGTCCGGCCTCGCGGGACACACGATGGGTTGGAGCGAGCTGCTGGCGGAGCCGGCCGAGCCTCGGTTCGAGCCCGTCCCCTTCGACCATCCGCTGTGGATCCTCTACTCGTCGGGAACGACCGGGCTTCCCAAGGCGATGGTGCAGGGACACGGTGGGATCGTCCTCGAACACCTGAAGTCGCTCTCGCTCCACCTGGACCTCGGACCGCGGGACCGGTTCTTCTGGTTCACGACCACGGGCTGGATGATGTGGAACTTCCTCGTCAGTGGACTGCTGGTCGGCGCCTCGATCGTGCTGTACGACGGGAGCCCCGCCCATCCCGGGCTCGGCAGGCTCTGGCGGCTCGCGGAAGAGACCGGGATGACCTACCTCGGCACGAGCGCGCCCTATCTGCACGCATGTGTGAAGGTCCGCTTCAAACCCAAGAAGGTGGCGGATCTCCAAGCGCTTCGCGCGATCGGATCCACCGGCGCCCCGCTCTCGCCCGAAGCCTTCGCCTGGGCATACGAGCAGGTCGACCCGGATCTCTGGCTCGGCTCGATCAGCGGAGG
>CAZMNP010000187.1:0-9886 GCA_964567675.1 uncultured Actinomycetes bacterium
CGCCCCGGGATGTACATCGGCACCACGTCCAGCCGTGGTCTCCATCATCTCGTGTACGAGGTCGTCGACAACTCGATCGACGAGGCGATGGCCGGTCACTGCGACCGGATCGTCGTTCGCCTCCTGAAGGACGGCGGGGTCCAGGTCGAGGACAACGGACGCGGCATCCCCGTCAAGCCCATCCCCAAGGCCAAGGACCGCCGGCCGGCGGTCGAGGTCGTCCTGACCACCCTGAACGCCGGTGGGAAGTTCGGGGGCGACGGGTACCGGATCTCCGGAGGCCTCCACGGCGTGGGTGTCTCGGTCGTGAACGCCCTGTCGATCAAGCTGGTCGTGCAGGTCATGAGGGACGGCGCCACCTGGACCCAGTCCTACTCGCGCGGCAAGGCGACCTCCAAGCTCACCAAGGGGAAGGCGACCACCAAGACCGGCGCGATCGTGACGTTCTGGCCCGACCCCGACGTCTTCGTCGAGGGGACCGAGTTCGACCCCCGGATGCTCGCCGAGCGGCTGCAGGAGCAGGCGTTCCTCACCAAGGGCATCGAGATCCAGCTCATCGACGAGCGCGGGGACAAGCCCGTCAAGCAGGTCTTCAAGGCGACCGGTGGCATCTCGGACTTCGTGCGGCACCTCGCGACGGGCAAGGAGACGATCCACTCCAAGGTCATCTCGATGGAGGCTCGCGAGGGCGACGCCGAAGCCGATGTCGCGATCCAGTGGACGACGGGCTACTCCGAGTCCATCCACTCGTTCGCCAACACGATCAACACGCACGAAGGCGGCATGCACGAGGAGGGTCTGAAGAAGGCCCTGACGAACGTCGTCAATCGCTACGCGCGCAACAAGGGCCTGCTGAAGGAGAAGGAGGAGAACCTCCTCGGCGAGGACGTGCGCGAAGGCTTGATCGCCATCGTGAGCGTTCGCCTGCGCGACCCGCAGTTCGAGGGACAGACCAAGACGAAGCTCGGGAACACGTCGATTCGTTCGCTCGTCGAGACGACGGTGAACGAGCACCTGATGACGTGGCTGCAGGAGCATCCCACGGATGCGAAGCGGATCGTCGTGAAGTGCTCCTCGGCGGCCAAGGCGCGCCTCGCGGCCAAGCAAGCACGCGACCTCACCCGTCGAAAGTCCTTCCTCGAGGGCGGCGGCCTGCCCGGCAAACTGGCCGACTGCCAGCTCACCGACCCCGCGGCGACCGAGTTGTACATCGTCGAGGGCGACTCGGCCGGCGGGTCCGCCAAGCAGGCGCGCGACCCCGCCACACAGGCGATCCTGCCGATCCGCGGCAAGATCCTGAACGTCGAGAAGGCACGGCTGCACAAGATCCTGGAGAACGCCGAGATCCAGGCGCTCATCACGGCGATCGGCACGGGCGTCGGCGACGAGGAGTTCGACGTCGGCAAGGCGCGGTACCACAAGATCGTGTTGATGGCCGACGCCGACGTGGACGGCGCGCACATCCAGACGCTGCTGCTGACGTTCCTCTTCCGTTACATGCGCGAGCTCATCGATGCGGGCTACATCTACCTCGCGAAGCCGCCGCTGTATCTGTTGAAGGAGAACAAGCAGGAGCACTACTTCTACACCGAGCGCGAGTGGGATCTGTACCGCAAGGAGGTCGACGGTCAGCGCAAGCTCGAGCCGCAGCGGTTCAAGGGCCTGGGTGAGATGGACGCGGCGCAGCTGTGGGACACGACGATGGATCCGGCGAAGCGGACGCTCCTGCGGGTAACGCTCGAAGACGCGGCGACGGCCGACCGGCTGTTCTCGATCCTGATGGGCGAGGACGTCCCCTCGCGCAAGGAGTGGATCGAGGACAACGCGAAGGACGTCCGGAACCTGGACGTCTAGGGGCCAAGGAAAAGGGAGACGCGTGGCACAGGAATCCATCCTCGGTGGCCGGATCGAAGACGTCCAGCTCGAGGACCAGATCCAGACCTCGTACCTGGACTACGCGATGTCCGTCATCGTCGGGCGCGCGCTGCCCGACGTCCGTGACGGCCTGAAGCCCGTGCATCGACGGATCCTGTGGTCGATGTTCGAGCAGGGCCTGCGGCCGGACCGGCCGTACCGCAAGTCCGCCAACGTCGTCGGCGGCGTGATGAGCAAGTACCACCCTCATGGCGACGTCGCCATCTACGACACCCTCGTCCGGATGGCGCAGGACTTCTCCCTGCGCGCGCCGCTGATCGATGGACACGGGAACTTCGGCTCGATCGACGGCGACCCGGCGGCCGCTCAGCGCTACACCGAGGCGCGCCTGGCCCCGATCGCGCTCGAGCTGCTGCGGGACATCGAGGCCGAGACGGTGGACTTCGTCCCCAACTACGACGGCTACGAGGTGCAGCCGGTCGTCCTGCCCTCGCGCTTCCCGAACCTGCTCGTCAACGGCTCCGGAGGGATCGCCGTCGGGATGGCCACGAACATGCCGCCGCACAACCTCGGCGAGGTGATCGACGCCGTCGTGCACTTCATCGATCACCCCGAGTCCAAGCCGAAGGACCTCATGAAGTTCATCAAGGGCCCGGACTTCCCGACCGGCGCCCTGATCATGGGCCGCGACGGCATCAAGGACGCGTACGAGACCGGCCGCGGGTCGATCAAGGTTCGCGCGGTGAGCACGATCGAGGAGGCCCCGAACGGGCGGCAACGGATCGTGATCACCGAGCTGCCGTACCAGGTCAACAAGGCGCGGCTCGCCGAGAAGATCGCCGACCTCGTCAAGGCTGGACGCATGAAGGACGTCGTCGACGTCAAGGACCACTCGAGCGGGCGCGAAGGCATGCGCCTCGTGATCGAGCTCAAGCGCGGCGCGAACCCGCAGGTCGTCCTCAACCAGCTTCACAAGCACACGCAGCTCCAGGACAGCTTCGGCGCGATCATGCTCGCGCTCGTCGACGGCGTGCCGAGAACCCTCAACCTCGCCGAGCTGATCGGCTACTACGTCGACCACCAGATCGACGTCGTCACGCGGCGGACGCGCTACGAGCTGAAGAAGGCCGAGGAGCGCGACCACATCGTCCAGGGCCTGCTCATCGCCCTGCAGAACCTCGACGCCGTCATCAAGATCATCCGCGGCTCGCAGGATGCCGAGGAAGCCCGCGGCAAGCTGATGAAGCAGTTCAAGCTCTCCGAGATCCAGGCGAACCACATCCTCGACATGCCGCTTCGCCGGCTGACGCGTCTGGCGCGCGAGGAGCTCGAGAAGGAGCACAAGGAGCTCCTCGCGACGATCAGGCGGCTGAACGCGCTCCTGAAAGACCCGAAGAAGATCCGGGCGCTCATCAAGGAGGAGATGCTCGAGATCAAGAAGAAGTTCGCCGATCCGCGCCGGACCGCGATCAAGGCGGACGAAGGGGAGCTCGACCTCGAGGACCTCATCGCCGAGGAAGACGTCGTCATCACCGTGTCGCGCGCGGGGTACGTGAAGCGTCAACCCATCGAGAACTTCCGCCGGCAGGGCCGTGGCGGCAAGGGCATCCGCGGGTCGAGCCTCAAGGAGGAGGACGTCGTCAAGGACGTCTTCACCACGACCACGCACCACTGGCTCATGTTCTTCACCAGCCGGGGCAAGGTCTATCGCGTCAAGGTCCACGAGGTCCCCGACGCGTCCCGAACGGCGCGGGGGACCTACGCCGCGAACCTGCCCGGCGTCTCGATCACGGGAGACGAGAAGGTCCAGGCCGTGATCGACCTGAAGGAGTATTCCGAGGGCCGTTACCTGCTGTTCGCGACGCGGAAGGGGATGGTGAAGAAGACCGCGCTGCCCGAGTACGACTCTCCGCGTACGGGACTCGCGGCGATCAACCTCCATCCCGGTGACGAGCTCATCGACGTCCGGCTCACCGACGGCAAGGACGATGTCTTCCTCGTCTCGCGCAAGGGCCAGACGATCCGGTTCCGCGAGAGCCTCGCCCGGCCGATGGGACGGCAAACGGCGGGCGTGATCGGGATGCGCCTCGCCGAGGACGACGAGGTGATTGCGCTCGGGATCGCGTCGGAGGGCGAGGAGATGATCAGCGTCACGCAGCATGGGTACGGCAAGCGCACGCCGCTCAAGGACTACCCCCTGAAGGGCCGGGGCGGCAAGGGCGTGATCGGTCACTCGCTGACGAGCAAGACCGGGCTGCTCGCCGGTGCGTTCGTGGGCACCAAGGATCAGGACATGTTCGTGATCTCGTCCTCGGGCATCGTGATCCGCGTGGCGGCGGGCGACATCCGCCGGGTCCACCGCGCGAGCCAGGGCGTCAGGACGATGCGCGTGGAGGAAGGCGCACACGTCGCCGCGCTCGCGCCCGTCCTCGCGCAGGTCGCCGAGGAGTAGGCGAACCGGGTGCGGGGATGATCCCGCCATGAACGCCGGCGCCGGCGTCGCGCTCATCGTGGCCGGGAGCGTCCTGGGCCTGTTCACCCTGTTCGTCCTGTGGCGGCGGCTCTCCTTGCCGGTGCCGTTCGTCTTGCTGGCGGCCTCCGGGGCGGCCATCGGGGCCGGAGCCCTCCTCGTCCAGGACCGAGCGGGCCCAGGGGACTGGGCGCTGACGCTGTTCGTGCTCGGGGTGCTCACCCCGTTACACGGCTGGCTGGTCTTCGGCCGCCCGGGACGCTCGGGGTGACGGCTCGATGGTTGCCGCGGACGCCGCCGCCACGTAGAAAGGGCGGGAACGCATGAGCGAGCCCGCCGAGACGACCCCCGTGGCCATGAAGACGCCAGAACGCGTCGGTGGTGGCGCGCCCACCGACGAGACCGGCCAGCGCCGCCGGTTCCGCAGGCCGAAGTCTCGCCAGGCTCGCGTGATCATCCGCAAGGTCGGGCCCTGGTCCGTCCTGAAGTTCTCACTCCTGTTCTACATCTGCATCATGATCGTGATCCTCGGGGCGCTCGTGATCCTGTACGCCGTGCTCGGGGCGGTCGGCGCGATCGAGAACGTCGAGAAGCTGGTCGGGAAGCTCTTCTCCGATGAGACGTTCCGGATCCACGGCGACTGGCTCTTCACCCGCGCGACGACGATCGGGATCGCGATGGTCGTGTTGTGGACGCTGATCAACGTGTTCGTGGCGTTCCTCTACAACCTGATCTCCGACATCGTCGGCGGGATCGAGGTCACCCTCTCCGAGCGCCGTTAGCGTTTGCCCAGGTCGTGCCCTCGATTGACACCGTTTCGGAGCCGCGCGTACGCTGGGCGATGGGCCGGGTGATGGCCTCCTCGGAGTTCTCGGGCCTGTAGCTCAGCTCGGTTAGAGCGCATCCCTGATAAGGATGAGGTCGTTGGTTCAAGTCCAACCAGGCCCACCAGGAGAAGAGGAGGGCAGCGATGGCCGAGGACACTGAAGAGACGAAGAAGCGCGGCTTCTTCGGCAAGCTCATGCGGCTCGCGTTCTTCGCGGCGATCATCGGCGCGGTGGTCGCGATCTTCAAGCGGCGCCGGGGCAAGGATCTCGGCGAGGACGAGTGGCAGGAGCTGCCGCCCCCCGCGGGCGGCTAGCCACAGATCGATCGCACTATTGCGAAGGGGCCCGCGGCGACGCGGGCCCCTCTGCGTTCCCTAGACTCGCCCGCGTGACAAGCGAGGCGTGGGCCTTGGCGGAACGCGCCGCGGACGCGGCGGGCGTCGAGCTGCGGCCCCTGCGGTCGCTGGAGGACTGCGACGCGATCCTCGAGGTGATGATCGCGACCTGGGGGGACCACCAGACGATCCCGCGGGAGATGATCCGGGCCCTCGGCGAGAGCGGGAACGTGCCGTACGGCGCGGTCGCCGGTCAGGAGCTGATCGGGTACGTGCTCGGTTGGGCCGGGGTCGATCCGCAGGAGGGCCTTCATCTGCACTCGCACATGCTCGCGACGCTGCCGGACCGCCGGCATGCAGGGGTGGGATACGCGCTCAAGCTCGCGCAACGAGCCCAGGGGCTCGAACAGGGGATCTCCGTCGCCCGGTGGACCTTCGATCCCCTCGTGGCGCGCAACGCGTACTTCAACCTCCACAAGCTGGGCGCCGTCGCCGATCGCTTCGAGCGGAACTTCTACGGGGAGATGACCGACGCGCTGAACCGTGGGGAGCGCTCCGACCGGTTCGTCATCCGGTGGGACCTCGAGCGCGAGCCGGAACCGAGAGTGTTCGACGTGGACGCCCCGGAGGTCATCGACGAGGAGTGGAACTTCGTGGGCCTTCCGCCGGAGGCGGAGCGTGGGGTCCTCGTCCGGGTGCCGGCGGATCTGCGCGAGCTCCGTGAGCGGGACCCCGAGCTCGCCGGTCGGTCCCGGGATGCCGTCGCCGACGCCGCCGAGGAGTGCCTGGCTGCCGGTCTGGTCGCGGTGGGCTTCCTGCGGACCAGGGGCCTGAGCGGCTACGTGATGGCGAAGGAGCCGGCCCGATGACGCGCGTGCGGTCGGTGGAGCTGCGGCTCGTCGGCCTTCCGCTCGTCCGGCCGTTCCGGACGAGCTTCGGCGAGATGACGCACAAGGAGTGCGTGCTGGTGCGGGTCGAGACCGAGGACGCGGAGGGGTGGGGGGAGTGCGTCGCGAGCACCGAGCCCGACTTCTCGGAGGAATGGAACGAAGGCGTCTGGCTGGTGCTCCGCGACTTCCTCGCCCCCGCGCTGCTGCACGCCGGCGACCCGCCGGCGTCGGAGATCGAGCGCGCGTTGTCGTTCGTCCGAGGACATCCGATGGCCAAGGCGGCCCTCGTAAACGCCCTGCTCGATGCCGAGCTCCGCGCCGAGAAGCGCTCCCTCGCAACGTTCCTCGGCGCCGAACGGTCCCGGGTCGAATGCGGCGTCTCGGTCGGCATCGCGCCGTCCACCGCTCAGTTGCTCGAGCAGGTCGACGGCTACCTCTCCGAGGGATACCTCCGGATCAAGCTCAAGATCGAGCCCGGGACCGACGTCGAGCGCGTGCGCGCGGTCAGGGAAGCGCACCCCGGCATCGCCCTGAGCGTCGACGCGAACGCCGCGTACGGGCTCGAGGACGTCGACGTGTTCCGCCAGCTGGACGAGCTCGGCCTGTTGATGATCGAGCAGCCGCTGCACCACCAGGACCTCGTGAACCACGCGAAGCTACAGTCGCGCCTGCGGACCGACGTGTGCCTCGACGAGTCCATCCGCTCCGCCGCCGACGCCGCGGCCGCGATCGAGCTCGGAGCGTGCCGGATCGTGAACGTGAAGCAGGGCCGGGTCGGCGGCCTCCTCGAGGCGGTGCGGGTCCACGACGTGTGCGAGGCGCAAGGCGTGCCGGTCTGGTGCGGCGGGATGCTCGAGACCGGGATCGGGAGGGCGACGAACCTCGCGCTCGCGGCGATGCCGAACTTCCGCCTCCCCGGCGACACGAGCGCGAGCCGGCGCTACTTCCTCGAAGACCTCACCGAACCGTTCGAGCTGGATCCGGACGGCACGATGGCGGTGCCTGCAGCGCCGGGCATCGGGGTGGATCCGATCCCGGCCCGGCTCGAGGCAACCACGCTCCGGATCGAGCGTGTCGGGAAAGAGTGACAAAACCTGGGTCGTCGGCTTGACCGGATCGAGGGCCGTCCCATAGGGTGCGAGATGAGAGACCGCTGTGACCTTCGGGTCGCGGCGGTTTCTCATTTCTGGGGCCCGTTCGCGGCGAACCGGCATCGCGTTCGGAAAGGTGCCCAACTCCGCGCCCGGCCGTCCTACACTTCGCCAAGGCGCATCGGCTTTCGAGCGAGGGGCGGTCGATGAGGAAGCGGGTCATCCGGGCGGGCGAGATCGAGATCGAGGATTCGGAGGGCCGTGTCCGGGCCCGTTTCGGCGTGACGAACGACGATCTCCCGTTCCTGTCGTTCTACGGAACCGACGAGAAGCTTCGCGCTCGCTTCGGCGTTCAGCCCGACGGGTCGGCCGGTCTTGCGATCGCGGACGACGACGGGAAGGTGCGCGCCACGTTCGGGCTCTTCTCCGATGGCTCGGCGAGCATGGCGATGGTCGATCGCAACGGCAAGGTGCGCGCCAAGTTCGGCCTGGGTTCGGAGGGCTCGCCCACCCTGGCGCTCCGGAACAAGGACGGTGAGCTCGGGTTCGTCTACTCCCTCGCCCAACAGGGCTCGCCGACGATCTCTTTGCAGGACGAGGACGGCAAGGTCCGCGCGCGCATCGGCCTCGCGGCCGAGGGAACGCCGATCATCCGCCTGTTGAACGCAGACGGCGAGCTCCGAGCGATCATGGGGCTCACCGCCGACGGGACCCCGGTCCTGCAGTTCCTTGACAAGAACGGAGATCCACTCTGGACGGCGCCGGGTTCGCTGGTGTCGACCTCCATCCATACATCCGCCGACGAGTCGCCCGCTCCGGCCGAGCCGGAGGCGTCGAAGAGGCGCTGAGGCCGCGTGTCGGGCTGGTGGGCCGCGGCCTTCGTCGCCCAGTGGGTCTTGCTGGTCGTCCTCACGATCGTGGTCGTCGCCCTCGCCCGCCAGATCGGCGTGCTGCACCTCCGGCTCCAACCGCTCGGTGCGCTCGAGGTGGACGATGAGGGACCGCCGATCGGCGAAGCGCCAGAGCCCCGGACCGCACGCGGCCGCGACGGGACCACGGCGATCGTCGGTGGTCCCGGGCCTCGCCGCCTCCTCGCGTTCGTTTCGGCCACGTGTCCGATCTGCGAGCAGATCCTGCCGGCGTTGCCGGCCGCCGCCGCCGCGGCGGGACTCGTGCCGCAGATCGTCTCGGACCCCGAGCTTGAGGTCCGCTACCTCGTCCCCGGGGTGCCGTTCGTCGTGGTGCTGGACGAGGACGGCATCGTGCGCTCGAAGGGGACGGTGAACTCGCTCGAGCAGGTCGAGGGGCTCGTCGACACCGCGCGGCGCCGTATCGCCGAGGCCGACGAGGTCCGCGCGAGCTGATGGGGAGCGTCGAGCGCGCCGGGACCGAGCTCGCGCGCCGGACCAGCCGGCGCTCGTTCCTCGGCCGGCTCGGACGGGCGGTCGTCGCGCTGGTGGGCGGGCCGATGGTCGCCGTCGCGCTTGCACCCGAGCGCGCCGAGGCGTACCACATCTGCGGACACCTCTTCACGACGGGCTCGTGTCCGCATCCTTACGCGCCGAACTCGCGCACCGACGCGTTCGGGTTCCCGGTCCATCCGGTGTACGGCTACGCGGTCGACGACGGCGGGATAATCTACCTGTCCGCGCGCCAGACCCGGCGCAAGGTGTGCCAGACCGTCGTGCCCGAGCGGTACACGTTCGTCCGCAACCCGCGGTACGGCGGCGGATGGAGCCGATGCTGCAACGGCCGGATCAGGCACATCCAGGACTGCTGCTCGCCCTCCAGGATCCGGATCAACGGCGACGCGTCGAACCCGGGGTACTGCCACCAGAGCCTGCGCGTGTTCTGCATCACGTACCAGGAGCTGACCGTCCGGTGCTGACGGCCGCGTGCTGACAGGCGAACTCGTTGCCGGTGTCGTCGCGGCGTCGGTCGTCGCCGGCCTGACGACCCTGTTCGGTCCCTGAGGACTGTCGATGGTCGAGACCATCACCCCCGTGGTTCACGGGGGACGCAGGAGCCGGTGGGCGATCGTCCTCGGCCTTCACGTTGCGGGTGCCGCAGTGGCGGCCGGAGCGTTCGGCGCCGCCCTCGGCGCGACCGGTTCGGCGCTCGGAGCGCCGTGGGGCGCGGCCGGGCTCGTGGCGATCGCGGGCATCGGGGTGCTCTACCTTTCCCGGGAGGCCTTCGGCCTGCCGATCCCGGTGCCGCAACTGCGGCGGCAGGTGCCGGACTGGTGGCGCACCTTCTTCCCCTTCGCGCCGGCGGCGTTCCTGTACGGGATGGGGCTCGGGGTGGGGTTCTTCACGTTCCTCGCGCACGGGACGCTCGTCGTCGTGTCGGCGGCAGCGCTCGCGAGCGGAAGGCCGGCGCTCGGAGCGGCGCTGCTCGC
>CAZMNP010000188.1:0-2724 GCA_964567675.1 uncultured Actinomycetes bacterium
CCCGTCGAGCGAGTTCAGGTACCAGTGCATCCACTCGTGCAGGTAGAGGAAGCGCAGGACCTCGCGAGGCGTCCGGAACGTCACGCCCTCGGTGAGCCAGATGAACCGGATCGACCTTCCCGGCCGGCGCCGGGCGCCGTACGCCACGATCTCGCCGAACGGGAAGAACGGGACCGGCACCTGGAGCGTGATCGTCCGCTCGCCGAAATCGGTCAGGGCCGCGAGGTGTGGCTTCTCGCGGTAGCGCAGCGGCTTGACGTTGACCTCGAACCCCCGGGCCGGGGGCAGCCCGGCCAGCATCCGCCGGCAGGTCTCGGCGGGCAGGTCCTGGTGGGTCGATCGGAGCCGCATGGGGGCATCAGGGTACCCCGGGGTACAGACATCGATGAAGCCGGCGGATAGGTGACGGATGGTCGGGACGGCGGACTCACGGATCAGGGTGATCGGTCGGGATGGCCGGATTCGAACCGGCGACCTCGGCGTCCCAAACGCCGCGCGCTAGCCAGACTGCGCCACATCCCGGGCCGACTGATTCTACCGATGCGCGGCACCCGGCCTACGCCTCAGGGGCGAGGAACTCTCCGAACTCGAAGTTGTCGAAGTCCACGACGAGCCCCGGCTGGCCCGTCACCGCGATCCCCCCGGTGCCGGAGGCGATCGGATCGTCATCGGTGATGGTCTCGATGACGGTGTCGTTGACGATCAGCGTGAGCGTCGTCGGGGATCCGCCCTCCCCGCCCACGCAGCGCGCCGCAACGACGTTGACCGCGAACCGCCCGGGGCGGATGGCGATGTTGTCGGAGCCCGCTTCGGTCAGGAAGACCGGGTCGCTTCCTCCGACCAGCTTCTCGATCACGTAGCGGCCCGAGGAGCTGATCAAGAAGTAGTAGCCGTCTTCGCCCGTGTACCGGCACGTCACGCCGAAGCTGTTGAGTAGCCCGCCGCCCCCCTTCTCGACGAGGGCGGTCGTCACGCTGACCCCTTGGTCGACGACGTCGAACCCACGAGCTCCTCCGATCGAGACGGCGAACGCGTTCGCCGGCGCCTGGTCGGTGATCTCGAAGCGGTAGCGCTCGTTGAGGGACGGGAGGCGTGTGATCGCGTTCTGCGGCGCGTCCTCCCACTCCGCTTCGTTGTCCTCGAACCCGTCCGACACAAGGACCGAGAGCTCCGGCCCGCCCGCGGTTGGTCCCGTGACGTCGTCACCGGGGTCGTCTCCGTCGCCGCCAAGCACCAGGAAGCCGACGACCGCAGCCGCGATCGCGGCTGCGGCGATCCCGCCGAACAGCAGCCCCTTCCGGTTGCCTCCGGACGGCGGGCCCGGTCGTGCGGGTTCGGCTCGAACAGGCGTCATCGGCAACGGCGGCGGGGGCGCCCCGACGTCCGCACCCGGTGTCGTCGCGGCCGCCTGCACCGGGATCGGCGGCGCGGGCGCGCCGATCGGCGGAGCGGGCGGCGTTCCCGAGGGTGGAGCGGCAAGCACGGTCTCGGTCGCGCGGGCGACGGGGCTCTGCGCGCCGGTCGTCCGGCCCCGCACGCCGAGTGCGGCTCGAGCGGCCCGGGCCATGTCGCCGCAAGACGCGAACCGTTCCTCCTTCAGCTTCGCCATCGAGCGCGCGATCACCTCGTCGATCTCGGGCGGAAGCTCCGGACGAACGTCGCTCGGCCTCGGCGGGGGATCCTGCAGGTGCGCGAACAACGCCGCGGTCTCCTCTTCGCGCGGATACGGCACCTTGCCGGTGAGGCACTGATAGAGGACGCAGCCCAGGGCGTACTGATCCGTCCTTCCGTCGACACTCTTGCCGGAGATCTGCTCGGGAGCCACGTAGTCGAGCGTGCCCATGAAATGGCCGGTCTTCGTCAGCCCGCTCTGCGACTCCGTGTGCTTCGTGAGACCGAAGTCCGACAGGTAGACGTGATCCGTTCCCTCAGGCCCCGATCCGATCGCGATCAGGATGTTCGCCGGCTTCACGTCCCGATGCACCAGGTTCTGCTCATGCGCGGCGTCGAGCGCGCTCGCCGTCTGGGCGACGATGTTGACGGCGCGCTCGGGTTCGAGATGCTGCTCCCGGTCGATCAAGCCCTTCAGATCCGTGCTCCGCACGTAGCGCATCGCGATGTACAGGAGCCCGTCGCTCTCCCCCGCCTCGAACACGGGGATGATGTTCGGATGGTCGAGCTGGGCGAGACGCTCCCACTCGCTGACGAATCGCGCTCGGAACGTGGGGTCCTCGGCGAGCTCGGGTGAGAGCACCTTCAGCGCCGCCTTCCGCTTGAGCCGGATGTGCTCCGCGAGATAGACGACGCTCATGCCACCGCGTCCGAGCAGCGATTCGATCCGGTAGTCGCCGAGATTGGTTCCGATCCGCGGATCCGCGCTCACGAACCGAGACTCTCGCCGCAGTTCGTGCAGAACGCGTTGTCGGCGGGGTTCTCCGTGCCGCATTTCGGACAGGTGCGTTCGTCATCGCTCGGGGGCAGGATGACCGGAGGGATCACCGCGCCCTGAGCCGGTGGAGGAGGCGGAACGCCCGCCGGTTGAGCCGGTGCCGGACCACCCGCGGGACCGCCTCCGCCAGGAGCGGCTGGAGCGGGACCGCCGGCCGGACCGCCACCTCCCGGCGCGGCTGGAGCGGGACCGCCTGCAGGACCGCCACCGCCCGGCGCCGCTGGAGCGGGACCGCCTGCAGGACCGCCACCGCCGGGACCAGCAGGAGCTGGACC
>CAZMNP010000189.1:0-2970 GCA_964567675.1 uncultured Actinomycetes bacterium
TCGACACGTTCCTCCTCGAGGGCATCCCAGCCGGTCCTCCGCTCGATGCGACATGGGATCCGACGGACGGCCCCGACGGGCTCGAGGCTGCGCTCCGGCGGCTGGCCGAGGACGCGGCGACGGCTTGCCGAGCGGGAGCCGACGTGCTGGCCGTGACGCACGAGGCGGCCGGAGCAGGACGCGCGCCGGTCCCGAGCGTGCTCGCCGCCGGCGCGGTCCACACCGCGCTCGTCGAGCGTGGCCTCCGCATGAGCACCTCGATCGTGGTCGTCGCCGACGATGCGTTCGGCTCGCACGACGCCGCGTGCCTCCTCACGTGCGGAGCCGACGCGATCGTTCCGCGGCTGGCGCTGGCGACCGTCACGGCCCTGTTCGAGGAGGGACGTGTGCCGGGCGCCGCATCGGCCGAGGAGGTCCGCGCGAAGTACCGCACCGCCGTCGAGGAGGGCGTTCGCAAGTCGATGTCGCGGCTCGGGATCTCGGTGCTCGATTCGTACCGGGGAGCCAGAGCGATCGACGCGCTCGGTCTCGCCGACGAAGTGATCGACCGGTGCTTCCCCGGCGTCGTCTCCCCGATCGGCGGCCTGGGCTTCCGTGCGCTCGGCGAGCAGGTGCTCGAACGGTGGTCGGCCGCGTTCGGCAACGGACGTCCCACGTTGGCCAACCCGGGCGCGGTGAAGTTCCACCGCGGGGGCGAGTATCACGGAACGAACCCCGACGTGGTTCGCGCGCTCCACCGAAGCGTCGATCCCGGCCTGACGAAGCTGCGTTCGACGGCCGCGGGCGCCGACGGGGACGAACCCGAGCCCGGCTCGAACGGCAACGGCGCCGCACACGGCGGCGACGGCAACGGCAACGGTGCCGGCCGCATGGCCGAGACCCATCTCGTCCTGCGCGCGTCGGCGGGGCTCGACGAAGCCGCGTTCGCGCGCTTCGTCCATCTCGTCGAGCGCCGTCCCCCGGTCTCACCCCGCGACCTGCTTGAGATCGCGCCCGCCGCCGACGCGATCTCGATGGACCAGGTCGAAGGGTCCGACTCGATCGTCGCGCGGTTCTCGACGGCGGCGATCTCGCTCGGCGCGATCTCGCCCGAGGCGCACGAGGCGCTCGCCGCCGGAGCGAACGGGGTGGGTGCGCGCTCGAACTCGGGCGAGGGAGGCGAGGACCCCGCGCGGTTCGGCACCGCGGCGAACTCACGCATCAAGCAGGTGGCGTCGGCGCGCTTCGGCGTCACGCCCGCCTACCTCGCCTCGGCCGACGAGCTGCAGATCAAGATCGCGCAG
This sequence comes from uncultured Actinomycetes bacterium, assembly GCA_964567675.1. Taxonomy (GTDB): domain Bacteria; phylum Actinomycetota; class UBA4738; order UBA4738; family HRBIN12; genus CALGFI01. Next base: position 1,284 of record CAZMNP010000189.1, read on the forward strand.
GGCTCCAAGCCGGGCGAGGGCGGCCAGCTCCCCGCGGCGAAGGTGACCGATGCGATCGCGGCCCTTCGCCATGCGCAACCGGGGATCGACCTCATCAGCCCCGCGCCGCACCACGACATCTACTCGATCGAGGATCTCGCGCAGCTCGTGTACGACCTCCGTCAGGTGAACCCGTCGGCCGACGTGTCGGTGAAGCTCGTCGCCGAGGTCGGCGTCGGCACGATCGCGGCCGGTGTCACGAAGGCGCTCGCCGACGTCGTGCACGTCTCCGGCTCGGACGGCGGCACCGGCGCGTCGCCCCTCGCGTCGATCAAGCACGCGGGTCTGCCGTGGGAGCTCGGCCTCGCCGAGACGCGCAACCGGCTCTTCGAGGACGGTCTTCGCGATCGCGTTCGCGTTCGCGTCGACGGCGGGTTCCGGATCGGCCGCGACGTCGTGATCGCCGCCCTCCTCGGCGCCGACGAGTTCTCGTTCGGGACGGCGGTCCTGCTGGCGCAGGGGTGCCTGATGGTGCGGACGTGTCACCTCGACACCTGCCCGGTCGGCATCGCGACCCAGCGCCCGGAGCTCCGAGCGCGGTTCGCCGGTACCCCCGAGATGGTCTCGGGATACCTGACCCTCGTCGCGCAGGACGTCCGGCGGATCCTCGCCTCGCTGGGGCTGCGTTCGATCGACGAGGCGATCGGCCGGACCGACCTGCTTCGCGCGGACGCCGCACGCGCGGGCGCATCGGGCCTCGACCTGTCGCCGCTGCTCGAGACCACGGCCGCCGGCGGTTTCGTCGCCGCGTCGAAGCCGGCGCGCGCGCGGTCGGCGCTCGGCGACCGACTCGCCGAGGAGGCCGTGCCCGCGCTCCTCGGCGGGGACCATCGCCAGCTCGCCTACACGGTCACGAACCGGGACCGGACCGTCGGCGGACGGCTCGGCGGGGCCGTGGGGGAGGCGCTCGGGGACCGGACCCCCGCCGGAACCGTTCACGTGGCCCTCACCGGCGACGCGGGCCAGAGCCTCGGCGCGTTCCTCACCGAGGGCGTCGAGATCCGCCTGATCGGTACCGCCAACGACGGGGTCGGCAAGGGCATGGCCGGCGGGCGAATCGTTCTCTCGGCACCACCGCGCACCGAGGACGGACCGGTGCTCATCGGCAACGCCGCGCTGTACGGCGCCACCGGCGGCGAGCTCTTCGTCGCCGGAGGGGCCGGCGAGCGCTTCGCCGTGCGCAACTCCGGCGCGACCGCCGTCGTCGAGGGCGTGGGCGCGAACGGCTGCGAGTACATGACCGGCGGCGTGGTCGTGGTCCTCGGCGAGATCGGTCCGAACTTCGCCGCGGGGATGACGGGGGGGCTCGCGTGCCTGTTCGACCCTTCCGGCTCGCTCGGGCGCTTCGTCAATCAAGACCTGGTCGACGTCATCGAGCTCGGCACCGAGGGGCGGCACGAGCTGGCCGACCTGCTGCGCCGTCACGCTCGGTACACGGGCTCGGAGGCGGCCGGCACCGTGCTCGCGTCCTGGCCCGAGGCCGCGTCCGCGTTCCGCCTCGTCGCCCCGAAGGCGCCGAAGGCCACAGCGGCACCGGCGGTCACCGCGGCGCCGACGGTTTACGAGAACGAAACACCTGCGGTCTCGACCGGAAACATCAAGGCTCTATAAACGGTCTCGAGGGACCGTCCATCGACGGGCGGGTCCG
>CAZMNP010000190.1:0-9134 GCA_964567675.1 uncultured Actinomycetes bacterium
CCGGGCCCCACGCTGCACGTCGATCAGGGGTCGGAGATCACCGTGCAGGTAAGCAACGACGGCGACGTCGAGGCGACGGTCCACTGGCACGGTCTGCGACTGGAGAACCGCTACGACGGCGTTCCCCACGAAACACAAGCACCGATCCCGATCGGGGGGACCTTTACCTACAAGGTCCAGTTCCCCGACGCGGGGTTCTACTGGTACCACCCACACATCAGGGAGGACTTCGGCCTTGAGATGGGCCTGTACGGCACGATCATCGTCGAGCCCACCGACCCGTCGTACTGGCCTGCTGTCGACCGCCAGCTCAGCATCACGCTGGACGACCTGCTGGTCGAGGGTGGCCACATCGCGCCCTTCCACCGCTCGGGCCCCAACTACACCGCGATGGGGCGGTTCGGAAACGTGATGCTGATCAACGGCGAGACCGAGTTCTCGGGCGAGGCGGCCGTGGGGGAGGTCGTACGCCTCTATCTCGTGAACACGGCAAACACACGGATCTTCAACTTCGCTCTCCGCGGCGCGCGGATGAAGTTGGTTGGTGGTGATAGCGGTCGATACGAGCGAGAGGCCTTCGTCGACGAGGTGATGCTCGCCCCCTCGGAGCGGGCGGTCGTTGACGTGATGTTCGACACCCGCGGGGAGGCGCGACTCGAGCATCGAACACCGGATCACGTCTACGACCTTGGCGCGTTCTCTGTCGAAAGGAACTCGACCGGGGTCGCCGCGGCGTCGTTCGAGGCTCTGCGTGTCGACCCCCAGCTCACAACCGAACATCAGTCGATCGATCGCGAGATCGAACGGCCGCCGGACAAGGTGCTCGCCTTCGTGGCCTCGATGCCACTCCTCTACGGGGATGACGTTGCGCCGGCGACCTCCTACTCCTGCCCGATGCACCCGGACGTCACGTCCTCGGAGCCGGGAACCTGCCCAAAGTGCGGGATGCAGTTGCTCCCGGTGCTCTCCGAAGAGGTGACCCCGACCTCTTACGCCTGTCCGATGCACCCTGAGGTGACGTCGTCGGAGCCGGGAACCTGCCCGGAGTGCGGCATGAAGCTGCTCCCGGTGCGTTCGGAGGAGCCGAGTCCGGCCTCCTACGTCTGTCCGATGCATCCGGAGGTCATGTCCTCGGAGCCAGGAACCTGCCCGAAGTGCGGCATGAAGCTGGTGCCCGCGGCCACCCAACCGCCGACCGAGCCCAAGCCGAGCGAGGATGCCGTTCACCACGAGCACCAAGAACACGAACAGAACGACGGACTCGAGTGGGAAGACCTGATGCCGGAGATCAACCGCGCATCGGAGCCCAGCAACATGAGATGGATGCTCATCGACCGGGAGAGCGGGGCCGAGAACGGGGCCATCACGTGGGCCTTCACGGTCGGTGACCGGGTGAAGATCCGACTCGTCAACGAGATGGAATCGGATCACCCGATGCATCACCCGTTCCATGTCCACGGCGCCGGGCGTTTCCTGGTCCTGTCGCGAGAGGGCGAGCCTGAGTCCAACCTGGTGTGGAAGGACACCGTGCTCGTGCCCGCGGGGCGGACGGTAGACATCCTGCTCGACGTCTCGAACCCGGGCCTGTGGATGGCGCACTGCCACATCGCAGAACACGCCCAGAGCGGGATGATGTTCAGCTTCAACGTATCTCGGCGTGATCCTTCGGAGGTGTCGACATGACCTCGGGGGTCGGAGCGCCTTCGTTCGACGTCGTCGTCATCGGTGGCAGCCAGGCGGGCCTCGCCGTCAGCTACCACCTCGCCGAGCGTGGCCTGAGATTCGTGATCCTTGAGGCCGGCCCAGAGGTCGGCCACGTGTGGCGGTCCCGATGGGACTCGCTCACCCTGTTCACCCCCGCGCAGTACAGCGGGCTTCCGGGGATGGCCTTTGCATCGCCGAAGGACACGTACCCATCGAAGGATGACGTCGCCTCGTATCTGCAAGCCTATGTGTCGGCCTTCGACCTACCCGTGAGGCTCAACGCCAAGGTCACGTCACTCAAGCAGCGAGACCGGGCGTACGTCGTGTCGACGGCGGACGAGGAATTCACGGCGAGCCAAGTCGTCGTCGCGACGGGACCATTCCAAGTCCCCTTCGTCCCTTCAGTCGCTGGCGACCTGGATGAGTCGGTCTTCCAGATCCACAGCGCCGATTATCGAAACCCGGCCCAACTGCCCGAGGGTGGTCACGTGCTCGTGGTGGGAGGAGGAAACTCCGGCTTCCAGATCGCCGAGGAACTCGCGGCAACCAGGCAGGTGGATCTTTCCGTGGGCAAGCGAGTTCCGTCTCTGCCGCAGCGTTTGCTCGGCAAGGACCTCTTCTGGTGGCTGTCCGGGATCGGGTTCATGAACATCAGCACCGCTTCACGCCTGGGTCGGAAGTTGGCCAAACGTGACGTGCTCATCGGATCGAGCCCGAGGGGGCTGCGTCGATCCGGCGTGACTCTTCGGAAGCGACTGACGAGAGCCAAGGGGCGGCACGCCGTCTTCGACGACGGAAGCGAGCAAGACATCGAGGCGATCGTCTGGGCGACGGGGTACCGCTCCGACTTCTCCTGGATCGACGTCCCAAGTGTCAAGGACGAGGGCGGCGGCATCATCCATCGGCGCGGGGTTACCGATGCTCCCGGTGTGTTCTTCATCGGGCTCACCTGGCAGCACACCCGCGGGTCGGCGCTCATCGGGTTCGTGGGCGAGGACGCCGCCTTCATCGCGGGTCGGATCGACTCGCGGCTCGAGAACCACGCTGGACTGGTCGGGAAGGACTTCGAGCGAACGTAGAGGGGGAACCTGATGGCGATGGTGGAGGATCCGGTATGCGGGATGCGCATCGATAGTGAAGAGGCTGGGGGGACCATCGAGCACCAAGGGAAAACGTACTATTTCTGCTCGCAGGCCTGTCACGACGCCTTCGAGGCAGACCCCACCTCGTACGTGAAGTGAAACGGGCGGGTCTCTCCTTGCTCATCCGCGCTGACGTTCAGGCTCGAACATGACCGTGGATCGGCTCACCGCAGATGAGGTCGCGGAGCGTGCGGGGACGACTTCAGAACACATCGCGCTACTCGCCAAGGTGGGCATCCTCGAGCCGGGAGACGACGGGACCTATCCGCGACGGGATGTGCTGCGAGCTCGTTTCGTCCTCGGTCTTGATGCGATGGGCATCGACGCAAACGCCGTCGCGGATGCTCTCGCGTCAGGGGACCTGACCCTCGGGTATGTCGAGATCGGGGGGCGACGCCCACCTCGTTCGAACCGAACCTTTGCTGAGCTGAGCGACGAGATCGCCATCTCGTTCGTGACCCTCGAACGCATCTACGTCGCCTTCGGGCTGCCGCGTCCAACGCCCGCCGAGTACGTACGAGAGGAGGACCTGCCCCTCATGAGATTCATCCCGGTGCTCGTCGGCGCCGGATTGAGCGAAGGAGACGTCTTGCGGCTGGCGCGCGTATGGGGCGATAGCGCCCGACGAGTCGCGCAGTTCCAGAGCCACTACATTCACCACTCCATCGAGGAGCCGTTCCGCCGACGGGGTCTCCGCGACAACGCTGCCTTCGAGGCGGCGCTTCGGGAGGTAGGTGTTCGGTCGGGTCGGTCCGGGGAAGACCTGCTCGGCTGGCTCTACAGGCGCCATTCGGAGGTGTTCGAGACGGAGCACCTCTTCGATCACGTGGAGACCGCGCTCGAGGACGCGGGGGTTCATCGGAGAGAACCTCGGCAGGTCGAAGGCTGCGTGTTCGCGGACCTCTCCGGCTACACAAGGTTGACGGAGGAGTCTGGGGACGAGGAGGCGGCGCGCGTCTCGCTCAAGCTCGCTGAGTTGGTCAACGAGATCGCATCGCGCCACCGAGGTGCCGTCGTGAAGATGCTCGGCGACGGCGTGCACTTCCATTTCCGAGATCCGCGCGACGCGGTGATGGCCTCACTCGAGATCGTGGACACCGTCCATCCCGCAGGCCTGCCGTCCGCCCACGTCGGCGTGAACGCGGGCCCGATGATCTACGACGAGGGCGACTACTTCGGCCGGACGGTCAACATCGCGGCACGCATCGCCTCACAGGCCGGGCCGGATCAGGTCTTCGTCGGCGAGGACGTCTTACGTCACATCACGCCGAGCGGATTCCGTCTCGCCGAGGTGGGTGCCTTCGAGCTCAAGGGCATCGCGAAGCCACTGATGCTGTATGAAGCCATCCGTGACGGCGATGCCTAGCTTCTTCGATGCCGAGGGGATCGGCGTGAGCATCCATACGGTCGTGGGGATCTGGCCGTGAGCGTCGCTCGATCACACCCCTCCGACGGCGAGAAGCCGTCGATACGAGCGGCGGTGACTTGGGGACTCGTCGTGGGCGCGGTCCAGGCCGTGTCGCCACTCGGGTTCTGGTGGCTCGATCCGGCGACCGTCTATGCGCTCGGACTCGCCATGATCGCGGCCATCTATATCGGCTTCGCGGTGGCCGACGGACGGTGGAGAGTCATCGCCCTCGAGTGTTCTGTCGCGATGGCATTCGTGGTGATCGCGGCGGTGGGCATCACCGGATCGACCTGGCTCCTAGTGCTAGGGTTCGCGGCCCACGGACTCAAGGACGCGTGGCAACAAAGGACCCAATATGTGTCCGGGACGCGGTGGTGGCCTCCATTCTGCGCCGCTGTCGACTGGGTCGTCGCTTTCGTCATCGCGATCGGGATCGTCGCAGGGGTCCAACTCCGATCGTAGTTGCGTTTGGGGTAGGCCGCGGGCTCGACGCACTCGGAGACTCCCAGCGCTGTGTCTGTCTCTCCTCCTTTGCGCCTTGGATGCCCGGCGGGGGTGAGGCGACGGACCGTGTCGAGTGTGCCGCACTCCACCTGCCCTTCATGATGGGCTCGATGAGCGATCGCCTGAGGGCTCGATCCTCGACCCCGCGCCGTGACGTGGTGACGTCGTCTGCGGGACAAATGCTGGACGAAAGACGGGCGGGCCAGTCTGCCTCGCTGGAGGACTGTGACCAAGAGTGTGACCACTAACACGACCGACCCGGGTGGACGGACCCCGAAAAGGAGCCTTTGACCTGCGTAGTCCCAACGGGGTTCGAACCCGTGTCTCCACCTTGAGAGGGTGGTGTCCTAGGCCACTAGACGATGGGACCGGAGCGCCCGCGTGCGGGCCGGAGCCAGGATACCGAGTCCGGAACCCGGCTAGTTCTCGCCCTGCGCCCGGGTGAATCCGGGCTCGCCGTCGAATTCCTGGAGCTTCTCCAGGTGCATCCAGCGGTGACGCGTGGAGAGGCGCCTCAGCAGCTCGTGGACGGTGTCGTCGGAGAGCTCGGCCGAACCGTCGCGGAGCATGAACCGGCACGCGTAGTGGTCGACCATGTCGGCTGCGGCGCCGGTCGGCGGGAAGACCTGGCGACCGCGGTTCGCGATCGACTTCAACTCGAGATCCATTCCGCCGGTGAGCTCCCGGACGCTCGCCCCGAGGTCCTCCGGGTCGAACGCCGATTCGACGAACACGTCGAGGCCCACCACCGCGCGGGTGTCTGGCGTCACGAAGTCTGGCCGCGCCGAGACCTGGGGGAGATCGATCGGCTTGTAGTCGCGCACCTGCCATCGCTCGGAGCGTTTGCCGAGGTTCCCGACGATCGTTTCGGTGTACTTGGACGTCGGCGTTCCCTTGTCGTACCCGACCACGTCGCCGGTGAGGACGCCCTGCTCCAGCGTGACCAGGATCGCGTGCTCGATGTCCGCCGCGGCTTCGAACTCGCCGAGGTATCGCAGCATCAGCACCGCCGACAGGATCACCGCCGTCGGGTTGATCACGTCCTTGCCCGCGTACTTGGGGGCCGAGCCGTGCACAGCCTCGAAGATCGCCACGTCGCTGCCGATGTTCGCGCTCGGCGCGTAGCCCAGCCCGCCGACGAGCGCGCTCGACTCGTCGGACAGGATGTCGCCGTTCATGTTCGTCGTGACGATGACGTCGAACTGTTCGGGCCGCTTCACCAGCTGGTGCGCGCAGTTGTCGACGATCACATGCCAGGACTCGATGCTCGGATACTCGGGCGCCACCTCTTCGAACGCCCGCTTCAGCATGCCCTCGGTGAACTTCATGATGTTGGCCTTCGTCGCGCAGGCCACGCTCGCACGTCCCTCGGCGCGGGCGAGCTCGAACGCGAACCGGACGATCTTCTCGGAGCCCTTGCGGCTGATGAGCTTGAGCGTCTGTGCCACGCCGGGCGTCTGCATGTGCTCGATCCCGGCGTAGAGGTCCTCGACGTTCTCGCGGACGACGACGAGGTCGATCCCGCGGCCGCTGTACGGGGTCTTCACGCCCGGGAGCTCGCGCACGGGGCGGACGTTCGCGTAGGTCTCGAAGAGCTTGCGCAGCGTCACGTTCGCGCTCTTCTCGCCGAACCCGACCGGCGTCTCGAGTGGCCCCTTCAGCACGACGCGGGTCCGCTCGATCGACTCGATGGTCTCGGGCGGGACCCCGGAGAGCAGTCCCTTCTTGAAGACCTCGGCGCCGGCCTCGCGCTCCTCCCATTCCACGTTCGCCCCGGCCGCCTCGACGATCCGTTGCGCCGACCGGACGCATTCGGGGCCGATGCCGTCGCCGGGGATCAGCGTGACGAGGGTCTTGCCGGACGGTCCGATCTGCCGCTGCACGGTGGCTCCTTCGTTCGGGCTCGGGCTCGCGTCATCCTCTCACGCACGAGCGGGTTCCCATCCGACACCCCGGGCCGGTCGGGTACGCTCGCCGACGATGCGCCACGCCGTCCACGCGTCGACCCGTGCATCGGTGGTCGGGCTCTCGTTCGCCCTGCTCGCGCTCGCCTGCACCGGCGGGGAGACGGCGAACGGCGCGCCGCGGGCTTCTCCCGTAGGCACCGACGGAACGACCGGATCCCCGATGCCGACCGCTCTCGGCCCTTCCGCGACGCCGAGCCCGCCCGAGCAGCCCACGCAGCTCGCCCAGGCGAAGGACCACCTCGAGCACCTGATCTTCATCGTGCAGGAGAACCGCTCGTTCGATCACTACTTCGGGACGTTCCCGGGGGCCGAGGGCTTCCCGATGCGCGACGGCCGGCCGGACGTCTGCGTCCCCGATCCGATCCTCGACCGGTGCGTCCCGCCGTACCACACGGACAGCCAGCTCCAGGAGGGTGGACCGCACGCCCAGGCACACTCCAGATCCGACGTGAACGGCGGACGGATGGACGGGTTCATCCGGACCGTGATCGCCGGCAATCAGCACTGCGCGGACCACCGGAGCGATCCCGCTTGCGCGAGCTACCTCGGGCCGCAGGGCCAACCCGATGTGATGAGCTACCTGACCAAGCGAGAGATCCCGAACTACTGGAGGTATGCGAAGGAGTTTGTCCTGCAGGACCACATGTTCGCGCCGGCGGACTCGTGGACGTTGCCGGCGCACCTGTTCCTCATCTCCGCGTGGGCGGCGCACTGCGAGAACCCGCGGGATCCGATGAGCTGCGCGTCGGACCTCGATCTCGTCGACGAGCTCCAGATCCAGAAGGCGCACGAGGACGTTCCCATCTGGGCGTACACGGACATCACGTACCTCCTTCACGAAGCCGGCGTGAGCTGGGCCTACTTCGTGGGCGACGACACCTGCTTGTTCAGCGTGTGCTCGCGCGTACCGATGCGGCGGGCCACGGTCGTTGCCCAGAACCCGTTGCCGTGGTTCACCACCGTCCGTCGCAACCATCAGGTCCGCAACGTCACGGGTCACGCCGACTACTACGAGGCCGCGGCGGCCGGCACCCTGCCGTCGGTCTCGTGGGTGATGCCCTATTCGGGGGCCGGCGAGCACCCGGGCGCCGGCGAGCCGGTGTGGAAGGGGATGCGTCACGTCACGAGCATCGTCAACGCGGCGATGAACGGCCCCGACTGGGAGGAAACGGCGATCTTCCTCACGTGGGACGACTGGGGTGGTTTCTACGACCACGTCGAGCCACCGCGGGTGGACCTGAACGGATACGGCATCCGCGTGCCGGCGATGATGATCAGCCCCTGGGCGCGTGCGGGGACGATCGACTCGCAGACGCTCTCCTTCGACGCGTACCTGCGGCTGATCGAGGACCTGTTCCTCGATGGTCAACGTCTGGATCCCGAGACCATGAGCCGCCCGGACTCGCGGCCGACGGTGCGCGAGGAGATCGGCATCCTCGGCAACCTCCTGCGCGAGTTCGATTTCACGCAGGCCCCTCTGCCGCCGCTGATCCTGGATCCGGGTGCGGGCAGGCGGTAGCGGCATGGCGCGGTTCAGGCACCTCGCGTAGCCTGCCTGGGTGAGCCGAACCCTCTCCGTCGGCGACACCGTTTCCGGCTACCGGATCGGATCGGTCCTCGGGCGTGGCGGCATGGCCGTCGTGTACGTGGCCGAGCACGACCGGCTCAAGCGCAAGGTCGCGCTCAAGGTGCTCTCGCCCGAGATCGCCGCCGATGAGACGTTCCGCCAGCGCTTCGTCGCCGAGTCCGAGCGGCTCGCGGCGGTCGACCACCCGAACATCATCCCGATCTACGAGGCCGGCGAGGACGACGACCTGCTCTTCATCGCGATGCGATACGTCGAGTCGACGGACCTCAAACAGCTGATCTCCGACGAGGGCGGGCTGGATCCCGAGCGAGCCGTGGCGATCGTCACGCAGGTGGCCGGGGCGCTGGATGCCGCGCACGCGAAAGGGCTCGTTCATCGGGACGTCAAGCCCGCGAACATCCTGGTCGCGGTCGGGGCCGGGGCCGACGGTGGGGATCACGCGTACCTGTCCGACTTCGGTCTGACGAAGCGGACCCAGGAGACGACCGGCCTCACCCGCACGGGCTTCTTCATGGGGACGATCGACTACATCGCGCCCGAGCAGATCAGCGGCAAGGGCGTCGATGGCCGGACCGACCAGTACGCGCTCGCCTGTGTGTTGTTCGAATGCCTCAGCGGCGGCCCGCCCTATCGACGCGATGACGACGCGGCCGTGCTGTTCTCGCACATCTCCGAGCCCCCACCCAGCGTCTCCACGCTGCGCCCGGAGCTTCCACCCGAGATCGACGCGGTGATCGCGACCGGGATGGCCAAGGAGAAGGAGGACCGGTACCCGTACTGCGTGGCGCTCGCGCGTGCGGCCCGGCATGCCTTGATGCCGC
>CAZMNP010000191.1:0-3526 GCA_964567675.1 uncultured Actinomycetes bacterium
CAGCGCGCTCGAGGGCGATGTCGGGGCGCGGGTGCTGATGGACATGTACCCGGAGTTGGTCGAGGAGGTCGACATCAGCGGCGAGGCGCCGCACGACGTCGACCGGCCCGAGGACCTCGAAGGCGCGTGAGGCCGGCTAGCCGTAGAAGATGGTCGTCACCCAGAAGCTTCCGCCGGCCTTGACGACCCCGACCGCTGCGTGGTCATAGCCGCGGCGTAGGAGGTTCCGGCGGTGCGGCGCCGAGTCCATGAAGACGCCCATCACCGCGCGCAGGGACGAGGCGTACCCGACGTTCTCGCCGCCGATCGACCAGTTGCGGCCGTCGAGCTTGCTCGCGAGGTCGGGCGTGTGGAACAGATATCCGGCGTCGGCCATCATCCGTGAGTGCCTGATCGCGTAGCGGGAGAGCTTCCGGTCCACCCGCAAGAGGCGCCGGTCGTTTCGGTCCCGGATGTCGTTGACGAGCTGGAGCATCTTGGTGCGATACCCGTCACTCCCACCGGCACTTGCTTCGGTCCGCGGCCCCAAGAGGAGCGGCAGCAACAGGAGAAGAACGAGCGCGATCCGCGTGCGGTTCCGGAAGGTCATCGTCCTCATGAGGAACCTCCGTCCCGTGCGTTCCCGGGGGGCCCGGGCTCTCGTGAGACCCGGCCCTTCGGCAGTCGGTGAACCGTCTGGACCGAGCGGTGGCTCTCGAGGCTTGCGTCCCGGCGGCGTCGGCGGCATGCGATGCCGGGACCGAACCTTCGGTCCCGGCATCGGGACCGGATGCGGGCGAGCAATATCCGTCATAAGGAAAACCGCCCGGTACCCCGAGCGGCTGCCCGAGAGAGTACCCGAGGAATCCCTGCCGTCAAGTAGCCAAAGTGGCTACGACGAGTGAGCTGGGCACGCACCGTGCACACTCGAGACACCCTTCCCCCGCCTGAGCTGCGCAAACGTCCGCCGGGCCAGGACAGCGAGGCGCCCCGGCTCTTCGGCCGGGGCGCCTCTGATCTACAGCTAGGTCGGGAGGGGCTAGCCGTAGAAGATGACCGTCACCCAGAGGTACCCGTCTGACTCGACGACCCCGATCGCCGTTTGGCCGAAGCCGGTCCGCAGGATGTTCTTGCGGTGTGGCGTCGACCCCATGAAGGCGGCCTGCACGTCGGTGAGGGACGCGGCGTAGCCGATGTTCTCGCCCCACATCGACCAGTCGCGCTGGCCCAGCTTGCCCGCGACGTCCTTCGTGTGGAACAGCTGACCCGCCTCCGCCATCGCGCGTGAGTGCCGGATGGCGTACCGGGACAGCCTCGCGTCCAGCGCCAGCGCGTCGCGATCCTTGTGATCGCGTGCTTCGTTGGTGAGCTGGAGCAGTTCCGCACGGCGCTCCGCGATCTCGCCGGCTCGGGCTTGGTCGGTCGCCGTCCCAGAGAGCCAGAGGCAGGAACACAGGAGGAGGACGGCCGCGATCCGCGTCCGGCTCCGAGTCGCCTGTGCCATCCCAGCCCTCCGACAGTCTGGGTCCCAGCAGGCCGGGGCTCCGGGTGGAAGCCCGGTCCTTCGGCAGCTCGGCCGCCCTGGCTCGATGAGCCGTGGGGCCCGCGGCTTTGCGTCCCGCCGTTCCCGACGGTTTGCCGTTTCGGGACCAACCCTTCGGTGTCGTTATCGACCGCGGATGGGCCGGAACTGAACCGGGAGCGACGAAAGACCGACCCCGTCTAGTCCGAAAGGCTGATGCACCGCCAACCGGGCGACACTCGCGGCACGCGAGGCCGCGGCGGTTCAGCGGGGATCGTTCAAACGCCGGTGCCGGAGCGAGGGAAGGACCTCTCGGACGCGAGCGATCTCGCCCAGGTCCAGGTCGGCGAACGTGATCCCGACCCCCTCGGGCGCGCGCGCGATCACGCGACCCCAGGGATCGGCGACCAGGCTGTTGCCGAAGTTGCGCCGCTGCCGGTCCTTTGCGCCCCAGGTCCCCCACTGCGCGGCAGCGATCACGAACGACTGATCCTCGATCGCGCGGGCGCGAAGGAGCACGTCCCAGTGGTCCTTGCCGGTCTCGTGCCGGAAGGCCGCCGGGACGAACATCGTCGTGGCCCCTTCCACGGCCATCTGCCGGTAGAGCTCCGGGAAGCGCACGTCGTAGCAGATCGACATCCCGACCCGGCCGAACTCGGTCTCGGCCGTCACGACACCCTCGCCGGGCGAGTACAGGAAGGACTCGCGACTGGGAAGGCCGCCGGGCGGGTCGGCGTCGAACAGGTGGATCTTCCGGTACGTCGCGACGACATTCCCGTCCCGGTCGAGCAGCACGCTCGTGTTGAACACGCGGTCGCCTTCGCGCTCGAGCACGCTCCCGCCGTGGATCCACATCCCGTGCCGACGCGCGATCTCGGCCAGGGATCGCACACGCGGCCCGTCGATCGGCTCGGCCGACGCGCGCACGAGCGGAGCCGAACCCTGGCAGGGCCAGACCTCCGGGAGCGCGGCGAGATCGACGCCGGCCGCGCCGGCCTCCTCGAGCAGACCGAAGACCTGCGCCTCGTTCGCGGCGACGTCCTCGCCGCAGTTCGTCTGACACAGGGCCACACGCACTCGCCAGATGCTACGCGGCGCAGGTCAAGGCTGGCCGAGACGATGCGGTCAAGGTATCGACGGTTCGCTGCGCGGACACGAGACCAAGGCCTGGCGGTCGTTAGCATCCGGCGCGTGCCGCAGGGTCGCTACGTCGTGATGGACGGCGACGGCAATGCCGTCGGGACCGAGGACTTCCGATGCGCGCCCGGACCCGCGGGCTGGCGGTACTTCTCGGAGATCTCGACGCGGGAGCGCTCCCCGCATCAGGAGATCGTTGATCTCGTCGTGGACCGGTCGTGGAACCCCGTCCGAGTCAAGATCGCGACCGGCTCCCACGATCTCCTGCTCACCGCGGAGGGCGATGCGTTGCGCGGATCGCTCGACGGCGACGTCGTGACCGCGCCGTGGGGACCGGCATGGCACGTGGACTACCTTTCCCCGGCGTTCAACGCGGTCACGGCGAACCGCCTCGATGGAACGACGGAGATCGACGTGGCCTACCTCGAGCCGGTCATGTGCACGCCGACCGAGGAGCGGCAGAGGTACGAGCTGATCGGCGACGAGGAGGTGACGACGCCGGTCGGGCGATTCGCGGCGCGGCGGTGGCGATACACGGCGCTGTCCACGGGATGGAGCCGCGAGCTATGGGTGGCCGGCGACGTGGTCGTGCGCTACGAGGGCCTGTTCGAGCTCGAGGAGTACGAGGCGGGGGCCAGTGGTCCGCGCCCGGTGGCGTGAGGCCAAGCCTGGCGCCCGAACAGCGTGAAGCCCGCGCCCCCCACATCGAGAGCGCGGGCCTCGCCGAACGCCCTACTGCTGCAGGTTGAGCTCCGTGTCGATCTCGAGCTTGACCCTCTTGCCGACGAGGAAGCCACCGGTCTCGACGGCCATGTTCCACGTCAGGTCCCAGTCCTCGCGGTCGACCTCGGTGCTCGCCGAGAACGCGGCCAGGGGCGGATAGTCGGC
>CAZMNP010000192.1:0-8245 GCA_964567675.1 uncultured Actinomycetes bacterium
CTCACCGAAGTGGTCGGGCACGTTCCCGGAGTTCCCGGCGAGCCCGTCCGCGGCCTCACGGGCGACCGTGATCTCCACGTACGGGTTCGTGGCCGAATCCGTCCGGTGACAGATCGTGATCTTGGCATCGTCTGTGGTGACCGGAGGGTCGGCGAACGCGATGAGCTGACCGAGGAACAACACGAGCGCAGACATGAGCGACAGCACTGCCAGCAGTGACAGCGTTCGACCGCCGGCGGTGCCTTTACGAGATGACATCTCTCAACCTCCTCCGACAGACGGGATCACCCGTCGGTCATTCGGCACGACGGGCATCCCCCGTTGTGCACGCTTCGTAGCCTAGGTGTCGTACGTTCCACGCCGCATCGGACCATGGACCATGGTTCGGGGGTCCCCCTCGGCCTAGGTCTTACGGCGGTGTAGAGCCATAGGCCATGGCGGGGTCATCCCGCGAGCGAGGAAACTCGTTTCACCAAGGGGTCCCTGTCGAGATCACGTGTGTGATGCCGATCCGCCTACGGCGAGGGGGGATGCTTGGGGGAGGGAGTGTTGGTTTTCGTGAAACGAGAGGCGATGGGATATGAGCAATCTTAACTTTACATAACGTACGTTCCCGGCGTTTAGGAGTGGGGTTGCTTGAGTCTGTGCTCGGGCTTGAGCCGGTCCCGTAGGCCCCAGATCGTGACCAGCCACAGAGCCTCGAAGACGATCCGGCGGCTGATCTTGGACTGGCCGTGCTCGCGCTCCTGGAACGTGATCGGCGCCTCTCCGACAGACAGGCCGGCGTTCCACGCCCGATAGGCGAGCTCGATCTGGAAGCCGTAGCCGTCCGAACGGATGGGGCTAGCCGTGATCTCCTCGAGCGCCCCGCGGCGATAGAGGCGGAAGCCACTGGTGGCGTCGTGGACGCCGATGCCGAGCCAGGTGCGGGCGTAGGCGTTCCCGAGCTTCGACAGGGCGAGGCGAGCGGCACCCCAGTTCGTCACCTGACCTCCTGGGACGTACCGGCTACCGATGACCATGTCGCGTGACCGGACGGCCTCGAGCAACCGGGGGAGCTCGTCGGGCCGGTGCGAGAGGTCCGAGTCCATCTCGACGATGAGGTCGTACCCCTCCTCGATGCCGCGCCGGAACCCGACCGCGTACGCGCTCGCCAGACCGCCTTTATGCGATCGCTCCACCAACCGGACCCGCGAGTCCGCCTCGGCCTTTGCCCGTACGATCGCTCCGGTGCCGTCGGGCGACCCGTCGTCGACCACGAGTGCGTCCAGCCGGTGCGGGAGCGCCAGCAGCCCGTCGAGGACCTGCGAGACCGTGTTCTTCTCGTTGTAAGTGGGAAGGACGACCAACACCCGGGGATCCTCGCGGAGCGGTCCGGGATCGCGGGTCGGGCGCCGGCGTTGCCGCGGGACCGGGATCAGCGCCAGGACGAACAGGAGACTCCCCCACGGCACCCAGTCGCCGAACCGCGTGTACAGCGTCGTCTGAGTCGACGCTTCGACGTCGCGCCGCATGAGCGCCGGCTCGAACAGCGCTCGACGGTCGACGACCCGGCCCTGCGGATCGACGAATGCGCTGATCCCCGACACCGCGCCGTGGACGACCCAGCGAGCGTTCTCGACCGCGCGGAGACGGCTCATGTCCAGGTGCTGCTCGGATGCCGCGGTCCGTTCGTAGGACGCGTTGTTGATCGTGAGCACCAGGAACGCAGCCCCCTGCCGGACCATCTCGCGATCGATCGAACCGAAGGAGTTCTCGTAGCAGATCGGCGTCCCGATCGGGGGGAGCCCGGGGATCGCCATGATGCGGACCCGCTCCCCCGGCGTCCGGTCGACCGGCACCTGGTCGATCGCCTCGATGAAGGGATCGAGGATGCGGCGGAACGGCACGTACTCGCCGTAGGGCACGAGGTGAACCTTGTCGTAGCGGTCGATGACCCTGCCCGAGCCGTCGAAGAGCAACGTCGAGGTCGTCTGTGTCCCGTCGGGGTGGTTCACGACGGCGCCTGCGAGCGTGGGCGCTCCGACGGTCGCGATCGCGTCCGTCACCGCGGCGAAGGTGGCCGGGTCGGCCAGCGCTCCCGGATCGAGCGCGCCCTCGCCCCAGACGATCAGGTCGGGCGGGTCGTCTCGGAGCTTCAGGTGCTGCTCGATGTTCAGGCGCGCGACCGCGATGTCCTCTTCGAAGCCCTGAAGCTGCTCCACGCTCTCGACGTTCACCTGGATGACGGCGATGTCGAACGTCCCTCCCTCGGGCCCGGGGATCGGGATCAGGGCGGGCGCGAGGACGAGCGCCGCGCATGAGGCGATGAGCAGGAGCGGCCGGGCCACTCCCCTCCCCCACCGCTCGAGGGCGAGCAGCAGGAGTCCCGCCACGAGCAACACCAGGAACGACACGCCCCAGACTCCCGTCACCGACGCGAGGGGCAGGGTCGGGGCATCCACCTGTGTGGAGCCGAGCTGCCCCCAAGCGAAGCCCCCGATCGGGAACGCGCCTCGAATCCACTCCAGGACCGTCCACAAGGCGGCGAGACCGGCGGTCGAACGGATGGGGTGCTCGGGACGCCACATCGCCGGCGTCAGCGCTCCGAACGCGGCCAGGTACGCGCCCGACATTAGGACGAGCGAGACCCAGGCGAGCTCTCCGAAGAGCAGGATCCAGTACAGGAGTGGCCCGAAGTAGGCGACGCCGAACGCGAAGCCGAGCAGCGCCCCGCGGCCCGGCGTGGAGCCCCGCAGGAGCCACAGGAACGGGATCGGCGCGAGGAAGGCGAGCGGCCACCACCCCGCCGGCGGCAGGGACAGGGAGAGCAACAGGCCCGACAGGGCCGCAACCAGGAGGGCAAGCGGCGGGGCGAGCGGAAGCCGGGGCCCCTTGGGGCTCAGGCGCAGTCCCGGCAGAGCATCTTCGCCTTGTCCTTCAGCTGGCTGCGATGCTTCACCAGGAAGCAGTTCTTGCATATGAACTCGCTGGACTGGGGCGGGACCACCTTGACCGCCAGCGGTTCCAGCCGCTCCTCGCGGGTGAGGTTGAGGACGGAGTCGTCCTCCTCTTCGGCCTCCTCGCGGGCCTCCTGCTTGACCAGGATGTCCTGGATCGACTCGACGTCCTCATCGGTCGTGACGGCCCGGGCCGGGGTGGCTGCCGGGGCGGCTCCTTCGAGCTCCTCGGCCTCCTCGGCCTCATCGTCCAAGTCGTCGTTTTCGAGGGTTTCTTCGGTGTCTTCCACTGCGGGACCTCTTCTCGGCGCGGGGGATTCTACTGCGAGGCATCCCCTTGGCAAGAGCCGAACGCAAGAACAACGGATGGTTCCCGTGGCATTCCCGAGGCAAACCGCGATCCGTGCTCAGCAGGGAGCGGAAGGGTGCGCAAGGAAGAAAGTGAGGGGAAGGAGATGGAGGACCCGAGTGGCCTTTGGGGCCGCAGCGCCGGGGCGCCGCGTTCTCTACTCAGCCTCTCGGGTCCTCCGTGCGCCTCCGCCGAAGCGAGGGCGCAACAAACAACGCTAGGGCGCGCTCGGAGTCGTGTCAAATCCGCACGTCCCGGACTCAGGACGCGTACACGTCGCGGCCGAGACTGACGGTGAGGACGGGGCGGACGCCCTCGAGCGACTCGGCGTCGAGCGGGTCGATGTCGAAGGCGGCGAAGTCGGCGTGCTTGCCGGGCTCGAGCGTTCCTTTCTTGTCCTCCTGATGCGCCAGCCGAGCGCTGCCGATCGTGCAGATCCGGACCGCCTCTTCGCGCGAGAGCCGCTGGGCGAGATCGTGGTGCGTTCCGAACGCCGCGAGCGTGGCCATCGGGTCCACGGTCGTGATCGGCGTGTCTGATCCCACGCCGACCTCGAGCCCGCGGTCCAGGAGGTCGCGGAAGGCGTTCATCCCCTCGGCGCGCTGCCAGCCAAGCGCCTGTTCGTACAGACCACCGGGCGCTCCCCACTCCGCATCGAAGTTCGGCTGCACGCTGATGGCCAGACCCAGAGCGGCGGCGCGTTCCATCACGCCGCGATCGGCCATCTCGAAGTGCTCGATGCGATGACGCCGGGCCCGGAAATGGCGGCGGCCTCGAGAGTCGAGCGTCTGGTAGACGCGTGCCCACGTCGCGACGACCTGCTCGATCGCGGCGTCGCCGATGGCGTGGACGCCGACCTGGAGGCCGGCGAGGTGTCCATCGTGGAAGAACGTCGCGAGCGCGTCGTCGTCGAAGTAGCGCACGCCGGTGCCCTCGACGCCGAGGTAGGGCTCCGAGACCGACGCCGTGCGCGCGCCGATCGAACCGTCGACGGGCAGGTCCCCGCCGATCCTCGGAAGCCCGAGATCCATCACTTGCGGGATGTCCGTCGTCGCCACGTAGGTCACGACGTCGACGGGTAGACGCTCGCGGTGGCCGAGGAGGATCTCGAGGTCGTGGATGCCCCGCTCGTGCGGCATCGACATCTCGTGGATCGTCGTCACGCCGTGCGAGACGGCAAGGCTCGCTGCAGCGAGCTGCAGCTCCTCGATGTCGCGCTCGGCGAGCTGGGCGGCGAACCACCGCCGCAGCGTTGCGTTGGCCTCCTGGGTTACGCGGCCCGAAGGCACGCCATCCTCGTCGAGGTCCACGCCCGGGCGCTCGAGCACCCCGGTCTCTTTCAGCGCGATCGTGTTCGCCAGGGTCACGTGGCCGTCCACGCGCACGACGGCGAGCGGCCGATCGGACGCCGCGTCGAGCTCGGCGATGCTCGGAAGGGTCCGGTCGGCCCACTTGGACTCGTCGTAGCCGTGAACGAGGACGGGTCCTTGGCGCGCCGCCACGACCTCGCGCACCGCCGACAGGAGCTCGTCCGAGGATCGGGCGGCTCCGAGCTCGGCCGCCTGCTGGTGGACGCCGGTCCCGGTGAGATGGACATGCGTGTCGACGAACCCGGGCAAGATGGTCGCGCCCGGAAGGTCCACGACCCGGTCCGCCTCGGGCGGCTCACCGGTCCCGACGCGCTGGACGTGCCGGTCGTCGACCAGGATCCATTCGCCGATGCTCGGATACGAGAGCGTGTGCACTCGGGAGGCGCGGTAGACGGTCCGCATCGCAGGCGGAGCTTAGCCGACCTCCTTGGCGCTCCTCGCGACGGAGATCCCTCGAGGAAGCGCGCCCGATGCCGGGTCCAGAACCAGGCGCGTCTTCTCATCGTTCAGGCACAGGCCGACGCGGTCGAGCGCTTCGCGGGCGACCTCTAGCACCGTCGCCGCTCCGCGGGATCCATCGACGCCGACGACGAGGTCGTCCACCCAACGCAGGTGCGGAGCCCCGAGCCGCTCCAGCGCACGATCGGCCTCGGCCAACACGGCGTTCGCGAGGATGGCCGACGGATCCGGGCCGACGGGAAGCCCCTCGACACCGCGCTCCTGCAGGGCCCGGAGGAACGTGGCGACACCGTCCACCGATGGCCCATCACACCCGAGCGCGCGAAGGCTCGCAGCGACGACGTCGGGCGCGATCGAGCGATAGCACTCGCGGACGTCGGCGAACAGGAGGCACGGGGTTCGCCGGGCGAGCCTGGCGAGCCGGAGTCCGAACGCGACCCGTTCGTCGCGGAAGGACCGGAGGACCAACCGCGGCGGATCGACGCTTGCGTTCGCCACGCGGTTCGCCGCGACCGAGGGCGAGAGTTCCTCGTCGACCCGGAGCGCGACCGCCGACACAAGTGCGGTGTACCGCGCGGCGAGGGCGGGGTGGAGCACGGTGACCTCGCGAACCCGTCGGCCCGGTCGTGCGGCAGCACGTGCGAACGGCGGTGCGGGCAGGGCGCCCTCGACGAGCATGGTCCCTCCTCCGGCCAGGGAGGGGGACGGCGCGACACGATCGTTGTACCTCGCACCGACGACGCGGGGCAATCGGCCGTCATGGGGTCCCGAGCATCGGCCGGGCGGCGTCATCCGCATCCGATGGTGCGGACGCGGTGCATCGGCCGGGGCCGGCCGCCGTACGATAGCGAGGTGCTCGACGGCCGCGACCTCGAGATCATCGCCGCGCTCCAAGACGATGCCCGGGCGACCTACGCCGACGTCGGCCAGCGTGTCGGGCTCGCACCGTCCTCCGTCCACGACCGGGTTCGCAAGCTCGAGCGGATGGGCGCGATCCGTGGCTACCGGGCGGTCGTCGACCACGAGGCACTCGGCCTGTTCGTGACGGCGCTCATCGCCGTCACGCCCCTTGATCCCACACAGCCGGACGACCTGCCCGACCGGGTGCACGACTTCTCCGAGGTCGAGGACTGCTTCAGCGTGGCCGGCGAGGCGAACTACGTGCTGAAAGTCCGAACGAAGACCACGCGCGACCTCGAGGATCTGATCCGGCGCCTCCGCGAGAAGGGCGAGGTCCAGACCCGCACCACGATCGTCCTCTCGATCCCGTTCGAGGGCCGACCGGTTCGGCCCTAGGTCGGACCCGAACCGAACTGCCTCCCCCGGCTTCCGCCTTCCCGGAGGCTCGGGCGTACACTGTCGCGAACGCCGCCCTCGACCCCCAGGGAGCCTGCATGCAACCGTACCGGCGATACCTGCGCTGGCTGAAGCGGGCCACGATCATCCTGATCGTCTACATCACGGTCGCCTACCTCCTGATCGGCATCACCCCACGCGAGGCGATCCTGCATCCCGGCGCGAACCTCGCGGCGTTCCGCCAATTCGTGGTGCAGGCCATGGTGCTGATGTCGTTCATCATCCTGCAGTTCACCGCGATGTTCTGGTTCCTGGCTCGCGGCAACGACTACGTCATCTACCCGAACGAGTACGACACCACCTTCGACGACGTCCGGGGACAGCCCGCTGCCGTCCAGTCGACGAAGGAGGTCATGCGCGTCTTCGAGGGGTTCAAGGACTTCAAGCAGATGGGCGGCTACCCGCCCCACGGGATGCTGTTCGAGGGACCGCCGGGGACCGGCAAGACACTGATGGCCAAGGCCATCGCCGGCGCCTCGGGGGTGCCGTTCCTGTTCGCCACCGGCTCGGGGTTCTCGAACATGTTCCTGGGCATCGGGAACCTGAAGGTCCGTCGCCTCTTCAAGAAGGCGCGCGTGATGTCGGACAAGTACGGCGGCGCCGTGATCTTCATCGACGAGATCGACGCGGTGGGGTCGCGCGGCGGCGTCTCGGATCGCTCCGCTCCCGACCGCGCGAACGACCGAATCGTCATGGGCGGCATGGGGATGGGCGGGGGCATGGGCGTGATCAACGAGCTGCTCGTCCAGCTCGACGGCTTCACGGTCCCACGCGGCCTCTGGCGGCACGTGAAACGTCTGCTCTTCCGCTCGCGACCGAAGGTGCCCTTCTACAACATCCTCATCATCGGAGCGACGAACCGCGCATCAGCGCTCGACCCGGCACTGGTGCGTCCGGGACGGTTCGACCGGGTCGTCCACGTCGGCCTCCCCGACGCCGAAGGGCGCGAGGACATCCTGCGCTACTACCTGGCGAAGGTGCGGCACGAGCCGATCGACTTCCCGAAGCTCTCGAGGATGACCGTCGGATACTCGCCGGCGAGCCTGAAGAACATCGTGAACGAGGCGCTGCTGTTCGCGCTCCAAGATGGCCGGGACGCCCTCACCTGGGGTGACCTGTGGCAGGCGAAGATCACCGAGGAGATCGGACTCAAGCAGCCGGTCAAGTACTCGGATCGCGAGAAGGTGATGGTGGCCCTCCACGAGGCCGCCCATGCCGTCGCGTCCTACTCGCTCGAGCGTGGCGAGATGCAGATCCAGGTCATCACGATCCAGAAGCGCGAGTCCGCGCTGGGGCTGGTCTCGACCCAGCAGGTCGAGGAGATGTTCCTGCGCACGCAGAAGCAGCTCCTGGCCCGGATGCAGGTCTCGCTCGCCGGACTGGTGGGTGAGGAGATCTGGTTCGGCCAGTCGACGTCCGGCCCGTCGTCCGACCTCGTGAACGCGACTCGGAATGCCGCCACGTATGTCGGTGTGTACGGGATGGGCAGGAGCCTCGTCTCGTTGGCGGCCGCCGGGCCCGGATCGTTCGGTGACGCCGACCCGATCGGACGCGTGCTTTCGGATCGAGGCCGCAGCGCAGAGGTCGAGGAGCTGCTTGCGGAGTGCAAGCAGAACGTCCGTAACCTCCTCCTCAAGAAGCGCCACGTGGTCGAGGGGGTTCGCGACGCGCTGCTCGAACGGGAAGAGCTCGTCGGCGACGAGATCGAGATGCTGATGGCGGAGCTCGGCGAGCGCGAACCGATCGAGGTGCCGGCGGGCATCGTCGCCGGG
>CAZMNP010000193.1:0-4605 GCA_964567675.1 uncultured Actinomycetes bacterium
CGTCGTCGGCGGCGACCTGAACGAGACGCCGAGTGGGCGCGCGGTGTCGTTCCTTTCGGAGCGGTTCTGGGACGCGTGGCTCCTCGGCGGGGACGTGGCGGGGGAGACCTTCCCCGCCGACGAGCCGACGGCGCGCATCGACTACCTGTTCGTCTCCGAGGGGATCCGCGTCGAACGCGCCCTCGTCCCGGCCATCCCGGAGGTGCGGGTGGCGTCCGACCACCGGCCGGTCGTCGCGGAGCTCACGTTGCCCGATCCCGACTAGCCGGGGACTTGCGATCCCGTCCGGCCGGTGTCGAGCTCGCGCGCGAAGGCGAGCACGCGCTCGGACACGAGCGGGGCGTCGTGGTCGAGCGTCACGACGTGGTACGAGCGGGGACAGGGCACGAGCTCCTTACGCTCGGACCCGAGCCGCTCGTAGACCTTCCGCGCGCTTCCTTTCGGGATCACGTGATCGGCGCCGGACACGAAGACCACGGTAGGGACACGGATCGACGGGAGATCGCGCCGCACGTGGCGCAGCATCGTGGCCATCTCGGCGACCGCCGGGACGGGCATGCGGTCGTCGGCGTTCTCGTCCTGTCCCGGCATCGCGATGTCGTTCGCGACGCCGCCGACCTCACGGAAGAACAATCGGCCGACCGGGATCACGAGATGGCGGGCGTCGAAGACGTACGGGTTCGCGAGCGCGATCCCTTCCACGTCGCCCGGCCGAGACGCGACGAGTCGCAGCACGACAGCTCCACCCATCGACTGTCCGAACGCGACGACCGTTCGACACCGGCCACGCAACGCGTCGAGACCTCGGCCGGCTTCGTCCACCCATTCGATCCAGCGCCGCGTACGAAGGTCCTCGATGCTCGTGCCGTGGCCTGGCAGACGCACGCCTTCGACGGCGAGCCCTTCGGACGCGAGCCGTTCGCCGATCGGCCGCATCGACGCCGGCGAACCCGTGAAGCCGTGCACCATGAACACGCCGACCGGTCCTTCGCCGAGCGAGAACGCCTCCGCGCCGGGGCGCACCGGGAACGCGCTCACGCGGGATCAGCTACGGCTGGACCGCTTGCGCCGGCCGGGATTCACGAACAGCGTCCTCACCATGAACAGGAAGACCGCCCCGACCGCCCCGGTCAGTCCGAGCAGGACCAGGACGAAGAACCATTCGAGCAGTCCCCACTCCGCGAGCACGACGACATGCTACTGAAGGGTCAGCCGGGCAAGCCGGCGCGGGGGATCAGGATCTCGGCGTTCACCCACGACACGCCGACGCCGAGGTACTCGGCCGCTGCCTCGGACAGGTCGATCACGCGCTCGAGCCGGCCGTAGGGACCGCGGTCGTTGATCAACACGAGCGCGCACCGGTCGCCGTAGCGCACGCGGAGGAACGTCCCGAACGGCAGCCACCGGTTGGCCGCCGTGAACAGCCGTGGATCGAAGATCGCGCCGGTCGCCGTGGGTTGGCCGCCGAACTCCCAGCCGTACCAACTCGCGTACCCATCGATCGACTCGCCGGTCTCGACGAGGTCCGGCGGCGTCTCGCACGTCCGTCCGCCGGTCGGACCGAGCATCGCCAGGAGATGGCTCTGGTCCTGCTGGTAGTCGATGACGCCGAGGTCCCAGCTCCCGAGACGTGACATCGCGGCAGCGATCTGTCGCTCCTGCGCGGCGAGCGCCTGCGCCGCGAGGGCTTGCGCCTCGAGGTGCGCCCGCTCGGCCAGGGCCGTCGCCCGGTCCACCTTGCGCTGCATCCTGGCGAGCATCGCCCGGAGACGCTCGAGGCGGGGAGCGAACGCGGCGCGCTCGGCTTCAGCCTGGGCCCGCTTGGCCGAAAGGAGCGCCTCCATCTCCACGGTCTCGCGAACCGCGGTGTCGTCGAGCGAGATCGTTCGAGCGGTGTACTCGGCGATGGCGGCGAGATCGGAGAGGGTCGTTGCGCCCAGCAGCGCCTCGATCGATCCTCCCGGACCGAACTGGTAGGCGGCTCGGACACGCTGATCGAAGCGCATCCGGGCGACGTCGGCGACCGCCTGCGCGGCCTCGGCCTCGCGGATCGTCCCGACGGTGCGCAGCCAGGCGCGCCCGGCACGGCGTTCGAGCGCCTCGTATCGCGCGAGCAGATGGTGTAGCTCCTTGTGGAGCCCGGCGAGCCGGCGGACCTCCGGGAGGTCCCCGCCCGCTCGGATCAGGTGGTGGACGTCGTGAGCGCCGGCCGGCACCGCGGCGAGCATCGCCGCGAGGGCGAGCACGAGCGCGATCGCTTTCGATCTCATCGAGGTCCTCCGGGCCGCCCGGTCTTCGCCGCTCGCGTGGACCGGGGGCCGGTTGTCCGGCCGTACAATCGAGGTCGACCTGCGGACCGGCTTCCTTGAGGCGGTCCGGACATCACGGTCGAGGGGGGCCTCGTGGAACGGATCGGAATCCTCACGGGCGGGGGCGACTGCCCCGGGCTGAACGCCGCCATCCGCGCCGTCGTGCGGAGAGCCGTGGGCGTGCTGGGCTCCGAGGTCATCGGCTTCCGCGACGGGTTCACGGGCGTCTTGGAGGGCGATGTCCGCGAGCTCACGCTCGAGTCCGCCCAGGGGATCTTGCACCGCGGGGGGACCATCCTGGGGAGCAGCGGGGCCGACCCGTTCCGTGGAGGCGGGACCGAGCGCATCCGCGCGAACCTTCGCGACCTCGGCATCGACGGGCTGATTGTGATCGGCGGGGAGGGAACCCTCGGGAGCGCTGCGCGACTGGCCGAGGACGGGATCCCGGTCGTGGGGATCCCGAAGACGATCGACAACGATCTCTCGGGAACCGACTCGTGCATCGGCTTCGCGACGGCCGTACAGGTGGCAACCGACGCGATCGACCGCCTCCACACGACCGCCGAGAGCCACAACCGGCTGATGGTCATCGAGGTGATGGGACGGAGCGCCGGCTGGATCGCGCTGTACTCCGGGCTCGCCGGAGGAGCCGACATAATCCTGATCCCCGAGCATCCCTTCGACCTCGACGAGGTCGCCTCCCACATCAGACGCCGGCACCTGAAGGGGCACTCCTTCTCGATCGTGGTGGTCGCCGAGGGCGCGGTTCCGGTCGAGGGGACGCTTGTCGTCCCCGAGTACCCGCTCGACGAACGCGGGTTCCCGCGACTGGGAGGGATCTCGCAGGTCATCGCGCCGCACCTGGAGCGCTTGACGGGATGGGTGACGCGGGTGACGGTCCTCGGTCACGTCCAGCGCGGGGGGAGCCCGGTCGCCGCCGACCGGATCCTCGCGACCCGGTTCGGTCACGCGGCCGTCGACCTCGTTTCGGCGGGCGGGTGGGGCCGGATGGTCGCACTGCGGGGCTCGGACGTCGTCGACGTTCCGCTCGCGGACGCCACGAAGGTCCGTCCCGTGCCGGAGGAGCTTTACCGGGTGGCGGAGACGTTCTTCGTATGAGCCGGGGGTCTTCGAGATGAAGGTCGGGGTCCTCACCGGCGGCGGAGACGTGCCCGGTCTCAACGCGTGCATCAAGGCGGCGACGCTGCGGGCCATCGACGAGGGCCACGAGGTGGTCGGGATCCGGCGCGGCTGGGCCGGTCTCCTTGAGACCGACCCGGACGATCCCACAACGATCGGTTCGAACACGACCCCCCTCGATCAGGTTTCGGTGCGCACGATCGACCGGACCGGGGGGACGGTCCTGCACACGTCGCGAACCAACCCCGCGAAGGTCCGTCCCGCCGAGGAGCCGGAGTTCCTCAGGGCCGGGCGCGAGGACGACGAGCCGCGCGATCACACCGACCACGTGCTGAAGGTGCTCGACGCGCTCGGGATCGACGCGCTGCTCCCCATCGGGGGCGACGACACGCTCTCGTTCGCGCTGCGTCTGCACGCCGAGGGCGTTCCCGTGGTGGGGATCCCCAAGACGATGGACAACGACGTCCACGGGACCGACTATTGCATCGGGTTCTCGACCGCGGTGACGCGCACCGTGAACTTCATCCATCAGCTCCGCACGAGCGCCGGCTCGCATGAGCGCCTGGCGATCGTCGAGGTGTTCGGCCGGTACAGCGGCGAAACCTCGCTCGTCTCCGCCTATCTCGCGGGCGTGGAACGGGCCGTGATCTCCGAGGTGTCTTTCGACATCGAGCGGCTGGCATCGCTCCTCATGGACGACAAACACAGGAACCCGAGCCACTACGCGATGATGACGATCTCCGAAGGCGCGACGCTCGTCGGCGGCGAGATGGTGATGGGCGACAAGGAGGATGCCTACGGCCATCGCAAGCTCGGAGGCATCGGTCAGGTCACCGGTGAGCTCCTGCACGCGATCACCGGCGAGGGGATCATCAACCAGCACCTCGGGTACCTGATGCGCTCGGGCTCGCCGGACTCGCTCGACCTGATGGTGGCGATCAACTACGCCGTGATGGCGGCCGACCTCGTGGCCACCGGCGAGTACGGCCGTCTGGTAGCGCTGCGGAACGGCAACTACGTGAACGTGCCCATCGATGTGGTGCGCCAGGGCGTGAAGCGGGTGGACGTCGGCGCGCTGTACGACGTCGACGCGTATCGCCCCAAGATCCGCCACGTCGACGGCAAGCCGATGTTCCTGTACTGAGTGCCGACCCCC
>CAZMNP010000194.1:0-13245 GCA_964567675.1 uncultured Actinomycetes bacterium
GAGGGGCGCTGGACCGTACTCGCCGCGGTCGACGAGGGCGTGCCGGTGCACGTGCTCTCGGCATCGTTGTTCGACCGGTTCGAGTCCCGAGACGAGGCCGAGTTCGCGAACAAGATCCTCTCGGCGATGCGCAAGCAGTTCGGAGGCCACGCCGAGAAGCGCGACTAGCGGTCGACCGCGAGGTCGGCGAAGCTCGCCGAGGACTTGCCGAACTCCCACCATCCTCGGACCGAGGGCTTCACGTACGCGACGTTGCGCCCGTACACGAGCGGGATGCACGCGACGCGCTCGACGACGGCCATCCGATCGGCCTCGTGGAACAGCTCGAGTCGTTCGCGGTCGCTCCGCTCGCGCCTCGCTCGCTCGATCAGCTCGTCGAAGGGCGGATAGGAGAAACCACCCTCGTTAGTCCGGCTGTCCGAGTGGAACAGCAGCCGCAGGAAATACTCGGGATCCGCGTAGCCCGGGAACCAGCCGGTGATGCGGAGGTACGCCGTGTCGGGCCGCCCACCGACCTGCATGGCTTCCTCCGCCCGCCACGACCACGGGCGAACGCGGACCCGCTTCCCGAAGACCTCCTGCCAGCCGCCGGCGAGGACGCCCATCATCGCGTTCCACACCTCCATGCCCGCGAACTCGAGCTCGCCGGAGAACCCCGAGCGTTCCATGTGCTCGCGGGCGAGGTCGGGATCGAAGCGCAGGGCGATGTCCGGCGTGTGTCCCTGGAGCGCCGGCGGGACGACGCCACCTTTCGCGACAACGAGGTTCGCCGCGCAGACCTCTTCGAGCGCGTCCCGGTCGATCGCGTGGGCCAGGGCCTTGCGCAGATCGAGGTTCGACGTGAGCGGATGGGTGTGGTCGAACCGGAGGTATGCAGACCAGGCCGCCGCCCCGAGCTGCGCATCGGGCGGAACCGCGCCCGGCATCAGGTCGGCGAGGCGCGGCGTGTACCGAACGAGGATAAGGTCGACCTCGTCCCGTCCGTAGGGGTCGAGGGCTTCCGTGATCGAGGTTCGGAAGAACTCGACGGCGGCGACGTTGCCGGCTCGAGCGCCCCCATACTCGTCCCGCCGCTCGAGGACGAGCGTTGTGTCGGTCCGCGAGGCGACCTTGAACGGGCCGCTCACGACCTGCGTGTCCGGATCCACCCACGCATCGCCGTCTCGCTCGATCGCATGCCGGGGTTGCGGACCGCCGTCCGGGCGGTTCATCACGCTCATGAAGTACGGCGCGGGGGCGACGAGCCGGAACTCCACCGTTCGATCGTCCAGCGCTCGAACGCCGATCGCATCGGCGTCCCGGTTGCGACCGAGGTAGTAATCCTGCCCGTTCTCGAGCACGAAGTAGATCGCCACCGACGAACCTGGCGCGTCGGGGTTCAGCACGCGCTTGATGCCGAACTCGACGTGGTGGGCGGTGAGCGGCGTGCCGTCGGACCACCGGAGGCCATCGCGGAGATGGAACACGTAGCGGAGACCGTCCTCGGCGATCTCCCAGGTTTCGGCGAGCGACGGCACGATCGTTCGCTCGGGCCACGCTTCCACCAGCCGGTCGAACAGCTGCATGCAGAGCTGGATGTTCGGCCAGGCGATCGCGGAGCGCGGGTCGGGATCGTTGGGGAGGAAACTGGTCGCCACGCGCAAGGTGGCGGCGGGCGGCGTCGGCGGAGATTCCGGCGGGGCCCAGAACGCGAACGCGCGCTGATAGGTTTCGTTCGCCTCGCCGAAGCGCAGTGACATGTGGAGCGCGAGCGCGAGCTTGAAGAGCACGAGGGCCACCTCGCGGCGCTCGCCCCGGCGTTCGAGGATCGGCAGCAGATCTCGGTAGTGGCCGATCGCTTCGTCCAGCGCGTACTCCTGCCGAGCCCGGTCCCCCGCGCGCGTGAGGTACAGGACCGCCTTGCTCTCATCGGCGGCCGCGAACCAGTGATGGGCCAGCTGGCCGGCCACCTCGTCCTCGCGGCCGGCGTACGTCTCCTCGAGCCATCCGGCGGCCTTGCGGTGCAGGCGAGTCCGCTCCTCCGAAAGGAGCGTTCGGTAAGCGGCCTCCTGGATCAGGGCGTGCTTGAACCGGTACTCCGGCTCGGGCCACCGGCGACCCTCGCGTACCAGGTCGAGCCGCTGGAGGTCGGTCAAGGAGCGCCGGACGGAGCCGTCGCCTCCCGATACCGCCTCGAGCGCCGGCAGGCCGAACTGCCGACCCAGCACCGAGGCGGCCATCAAGGCTGCGTGCGCTCCGGGTTCGAGCCGGTCGATCCGCGCGAGGATCACCTTCTCCACGGTCGGCGGGATCTCCACCTCGGCCGCGTGGTCGAACCGCCAGCGATCGCCCTCGCGCACGAGCGCACCCGCGTCGGCGAGCGAGCGGACGAGCTCTTCCAGGAAGAACGGGTTCCCGTCGGCGTGTTCGAGGATCCGGCCTTCCGTCTCGGGCGGCAGCACGTCCTCGCCGACGAGCGCGTGCAGGAGCTCGCGACCCGTCTCCCCCGGCAGGGCGTCGAGCGCGATCTCGCGCGTGCGGTGCGGGAGCTCTCGCGCGGCGGACTCCTTCACCCGCCACGACGGATGGTCGCGCTCGGGGCGGCTCGTGAGCACCAGCAGGATCGCGGAGACTTCCGTATCCGCGACGAGCCGTTCGACGAGCTGCAGCGACGTCGCGTCGGCCCAGTGAAGGTCCTCGAGCGCGACGATCACCGGGCCTTCCTCCGCAATACGCCCGAACAGCGTCCGAATCACCTCGAACGTCCGGTACTGCAGCGCTTCGGGCGACAGCTCCGCCAGGCGGGCCTGGCCCTCCGGCTCGAGCGCGATCCCCAGCATCGCTCCCAGGTACGGGTAGATCTCCAGGACGCGGTCGCCGAACAGGCGGTCGACGTTCCTGCGGAGCGCGACGCGAACGCGGAGCTCGGGCTCGTCGGCCATGACCCCCAGCCAGGACCGGAGCAGGTCGCGGAACGGCAAGTACGGCATCGACTCCCCGTACGAGACGCACCGGCCCTCCACCCACAGGACGCGGCCGCGCTCGGCCTTCGAGTCCTCGACGTGCTGGCGGAGCTCGGAGAGCAATCGGCTCTTGCCGATCCCCGGTTCGCCCGTCAGGAAGAGCACGCCACCCGATCCGGCCAGGGCGGTATCGGCGGCCTCGCGCGCCGTGGAGAGCTCGCGCTCGCGGCCGACGAGGTGCGCCTGCTCCATCCCCAGCCCTCGCGTGCGGCCGGGCGTCGCGCTGGGACCGGTCACGGCGTACGCCGTGACCGGATTCGCCTTCCCCTTCAGCTCGACGGTCTGCGGCTCGCCCCAGTCGAACAAGGGGGCAATCCGGCGATACGTCTCCGCTCCTACCAGCACGGTCCCCGGGTCCGCGTGCGACTGCAGGCGCGCGGCCGTGTTCACCGCGTCGCCCATCGCGCCGAACTCGACCCGGCTGCCCGCGCCGACGGGACCGACGACGACGGGACCGCTCTCGACGCCGACACGGACGCCGAAGTCGCGGACGCCGAAGGCCCCTTCGACTGCCGCGGCGTGGATCGCGATCTCGTCGACCGCCCGAAGACCCGCGCGAACGGCGCGCTCGGGATCGTCCTCGTGCGCCTGGGGAGCGCCGAAGAGCGCGAGGACCCCGTCACCCGCCAGGTCCTTCACCGTGCCGCCGTAGGCCTCGACGGCTCCGATCACCCGGGTCAGGGCATCGTTCACGACCACCTTGAGGTCCTCGGGGTCCAGCCGCTCGGCGAGCGCTGTCGAGCCAACGAGGTCGGCGAACATCGCCGTCACCACCTTGCGCTCCTCGCGAATCGCCGCCTCGCCTTCTCCGTCCACGGTGGCATTCTCCGTAGGATTGGCGATCGTGACCAGCGACGGTGCCCGCGATCTCGCGCGCGCGGTACGTGGCCTCGCCGACCGGCTTCCCGAACGGCTGGGGCCGCTCGCCAGCGTGGCCTACAACTACCGGTGGTCGTGGACGCCCGGCGGCGAGGAGCTGTTCCGCAGCCTGGACCCGATGCGGTTCGAGCGGTGCCGGGGGAACCCGGTCCGCCTCCTGCACCAGCTGCCCGCCAAGGTGCTCGAGGACGCGGCGCGGGACGACGACTTCCTCGTCGCCGCGTCCGAGCTCCAGGCGACGATCGCCGACGACCTCGTCGCGCCGTCGCTCTCCCGGGGAGTGGTCACGGCCGAGCATCCCGTCGCGTTCGTCTGCGCGGAGTTCGGCATCCACCGTTCGCTCCCGATCTGCCAGGGCGGACTCGGGATCCTCGCCGGCGACGTGCTGAAGGGCGCCTCAGACCTGCGCCTGCCGATGGTCGGCGTCGGGATCCTGTACTCGCAGGGGAACTTCCACCAGCGCCTGGACACGACCGGGTGGCAGCACGACTACTGGATCGAGGTCGAGCCGGACTACCTTCCCGCCGCCCTCGTGACCGACGAGGACGGTGCTCCGTTCGTCGTCGAACTGCAGATCCGCGGTCGCACGGTGCGCGTGCAGGTGTGGCGGGTGCAGGTCGGACGCGTCGCGCTCTTCCTGCTCGACGCGAACCGAGAGGACAACGGGGGCGACGAGCGCTGGATCACGGCGCGGCTCTACGTGGGCGACCGCACCGTGCGGCTCGAGCAGTACGCGCTCCTCGGCGTAGGAGGCATCCAGGTGCTCCAGGCGCTCGGGATCGAGCCATCCGTCGTCCACATCAACGAGGGCCACGGCGCGTTCGCGCCGCTCGCGCTCGCGGCGCGCGAGGTGGGACTCGGCGCGACGCGCGAGGAGGCACTCGTGCGCGCGCGACAGAAGACCGTGTTCACGACGCACACGCCCGTGGCCGCCGGGAACGAGACGCACGACCCGGAGACGGTCCTCGAGGTGCTCGGCGACCTCGTCGAGCCGGATGTGCTGAACCAACTCGGCGCGACCGAGGACGGCGAGATCGGGATGACGTCGCTCGGGCTCCGGCTCTCCCGCCGCGCGACGGCCGTGAGCCGCGTGCACGGCGAGGTCTCCCGGCACATGTGGCGCTCCCTCTACGACGTGAAGCGCGAACAGGACGTGCCGATCGGTCACGTGACGAACGGCGTGCACGACGCGACCTGGATGGCCGGGCCGATGCGTGCACTGCTCGAACGTCATCTCGGGGATGGATGGCTCGAGCGTGCGGACGATCCGGCGATGTGGGAAGGGGTCGACGGCATCCCGGAGGAGGAGCTCTGGGCGACGCGGACGGAGCTTCGCAGGAAGTTCTACGACTACCTCCGCGAGGCCGATGCCGCATCGAGACTCGGGCGCTACGAGGATCCCTCGCCGGTGGACGCGGCGGCGGCCGCGTTCGACCCCGAGCGCTTGACGCTCGGCTTCGCGCGGCGTGTCGCCACGTACAAGCGGCTGCACCTGCTGCTGCGCGACCCCGACCGGCTCGAGTCGTTGCTCCAGAAGCCGGACACGGTGCAGTTCGTGATCGCCGGCAAAGCCCACCCCCGCGACACCGACGCGAAGGCCGTCCTTGCCGAGCTCGTCGGCCGGCCGTGGCCTCCCGAGGTCGCGCCGCGGATCGCGTTCCTCGAGGACTACGACATGGACATGGCGTCGCACCTCGTCGCCGGCTGCGACGTCTGGGTGAACGTGCCCCGCCCGCCGATGGAGGCGAGCGGTACCAGCGGGATGAAGTCGGCGCTGAACGGCGGCCTCAACCTCTCGGTGCTCGACGGCTGGTGGGCGGAGGCCTACGACGGCACGAACGGCTGGGCCGTCGGCGAGCCCGACGGCTGGGAGGACCACGATGAGCAGGACGACCACGACGCCACGGCGCTCTTCGACCTGATCGAGAACGACCTGCTGCCGATGTTCCACGAGCGCGACGACCGCGGGATCCCGCTCGACTGGGTGGCGCGCGTCAAGAGCTCACTCCGAACGATCGGCCCCCGTTTCGGCACGGCGAGGATGCTGCGCGAGTACCTCGAGCAGGTGTACACGGCGCCGTGAGCCTGGACCGCCCGGAGACTCGGTACGCGATGAGCGAGGGCGTGAACATCGCCTACCAGGTGGTGGGCGACGGCCCGTTCGACCTCGTCTACGTCCCCGGATGGGTCTCCAACATCGAGGTGATGTGGGAGGAACCGCGCTTGACGGCCTTCCTCGAGCGTCTCGCGTCGTTCGCGCGGCTGATCGTGTTCGACAAGCGGGGCACGGGACTGTCGGATCCCGTCCCCGACACCGAGCTCCCCGGCCTCGAACAGCGGATGGACGATGTCCGAGCGGTGATGGACGCGGCCGGCTCGGATCGAGCGGCGCTGCTCGGTCACTCGGAGGGCGGGAACATGTGCATCTTGTTCTCGGCGACCTTCCCCGCCCGAACGTCGGCCTTGGTGCTGGTGGGGTGCTACGCGAGGCGGTCCCGGACCGACGACTACCCCTGGGCGCCCGATCCCGTCGAGCGTGAGCGTGACATCGCGGAGACCGAGCGCACGTGGGGCCGCGTGGACCTGACCCCGACCCTCGCGCCGTCGCTCGCCGGCGACCCGGCCTTCCGCAACTGGTTCAGTCGCTACCTTCGGCTCGCCGCGAGCCCTCGGGCGGCCGCGGCCGTTCTGCGGATGAACACGCAGATCGACACGCGAGACGTGCTGCCGGCCATCCGCGTGCCATCGCTCCTGATCTATCGGACCGGCGATGCCGACGTGCAGGTCGACGAGGGCCGGTGGATGGCCTCGCAGATCCCGGACGCACGTTTCGTGGAGCTTCCCGGATCCGACCACCTGATGTGGGCCGGGGACGCCGAGGCGATCCTCGACGAGATCGAGGAATTCCTCACGGGTGTTCGGCGAGGGCCCGCACCCGATCGGGTCCTCACAACCGTGCTGTTCACGGACATCGCCGGTTCGACCGAGCGCGCGGCGGCGATGGGCGACCGCGACTGGGCCGGTCTGCTCGAGCGGCACCACACGGCGATCCGGCGTGAGCTGGACCGCTTCCAGGGTCGCGAGGTCGACACGGCCGGCGACGGCTTCCTGGCTCGCTTCGACGGTCCCGCGCGTGCAGTGCGATGTGCGATCGGCGCCGGCGACGCGGTACGCGACCTCGGCCTGGAGATCCGTGCCGGCGTCCACACGGGCGAGGTCGAGCTGGCCGGCGACAACATCCGTGGCGTGGCCGTGCACATCGGAGCCCGGATCGCGGGACTCGCGGCACCAGGACAAGTGCTCGTGTCGCGGACGGTCAAGGATCTCGTCGCGGGATCGGGGCTCGTCTTCGAGGACCACGGCGAGCACGAGCTGAAGGGCGTGCCCGACGCTTGGCACCTCTACGCGGTGGCGAGGGAAGGAGCCTTGGCATCTCGGTCAGAGAGTCGTTGACCGAGTTCAGGGGAGAGCACACTCGCGCATCCGAGCGTCCACGTTCTTTGGCACCGCGGCTCGTCAGCCTTCTTAGGGATTCCATTCTTCGTCGGGATGCTGCGTGAGGCGTAGGTGGCTCACGGGTTGCGTTCATGTCTCGTCCGGCAGTAGCGTCGGGCCCTGTCCGCAGGAGGAAAGGCAGGGACATGGGTGATCATCCGAACGCCGTGGCGTTGCGGAAGGGATACGAGGCGTTCGCGGCCGGGGACATGGAGACGGTCGCGTCGCTCTTCGCCGACGACATCGCCTGGCACCAGGCGGGCAACGGCCCACTCTCGGGAGACCTCGCGGGTAAAGACGCGGTCTTCGGGAACTTCGCGCAGCTCGCCGAGCTCACCGCGGGAACGTTCGGCCAGGAGATCCACGGCCTGCTCGCCGACGACGAGCACGCGGTCGTCATGGTCGAGTCGTGGTGGGAGCAGCCGCATCCGTACCGGGGCAAGGGCGTACACGTCTGGCACGTGAAGGATGGCATCGCCACCGAGGCGTGGCTCACGGACCAGGACCAAGCGGCCGCCGATGCTGCGTTGACCCCCTAGAGCAGCTCCAGACCTCCCCGGTTGAGACACCGGGGAGTCTCCTGATCCGGGCGGCCCAGGGAACATTGCGAATACTGTGGCAGCGGGCGGTCCTGTAGCCCGGCAGCAGTCGTTGGGCATCGGGCTTCCGATGCCGTAGCGCTGAAACCTGG
The DNA here is from genome assembly GCA_964567675.1 of uncultured Actinomycetes bacterium. Taxonomy (GTDB): domain Bacteria; phylum Actinomycetota; class UBA4738; order UBA4738; family HRBIN12; genus CALGFI01. The sequence continues at coordinate 8,068 of CAZMNP010000194.1, forward strand.
TCGGCTCGCTTAGGAGCGCTGCCCGATCGAGGAGCTCCGCACCTGCCGCGATCGCACGGCTTCCGGCCGCGCCCAACGCATCGACCACGGCCACGGCACCATCCGCGTCGCATCGGTAGTGGACGATGGCACCGATGCCGAGCTCCCCAGGCGCCGGGCGATCCCGGAGCCGACGCCACCGGACGCCCCGGTCATCAGCGCGACGCGTCAGCCGAGGTTCAGGAGCTCTGCGACGGGCGGCTCAGCTTCGGTCACCGCGGGAGCGGGTTCGGGCCGGTGGCGGTGACCAGCCGCTGCGGCACCCAGTCGTCGACGTGGCTGAAGCCCTCGAAGCGCCCTTCCTCGTCCTCGACGACGTCGAAGAAGGAGCGCCGGTAGAACTTCACGTGGGTGAAGTCCTCGAACAGCACGTACACCGGCTCGACCTCGGAACTCTGGAACTGCTGACCAGTTAGCGCGGCCCGATGCACTCGCGAGAAGTCGTCGAAGTCCTCACCGACGACGACCCCGAGGTGCTCGAGCCCCATCCGGTAGACGCGCTGGTGAACGGGCGGGATGAGCTCGATGCGCGAGACCGGAGCCCCGTCGAGGACCTCGAGCGGCTCGGCGAGCACGATCAAGGAGATCGGACGCCCGTTCCAGACGTTCTCGCGGTTCGTCCTCGCATGTCGCTCGAGAAGGGTGCGCTGGTGGACGTAAAGGTCCCAATCGGTGACGCGGACGGCGAGGTGGCTGAGCGGGTACGGTGCGATGTCGATGCCGCGGGCAACGAGACGGTCGCGCTGCATCGCCGCGAAGGCTCGATAGTCCCCGATGATCTCGGCGATCGGATCAGACGTCGCCACGTCCGGCAAGCGTAACCTGTCTCGTGACGAGGAGTGCTACGTGAAGACCACCACCGTCGAAACCGCCGAGCACGGCCGCTCGCCCTTGGGGGCTTATGTTCGCTACCTGATGGACGGGCCGCACGGCAACATGATCCACTCGACCGTGCCGCCGGGGATGGTGGGCCGCGCCTGCCGCTTCCGGACCATCGACGAATATTGGTTCGTCCTCTCGGGCGAGGGAGAAGTCTGGCGCAGGGCAACGGACGGCCCTGAGAGCATCACCCGGCTCATCCCCGGTGTGTGCATCGATATCCCGCTCGGCACTGCCTTCCAGTATCGCTGCACCGGGGATGTGCCCCTTGTCTTCACCTGCACGGCCCTGCCGCCCTGGCCGGGCGACGACGAGGCGGTGATCATGGACGGGCCGTGGGTACCAGGTGAGGACCTGGAGCTCGGGGCCAGCAGCTCGGATCAGCCCCCTCAGCACGCCTGACCTTCCGCCCGTATGGCTCTAGGAACATCCGTGAACGCTGGGTCAGCCAAGCGTTCCTCTCCCGTTGCCCGAGACAAGAACCGCCCCCAGGTGCCGTACGTATACCCGCCAGATACGTGGAGGCCCGCACGTGCAACGAAGAGGAGGGGACGAGCATGGCAGAGCCGAGCTTGTACGAACGATTGGGCGGCGTGTTCGCCATCGCTGCGGTGGTCGACCACTTCAGCGATGCCGTCGTCCAGAACCCCATCGTCGGCCAAGGATCGAAAAACGCCGACCTTCGTGAGTGGCATAACAACCAGCTGGACAGGCTGCCTGGGCTGAAGTTCATGCGCACGCTCTGGGTCTGCAACGTCGCCGGTGGACCCCTCTCGTTTGCTGCCACGAAGCCAGGAAGCACCCCCCTCGGGCTGGAAGAAGCCCATCGCGAGCTTCACATCACCCCCGAGGAGTTCGACGAGGTCGCGGCTGAGCTGGGACGCACGCTCGATCACTTCGGGGTCCCTGCGCGTGAGAAGGATGAAGTCCTGGCAGCCTTCGCGGCGCACAAGGGGGAAGTAACGGAGGGATCGATGGCTTCGGCCTGAGGGAGCCCCTGCGTTAAGCCGTAATACAGCCTCTGTCGGGGTACATTCCCGAACCTTGTCGCAAGCGGGCGCTCATTCGCCAGAATTGAGACGTGGTTCAGCGAGAGACCGCAGTCGGTGACCGGGTCTTCGTCTACGGCTCCTTCGGGTTCGAACTGGACTGGCTGGCCGCCTCTGGCGGGCGCGGCGGATACAACGGTGCGTCGTCGAGTTCATCCCAGGCGTTGATAGCGTGAACCAATGACGGTTCGCCGCGTCGTCGTCGATCACGTGCTCTTCGTCGTGGCAGACCTGGACGCGAGCCGGGGGCTCTATACAGCCGCCCTCGCCCCACTCGGCTATGAGGAGCTTTACGTTCAGGACGACTGTGTCTCCTACGGGGCCGAGGACCTGGACGACTTCACGATCTGCCGTGGGGAGCCCGTGACCACGGCGGTGCATGTTGCGTTCTCCGCCGAGGGTCGGGACGCCGTGGATGCATTCTTCGCGGCCGCCGTCGCAAACGGCGCGACCGTCCGCGGCGAGCCCGGGGTCTGGACGCAGTACTCCGAGCGGTATTACGCGGCATTCGTCAACGACTTGCATCAGAACAACGTCGAGGCCGTGTGGCATGCGCCCGAGCCGGTCGTCGACGCGCCTCGCCGTCCCGGCGTTCCCTGATTCGTACGGTCCAAGGTACATTCGCGAACGCTCGCACGCGCGAGGATCCTGTCTCCCCTCACTTTCCTCAAAGCCGTGAGTGCCCGATGTTGGAGAGATGAAGCGTTGGGCGGGCTGGATCGTTGTCGGAGTCTGGCGCTCGCCATTGCAGTTACCATCGCCGGATGCAAGTCTCGCTACGACCGCTCGGGGACGCCGACCTCGATGCGATCTATGAGCAGATGAAGGATCCAGAGTCGGTCCGGATGGCCGCCTTCACCCCCGACGACCCGGCCGATCGTCACGCCTTCCTTGTCCACATGTCGCGCGTGCGTGCTGACCCGAGCGTCGTGCAGCGCGTCATCGAGGCCGACGGAACGATGGCCGGGACGATCGCCTCCTTCAGGATCGACGACCAGACCGAGATGACCTATTGGATCGATCGGGCGCTCTGGGGCAGAGGTATCGCCAGTGCCGCGCTCCAGAGCTTCCTCTCCATCTCCACTGAACGCCCCTTGTTCGCCCGCGCAGCCTCCGACAATGCCGCATCGCTGCGGGTTCTTGAAAAGTCCGGGTTCCGACGCATCGGCGTCAATCGCGACTTCGCCCGCGGTCGCGGAGAGGAGATCGAGGAGACGATCCTGCGTCTCGACTGAACAGCTCCGGGCTTCCGCGCATCCGAACGCATATTCCATCGTCCGGGTGGCCCTGTTGATGCCGACGGCGCTTTGCCAGGGCGCACCGATTCCCTTACGCTCGCCCGGAACATCGCCGAGCGTAAGGAGTGATCCCGTGGAGGCGTTTGCCGCACCCATCAACCCTGGAAAGAGCGAGGTGTGGAAGTCTTGGGCCGGCGAGCTCACCGGCCCACGCAAAGCGGAGTTCGACGAGATGAACCAGCGCTACGCCCTGACGACACACGCGGCGTGGCTCCAGGAGAACCCGGACGGTAGCCAGCTCGCCGTCGTCGTCCTCGACGGCTCTGGCGCCTCCGAGTTCCTCGGCAAGCTTGCCGGCTCGGATCACGAGTTCGACAGGTGGTTCCGCTCGAACATCGAGGAGATCCATCCCATGGATCTCTCGGCACCACCTCCGCCCGCACCGGTGCGCTTCCTCTAGCCCGGCGCAAGGCGCTGGAAGTACGTCCCGTTGGCCGCATCGCATCCGATGACGGAGACGTTGTCGGCCTCGGGGAGCGTGTGAAGCCTGACTCCGGCTAGCCGACTCGGTTCAGGAACGCGAGCGTGCGCTCCTTGAGGAGCCCGGCTGCCTGCGCGTCGTAGTCGCCCAGGCTCGAGTCGGCGAACAGATGTCCCGAACCCGGATAGAGGAACAGCTCCGCGTCGTCGACCTCCTTGACCAACACCTCGGCTGCGGGCAGGTCCTCTTCCGCCCAGGGGTCGCGATCCATCATGTGGATCTGGAGCGGCACACCCTCGGGCCACGAGTCCCCGAACTCGGATGCCGGCATCGCTGCGCTATAGAAGATCGCCCCTCTCGCACCCGATCGCGTCTGCGCGAGTGACTGCGCGGGCATGACGCCGAGTGAGAAGCCTGCATAGACGATGTCGTCGGGCAGCTCCTCGGCCGCGGCCGTACCACGGCGGAGGATCTCCCCGAAGCCGACCTGCTTGGCGTACCCGACACCCTCGTCGAGGTCCCCGAACGTCTTGCCGTCGTACAGGTCGGGGGCGTGCACCGTGTGGCCGGCCTTCCGCAGCTCATCGGCGAAGGCGAGGAACCCGGTCGTCTGGCCTTGCGCATGATGGAACAAGAGCACTGTTGTCATGTCGACACGGTAGCGGATGCCGGCGACATGGGACGATCCCCTTTTCGCAGAGGCACAGGTCGTCGTTCGAAAGGTTGCGGAGCTTCATCCGCGAGCGGACGCTCGACGCTCGGCTTCGGCTTTCAACAGGGCGAGGATGCGGTCGATCCCGCGCTGCAAGACTTTCCGGCTGTAGCCCCGGAAGACCGAGGGGAGGAGGCCTCGGAACGATTCCTCAGAGCGAGCTCGAGTCCCGCCGTCGGATGACTCGAATCCGAAGACATGCACGGCGTGGATGCCCATCGTCACGCCCGTCCACGCGATCTCGCGCGGCGGGTCCACCACCTTCAGGGTGGAGACCAGGGACGACGAACCCGCCTTCCAGCGGAACGTCGAACCGGGCGCAATGGGGCCTTCGAGCGTCATCGACTTCACATCGGTGTTCCAGGACGGCCACGCGGCGATATCCGCGATGACCTCCCATACCGTCTCCGGTGGGGCCGCGATCTGGATCTCGCCTTCGGCGATCGCCGGCGCATCTCGATCGATGTCCATCGGCAAGGACCTTAGCCAGCTCGTCCGATGCTCGCTCGGGGATCGGTCGCGTTGACCGTATCCGACCGCGAAGGATAGCGTTGCGGCGCAGACCAAGAGGCCTTGAGGGAGGGACTGTTGCGTCGTTCCAGGATCGTTCGAGCCACTGTGGGCGTGATGACCGTCGCGAGCTCGATGAGCTTCGGCCACGGGGTGTCGTCGGGCGCATCGTCGGCGGATCCCTTCGTCACGAGCGAACGGCCGTTCCTCGTTCCGATCCTTCCTGGCGTCATGATCGAGCCGGTCCTCACCACCGGGGACGTCATCGGC
>CAZMNP010000195.1:0-10096 GCA_964567675.1 uncultured Actinomycetes bacterium
AGCTGCGCGTGACCGACGGACGCATGGGCAGCGTCCAGCTCCATGGCAACCGCTTCGCGGTCCCGGAACGGGGCGTCGAACATGTGTTCGAGCGTACTGATTCACCGTTCTGGCGTCTGTGAACTGCATCACTTCCCGGCAAGGGATCTGTACGAGCGTGGCGCCCCAACGTCCGGACCCGCGACGTTCGAGCCGGACGCGTCGCATCACGGTCCTGCGACAACCGCCGCGAGGAGCAGTACTCGCCGTAGTCGCTACTGGTTCTCGCCGTGGAAGAGCTCGGAGACGCTCGTGTCCTCGAACACCGCACGGAGGGCGTCGGCGATCAGCGGCGCGATCGAGAGCACCTTTAGCTTCCCGAAGTGCTTCTCCTCCGAGATCGGCACGGTGTTCGTGACGACGACCTCGCGGATCGGCGCTTCCTCCAGCAGCTGGACGGCCTTGCCCGAGAGCACGCCGTGCGTCGCCCCGGCGTAGATCGGCCCGGCGCCGTGCTGCGCGAGGATCCCCGCGCCTGCGGCGACCGTCGAGGCGGTGTCGATCATGTCGTCGACGATGACGCATGGCCTTCCCTGGACCTCGCCGACCACCGCCATCTCCTCGATCTTGTGCGCCTCGTGGCGTGACCGCCGCTTGTACAGGAACGCGAGGTCCGCGTGCAGGCTCTCGCGCAGTCGCTCCGCGGTCTTGATGCGCCCGGCGTCGGGAGCGACCACGACGATGTCCTCGTCGTGCAGACCGAGGTCGTCGTGTAGGTACTTCGTGAGCACCGGCAGCGCCGTCAGGTGATCGAACGGGAAGTCGAAGAAGCCCTGGATCTGTCCGGCGTGCAGATCCACCGACACCACACGGTTCGATCCGGCCACCGTCAACAGGTCGGCGACGAGCTTCGCGCTGATCGGCTCCCGCGCGAGCCCCTTCTTGTCCTGCCGCGAGTAGCCGTAGTACGGCACGACGGCCGTGATGCGCTTGGCGCTCGCGCGCTTCATCGCGTCGATCATCACGATCTGCTCCATGATCGACTCGTTGATCGGGTCGGCGTGCGTCTGGATGATGAAGACGTCGGCGCCGCGGACGCTCTCCTCGGCTCGGAAGTAGATCTCGCCCGACGCGAACCGCGACATCTTCGCGTTCGCGAGCGGTACCCCGAGGTTGTCGGCGATCTCCTGGGACAGCGCGGGATGCGTGGTCCCGGAGAACAGCATCATCTTCTTCTTGGTGACGATCTCCACCTCAGTGCGCCTCCCCCTTGGAGCTACCGCTTTCGCTGCTCGAGCCCCTTGCCCATTCGGGCTACCGCTTCGCTACTTGAGCCCCTTGCCCATTCGGGCTACCGCTTCGCTACTTGAGCCCCTTGCCCTTCTTCCCCCGCGCCTTGGCCTCGTCGTCCTTGCGCTTGCGGTACCCCTTCACGGTGCGTTGCTCGGAGCGCTCGACGGCGAGGGCGCCCGGCGGAACGTCTTTCGTGATGACCGATCCCGCCCCCGTCACCGCGCCGTCCCCCACCCGAACCGGCGCCACGAGCATCGTATCCGAACCGATCCGCACGTCGTTCCCGATCACCGTCTTGTGTTTCTCGTATCCGTCGTAGTTCACCGTTACCGTCGATGCTCCGACGTTCGTCCGCTCGCCGATCGTCGCGTCCCCGACGTAGGTCAGGTGCGGCACCTTCGAACCCCGCCCCACCTTCGAGGCCTTGACCTCGACGTACGTCCCGACCTTCGACCCGTCCTCGAGCACGGTCCCCGGCCGCAGGCGGGCGAACGGACCGACCTCGACACCCCGTCCGATCTTCGCGCCGTCCACGACCGAGAACCGCACGGTCGAACCGTCCCCGACCCGCGAGTCGGCGATCTGGGTCGACGGCCCGATGACCGCTCCCGCGCCGATCCGCGTGGAGCCCTCCAGGAACGTGTTCGGGTGGATCGTCGCGTCGGCCCCGATCGCCACGTCGGCGTCGATGAACGTCGTCGCGGGGTCGAGCAGGGTGACCCCGTTCGCCATGTGCGCCGCGTTGATCCGCTCGCGGACGATGCGCGTGGTCTGCGCGAGGTTGGCGCGTGAGTTGATGCCCATCGCGCCCCCGACGTCGACCTTCACGGCCGAGATCCGCTCGCCTTTGTCCATCAGGATCGGGAAGACCTCGTTCAGGTAGTACTCCTTCTGCGAGTTGTCGCGGCCGACGAGCGGAAGGGCGCGGAACAGGTCGGCGCGACGGAAGGCGAACAGGAGCAGCGACACCTCGTTGATCCGCTTCAGGTCCGCCGGAGCATCCGTCCCTTCGACGATCCGCACCAGACGCGTCCCGTCTCGAACGATCCGCGCATAGCCGCCCGGCTCCGATACCTCCGTGGTCAGGATCGTCCCGGCGCTCTTGGTCCTGCGGTGCACGCGCAGCAGCTGGCGGACGTGATCTGGCTCGACGGGATCGAAATCGCCGCCGACGACCAGGACCTCCTTGGCCCGCCCGACGGCCTGCTCCGCCGCGAGGACCGCATGACCGGTCCCGAGCGGCTCACCCTGCTCGACGAAGACCGGCTCGGGATGGCACCCCCACGACGCCACCGCCTCGCGGACCTCGTCGGCGCCGTGATGGACGACGATCACGATCCGGGACGGCCTCGCGGCCGCGACGTTCCGCAGCACCCACCAGAGCGCCGGCCGGCCGGCGATCGGATGCAGGACCTTCTGCGTGTCGGACTTCAGACGCTTGCCCTTCCCCGCCGCCAGGACGACCGCGGCGAGCGAGGGGGACGAAACGGTCTTGGGCACGAGGTCCTTTCGGTTCGGCGCCGCTCCTTTGTACTTGCGCGCTGGCCGGGTGGCAAGGCGTCCGCTCAGAGGCTCGATGGAGGAGCCCCAAGCGATGATCAGCCCAGCAGCTCGGCGACATCGGGTCGCGAGAGGAACGAGGTACGCAGCCGGCCAGAGGCGTGTGCCGCCTCGTCCTCGACCAGTTCGACGGCCTGCTTGCGGAAACGACTCGCCTCATCGGGGCGGTCGAGCGCGAGCAGCGCCCGCCACTCGATCCGACCCACCCGCCATGCGAGGCGGCGCTCGCCGCCGGCCGAGATCTGGTCGAGCGCGGCATCCGAATGCGCGATGGCTTCCTCGTGCCGGCCATCCAGCAGGGCCGCCAGGGCGAGCGCGTACGAGCCCCATGCACCCCAATGAACGCTGAGCGGCGCGACGACCTGGACGATCCCCTCGGCGGCCGACCGCAGCCGGGCGGCGTCCCCGGCCAGCTCGATCCCGGAGATCGTGGCGCGACGCGACATCGCAACGTTCAGCACCACGTCGTCGAACGAGCGTGCAGCGTCGGTCCAACCGTCCGCCTCTGCCGTCAGCCCTTCGGCGAGAGCGGCCGCGCCGCGGTACGAGAAGCCGGGAGCCCGCATGAACGACCCGCCGATGGCGTCCGATGCCTCGATGGCGGCCACCGCGTTGACGGTGAGGCCTTGCAGGTCCCCGACCTCGGAGCAGACGTCTGCGAGCGTCGTCAGCTGGATGAGCTCACCCCGAAGCAAGCCGAGCTCACGGCAGATCTCGATCGCCGTGGACGCGTCGGACCACGCATCGTCGAGGTGGCCGGCGGACAGGTGGATCTGCGAGCGGCAGTAGAGGGCGAACGCCTCGTCGCGGCGGTTCCCGATCTCCTGGCACGCATCGATGGACGTCTGGACGGCGGAGATCCCCTCGTCCCAACGGCCAAGGAACCACAACGTCCAGCCGATCATGTACCCGTTGTGCGCGACCATCGATCGCTGCCCGAGCTCACGCAACAACTCGTCGGCTCGCAGGCCGTGTGCGAGTCCCTCGTCGAATGGCCCGTGGAAGGCGTGTGACTCGCATAGCCCGTGGTGGGCGAGCGACTGTCCCTCCCGGTCGCCGCTTGCCTCGGCAACCTCGAGAGCCTGCTGATGAAGGCCGAGCGACTCGCCGAACTCACCGCGACCGAACCGCATCGTCCCCGCCGTGTACAGCAGGCGGGCCTCGACGTCGGCAAGCCCGACCGCGCGGGCGCGCTCGAGGGCAACCGGCAGGCGCTCCTGACCCTCGTCGTAGCGATCGAGGAGCCACAACACATGGGCGATCGCGGCCAGCGCGCGAGCCTCCCGCTCCTCGTCGTGGGCTTCGGTCGCCTCGGCGAGCGCATGCTCGTAGTCGGCCCGGGCATGCTCGAATCGGCCGAGCTGCTCACTCGCCGCCGCGCGCCCGAACGCGATCTGCCCTCGGATCGCCGGTCCGCCCGCGGCCGCCGCGTCCATCGCGCGGTCGAACCACTCGATGGCCTCCTCGGCGGCGAACACTCGCAGATGGCGATTCCCCGCGAGCATCGCGTACCGTCCGGTGCGCTGGGGTTCGCCGGCGAGCTCGAAGTGGTAGGCGAGGATCTCCGAGAACTCCTCCGCTCGTCCGCGCGTGACCTCCTCCACCCACTCACCCACGACTGCATGGGCGGCCGACCGTCGTGAGCGCGTGATGCTCCCGTACGCCACGTCGCGCGTCAGCACGTGGTTGAAGATCAACTCTCGTTCGCCGGCGATCGACGACACATCGCGTTCTCGCACGAGACCCTTCGCGATCAACCCGTCGACCGCGGCGCCGGCCTCGGCCGTCCCGAGACGGATGAGTGCGTCGTGCCAGAAGGTCCGGCCGACGACTGAGGCGTCCTGGATCGCGCGCTTCTCGAGCGGCGGAAGCAGGTCGAGCCGCGATGCGATGACGCCTTGGACGGTGTCGGGCAGAGCCGTCGGGAGGTCGCGGACGAGCGACCACCCGTCGTCGCCTCGAGCCAGGGTCCCGTCCTCGACCATCATCCGCAGGAGCTCGCCGGCGAAGAACGGGTTCCCCTCGGATCGTTCCAAGATCGCAAGGACCACCTCGGAGGGCGCCTCACCGTCCAGCAGGTACGCGATCATCGCCGCGCCGTCATCTGCCGATAGTGGCGACAGCGAAAGACTGGTCGCGTTCGAAAGACCGCCGCCCCAGTCGGGTCGGCGCTCGAACAGGTCCGGCCGCGCCATGCAGAGCACGAGCGCGGGACCGGACGCCCGGCCCACGACCGCCTCGATCAGGTCGAGCAAGCGGGGGTCCGCCCAGTGGATGTCCTCGATCAGCGCGAGCACCGGACCCTCTGCAGCGATCGACTCGAAGTAGCGTTGCCACGCGCGTGAGATGACGCCTTTGGCGGCTTGCGGATCCGTCCCGGCCAGTGGATCGGACGGGACGTCGAAGCCGACCGAGGACAAGAGGATCGCGCTGATCCCCATCCCTTCTTCTCCCGGGAATCGCGGGTCCAGTCGAGCTCCAGCCTTGCGGAACGCCTCATCGGCGGTGTCACTGTCGAGGATCCCCGCATCGGCCTTGAGGATCTCGGCCAGCGGCCAGTAGGTAAGGCCGTCACCGTACGGGAGGCACCGGCCCCGGATGACACGGGTCCGCTCGCCGCCGAGGGCACGGGCCACCTCGCGGGACAAGCGGCTCTTCCCGATCCCGGGTGGACCCACGACGGTGACGAGATTCGGGCGCCGCTCGCGCACGGTCCGCTCGAACAGGACGCGGAGGAGCTCCGTTTCCGACGCCCTGCCGACGAACGGAGCCTCGACGGCCTTCGTGGCGGGGGGCGGGACCGCCGACTCGGCGTCGACGCGCCAGACTCGAAGCGGACGTTCGATGCCCTTGACGTTCACCTCACCCATCTCGGTCGAGGCCAACGCGGTCCGAACGTGACGGTAGGTGCGCTCGCCGATCAGCACCGACCCGGGTTCCGCGAGCAACTGGAACCGCGCCGCGATGTTCACCGCCTCGCCCGTGACGACGCCCTCTTCGATCGAGTGCGTGACCACCTCGCCCGTGTTGATGCCGATCCGCATCGCGAGGTCGGCGCCCGCGCGCTCGGCGAGTGCCGAGTTCAACTCCGCGAGACGCCGGTGCATCGCGAGCGCACAACGCACGGCGCGCTCCGGGTCGTCTTCGTGAGCGACGGGCGCGCCGAACACCGCGACGACGGCATCCCCGATGAACTTCTCGACCGTCCCGCCGTACCGGTCGATCTCGGAGACCATCGCGTCGAAGAAAGGACGGAGCACTCCACGAAGGTCCTCCGGGTCCAGCCGTGACGCCATCTCCGTCGAGGCCGTGAGATCCGCGAAGACGACCGTGACCACCTTGCGCTCCTCCACTCCGGGCGCGGTACTCGGGACGACCACCGCGAGGGGCGAGCCGCACGTGCCGCAGAAGCGGTTCCCGGCCGGGTTCTCGGTGCCGCAGGAGGGACAGATGGGCGTGAGGGACGCGCCGCACGCGCCGCAGAAGCGATTGCCGGCCGGATTGGCCGCGGCGCAGCTCGGGCATGCGATCTCGGACACGAGTCCTCTCCATCCGTACGAGGAGTTCCGGGGGGAGGAGTCGAACCTCCATCGAGGGCTCCAAAGGCCCGCGTCTTGCCGTTAGACCACCCCGGACGGACCGATTATCCCTCGCGCGCGGGCGGGCCCGAGGCCACGAGGGCGTTCTCGAACCCCGATGCCATCTGCTCCGCGTGGTCTCGGTCTCGCGCGAGGCCGACGACGGAAGACCCGCTCCCGCTCATGAGGGCGCCGAGTGCCCCGGCCGCGACCAGGAGCTGCTTCGCCTCGCCGACGGCCGGGTGCCGCCGGGCCACGACGGCTTCGAGGTCGTTGAACAACAGCGGGCCGAGCGCCTCGGCGTCTCCCGCGGCGGCCGCGTCCAGGAGCGGATCGGGATCGGGCCCTGTTACGCCTCCGTCCTCATCCCACCACCGGTACGCGTCGGGCGAACGGACGCCGAAGTCGAAGTGCACGACGACCCACCAGAAGGACGCGACCTCCGCCGGCGCCAGGATCTCGCCGCGGCCCGACATCAGCACCGGGCCGCCGAGCAGCAAGGCCGGGACGTCGGAACCGATCCGCTCGGCAACCTCGCCGAGCGTCGCCGGATCGAGGTCGCATCCCCACAACCGGTTCAGGGCGAGCAAGGTCGCCGCCGCGTCGGCGCTGCCGCCGCCGAGCCCCGCTGCGACGGGGATCCGCTTGTCGATCTCGACGAGCGCGCCCCCGGCGTCCGGGCATGCGTCCGCGAGCGCGAGCGCGGCGACCAGCGCGAGGTTCAGACCCCCCACCGGGACGTCGCCGGCAAGCGCCTGCGCGCCGCGCACCTCGACGTGGAGACGGTCGGCGGAGCGAACGGTCACCCCGTCGGCGAGTGAGATCGGAACCACCAGGCTCTCGAGGTCGTGGTAGCCGTCCTCGCGCGCGGCGAGCACCCGGAGGAAGACGTTCACCTTCGCGGGAGCCTCCAGCCGGATCGGCTTCGGCTTCACGGGCGCCAGCCCTCGGCCAGGAGCCCATCCGTCACCCGGGCGAAGTCCTCGAGCCCGAGACGCTCGCCCCGGATCGAGGGATCCACGCCGCTTCGACCGAGGACCTCGTTCGCCTCCGGCAGGCCGAGGCCCAGCCGCCGGAGCGCGTTGGCCATCGTCTTCCGGCGCTCGGCGAACGACTCCTCCACCACGACGAACAACGCGTCGGGATCGACGTCCACCGGCGGCTTGCGCCGGTCGATCCGAACGAGGACCGAGTCCACCTTGGGCCGGGGCCAGAAGACGTCGGCCGGGATGCGGCGGACGAGTTCCGTGTCGGCGCGGTACGCGACGCGCACGCTCACCGTTCCATAGGCCTCGTCGCCCGCGTTCGCGACGAGCCGCTCACCGACCTCGCGTTGCACCATCACGACGAAGCGATCGATCTGCGGCACGCCCTCGAGCAGATCGACCATCAGGGGCACCGAGATGTTGTAGGGCAGGTTCGAGACCATCGTCCACCGCTCGTCGCCGAGGATCTCGTGCCAATCGATGCGCATCGCGTCGAGCTGTTCCACGCGGACGTTCGGGAACGCCGACACGACCTCGCGCAGGGCCGGTGTCAGACGGCGGTCGAACTCCACGGCGAGGACTTCGCATCCGGACTCGGCGAGCGCGACCGTGATCGAGCCGAGCCCCGCGCCGACCTCCAGGACCCGGTCCCCCGGGCCGACACCGGCGTCGGCGACGATCGCGCGCGCGAGGTTCGGGTCGGCGATGAAGTTCTGCCCGAGCGTCTTCGTCGGGCGGATCCCGTGGCGCTCGGCGAGGGCTCTCAGTCCGCCGAGCCCGAGTCCCTGGCTGCCGGGAGTGCCCGGCGTCGCGCTACCAGGTGAGGCGGACCTGGCAGACCCCTTGGCTGAGGGGGGCGATCCGAGCGAAGGCCTGGTCGCTGAGGTCGATGATCCGGCCTCCGAAGGGTCCTCGATCGTTGATCACCACCTGGACGCGGTTGCCGTTCGCGAGGTTCGTGACGGTGACCACCGTACCGAAGGGCAACCAGGGGTGGGCCGCCGTGAGGCCGTCTCCGGGGGCGAACCCGTACCAGCTGGCCTCGCCCACCTGGGTCCCGTGCGAGGGGTTCGTGCGGCCGACGATCCGCTTGGCCGGGACCGCCTCGCGGACGACCTGCCTCCCGAGGAGCGTCCGGGTCACCACGTCACCGTTCACGACCTTGACGCGGTAGCGCTCCACCATGAGGCCGTCGACGCCCGCCTGAACGAACTGCACACGACCCGGACGAAGCTCGTCGGAGTACTCCGTGTACGTCGTGTGGGGCACGGGCACCTCGAGCTCGCGGATGCGGTAGTCGATCGAGACGAACCGCACCAGGAGGTCGGGTTGAAGGGGGGTCTTGAGTGACGGAAGGACACGATCGCTACGGTCGGGCTCGATCCCCATGGCCGAGAGGAGCTTGCCGACGGTGCTGGCATTGGTGAGCACCTCGTGGTCCTTCCCCATCACCACGACGCGCGCCGCCACCACCTCCGACTGCCCGACCGGCTCTCCCGTGGAGAACCAGTCCTCGGTGCTTCGAACCGCCAGCAACGCCGGCGCTCTCTGCACCCCTTCCATCACCCAGACCCCCACATCCGAGGGAGCCGGGATCCCGATCCCGTTCTCGAAGTCCAAGTCGACGAGGACCCGCATCCCGTCTGCGAGTGGTGTCGGCGACGGCGGGCTGACGATGTCGTCCCATCCCAGGACGATCCCCTTCGTCTGCAGCAGCTCGCCGACGTTCGCGCTCATCGTCCGGACGGCTTCGGGCTGCCCGTCCACGACCAGGGTCACGGTCTTCTGCACCACCCAGAATCCGCCGGCGATCGCGAGGCCGACCCCCACGAGGGTGACGTTCGCGACCGTCCTTCGAACCCGGAGCCGCCGGACCCGTGAGGGGCGAACCCGCATACACCTTCCTCCTGTCGGAAGAAGGCTCCGGGGGGAAGCGGCTGGGCCGGACCGAAGCCTCCACGTGCAAGGCTCGGAACCTACCAAACCCTCAACCCTCACTGCAAACTTGAAACCGAACGACCGTTCGGGGAGTTTTCCGGCCTCTGGGGCCCTATCGGAGCCGAGGGAAGGCGCTCGATGCGTTGCGCGAGGTTGCGGTTCGCACGTTTTCCACAGTCTCGTCGCGTACCGACGCGATTGTCTCGATGACGTCGACGACGTTCGCGGGGGCGTTGTCGCGTCCGCGGATCCGCTGCGGCGCGAGGAACGGGCTGTCGGTCTCGACGAGGACGCGCTCGAGCGGGATCGCCGCGGCGGCGTCGCGGATCTGCGCGTTCTTCGGGAACGTGATGTTCCCGGCGAAGGACAGGTGCCACCCGCGATCCACACACTCGAGCGCCGTCTCCACGTCGCCGGTGAAGCAATGGAGGACGACGTCGGCCGAACCCTCATCGAGCAGTCGAAGGATGTCGGACCACGCGTCGCGGACGTGAACGACGAGGGGCAAACCGGCGTCGCGGGCGATCGCCACATGCTCGGTCAGGACACGGACCTGGACCTCGCGGGGCGAGTGCATGCGGTAGAAGTCGAGCCCGCACTCCCCCACGGCCACGACCTGCGGGTTCGCGAGCAGCGTCTCGATCTCGGAACGGGCTCGGGCGTCGAAGCGGGAGGCCTCGTGCGGGTGCATGCCCGCCGTCGCGAACACGTCCGGATGGGACTCGGCGAGCTCGACGGCCCGACGGCTCGACTCGGGATCGA
>CAZMNP010000196.1:0-5291 GCA_964567675.1 uncultured Actinomycetes bacterium
GCCTGGATGCCGCAGCCCACCAGCGCGCCCAGCAGCTTCTTCCTGGCGGTCTTCGCCCGAAACTCCCGGTATCCGAGATGGTGCACCGCGATCACGAAGAGGGCTCCGGTCACCGCGAGAGCGCCCGAAGCGCCTTTCACCCATCCCGTGTCCAACCAGCCAAGGGCGTCGGCGGCCTGCCAGACAGCCAGGACCGGCAGCGTCGCAAGCAGGATCCCCTCAGCGGTTCCGTACACGACCCCTTCCCAGAGCAGCCGTCCAGCGAGGTAAGAGCCTTCGGGGCGAGGACCCGAGGGCAAGCGATGCACAAGGGGTGCAACGAGCGCGGTCGCGGCCACACCCCCAAGGATGCCCAAGCCCCACCCCACGGTTACGAGATCGACCACCGACGTGCCTGACCAAGCGAGGTAGCCAGCCGCAAGGGCGAACGTCGTCAGCGTGAGGATCGCCACGTAGGGTGTTCGCGTTACGTGACCACGGTCCGTCACCACCCACGTCACCAAGAACGCGACGACCGAGATGATGGCGAAGGCAGCGACGGCCTCCTGCCAGCCGAATGAGGTATCAGCCACAGGCATAACGCTCATCTCCTCTCCGATCCAACGCCATCATCCGATCCGCGCCGCCACACCTTTCCCCCCATCCGACCCCCGATGGACGGGTCCTCCTGGCCCGACGCGGGGGCCGGTCCGCTTCGGGGGATACCCGATCGGCCCGCATGAGGAGGGCCTTCCTGCCGGACCGCTGTGCCGGCTCGCCGGGTAGCGTCGGCATGGAGGTGATGGTGATGACAACGCCATTGACCGTCATGCAGTACGAGGAGGCCGAGCGGGATGTGTCCCGCATCGAGGCCCGTCGTGGCTTGTTCATCCACGCCGTGATCACGGTGCTCGTGTGGGTCATCTTGATCCCCGTGAACGTATTTGTCGCGCCGGAGTTCCCATGGTCCGCTTTCGCGGTCGCCGGCATGGCAATCGGGCTCGGTATCCACTACCTGTTCGCGGTTCGGTTGCTGGAACACTCGATCCGCGCGCACCAGCGGGATGTTGAAAGCTGGGCCGCCACCAAGGCCGCCTAGAGGATTGCGCGGGAGATGGCAGTCGCCGCCGCGGCGATGATCACTACCACGAGCAGCGGCGCCTTCCGCCACAGGGCGATCCCGGCTGCTGCAACGCCGATCAACCGCTCGTCCACGACGAGCGACTGACCCGCGCCGAACGTCTGCACCGCGACGAGCGCGCCGAGGACCGCCGGAGCGAGAAGCTCGACCACGCCGGTGAAACGCTCCGGCAGCGGCCGGCCGCCGAGCAGCACCGGTCCCGCCGCCTTGATGGCGATCGTTCCCGCCCCGACCAGGACCACGACGAGCCAGGTCGCGCTCACTTCCGAAGTCCCATCAGACACACGACCGCAGCCGCGATGATCGGCACGCCCGCCGGTGCGAACGGCGTGAGCGCCAGCGCGATCGCCGCACCGAGCACCGCGGCGTGAAGCCGCCTTCGTCCCTTCAACTGAGGAACGAGCAGCGCGAGGAACAACGCCGGGAACGCCGCATCGAGACCGATCGTCGCCGGATCGCCGAGCGCCTCGCCGCCGATCGATCCGATCGCGGTTCCTCCGACCCACCCGCAGTAGAGCACCAGCCCGGAGCCGACCAGCACGCGCGGGTCGAAGCGTCCGTCCTCTTGAGCGGCGAGCGCCCACGACTCGTCGACGACGAGCTGCGCGCGGAGGAAGCGCCACCACGCCGGCCCGGTGAGGTACGGCGCGACGGAGACGCCGATCGGCCCGTAGCGAGCGTTCAGCAGGAGCGCCGCAGTGACGGCGGCCGCCACCGTTCCGCCGTCGCCGATCACCGACACGGCGGCGAACTGCGCCGACCCGGCGAACGTCGTCGCCGACATCACGATCGGCGCGAGCCAGCCGAAGCCCGCGGCCCGCGCGAGGACGCCGAACGAGATCCCGAATCCCGCGACCGCGATCGCGAACGGGCCGACGGCTCGCGCGCCGTCGCGGTATCTCTTGGTCTCGATCACGCCCTCCGAACCTGAGTCCAATCCCCGGCCAATCCGGGTTGCGCGTTCGTGCCTGTCGGTTCGATAATCGGCCGCGCAGAGCGGACCACTCCACGGCCAATCCGGCCAGATTGGATCGAAGATGGCGACGGCGCAGATCCCGGGCACCGGCCTCGGACCCTCGCTCGCGGGCTGGACTGCGAACGGTCCAGGCCCGCTCTACCGGCGCCTGGCCGAGTCCATCCGCGGCGCGATCCGCCGCGCCGAGATGCCCAGCGGCACCCGCCTGCCGACCGAGCGCGCGCTTGCCGCCGAGCTCTCCGTAAGCCGGAGCACGGTGGTCGCCGCGTACGACCTCCTCCGCGAGGAGGGCTGGCTCGAGAGCCGGCAGGGGAGCGGCACGTGGGTCCGCCGACACGCCTCGGTCGTGCGGTTCGGCGAGGACCGCGCCGGGTTCGTCGGACGCGCCACGACGTCCTTCCGCGCGCTCATCGAGGGACCCGGCGAGGGGATCGAGTTCACATGCGCGGCGCTCGCGGCGGGGGATTTGTTCTCGCGGCCCGGCATGTCACGGGCGCTCGAGGAGATCGACCGCGCCGCCCGCGATGGGATCGGCTACGAGGCGATCGGACATGCGCCGCTCCGCGCGGCAATCGCCGACCACCTCACCCGGCGTTGGCGCATGCCGACGACGACGGACGAGGTCATCGTCACGACCGGCGCGCAACAGGCGGTCGGCCTCGCCGCCGCGCTCTACGCGCGACCCGGCGACGTCGCGCTCGTCGAGGACCCCACCTACCTGACCGCGATCGACATGTTCACGGCGTCGGGTGCGCGCCTGGTCTCGGTCCCGATCGGCGTCCAGGGCCTGCGTCCCGAACGCCTGCGCGACGCGATGATCTCGACCTCGCCGCGGCTCGCCTACCTCATGCCGACGTTCCACAACCCGACCGGCACGCTGATGCCCGAGCGCGAGCGCCGCGAGGTGGCCGAGCTCGCGCAGGAGCTCCAGGTGCCGATCGTCGAGGACCTCACGGTCGCGGACCTGACGCTCGGCGGTGACCCGCCGCCGCCGATCGGTGCGTTCCAGGGTGATGTGCCGGTCCTGTCGATCGGCTCGCTCTCCAAGATCCTGTGGGGCGGGCTTCGCATCGGCTGGATCCGCGCGCCGGCGCCAGTGGTGCAGCGGCTCGCGCGGATGAAGCTCGTGACCGACCACGGCACCTCGACGGTCAGCCAGATCCTGGCGCTCCCGCTGCTCGAGGACCTGGACGAGATCCTCGTCGAACGCCGGGCGTTGCTGCACGAGCGCAAGGAGATGCTCGAAGGCCTGCTCCGCGAGTACCTGCCCGCGTGGACCTGGGACGCGCCCGCGGGCGGGTTGTGCCTGTGGGTTCGACTCGCGGATGCGGACGCGACCGCATTCTCACACGTCGCCACCCGGCACGGCGTGACCGTCGTGCCCGGTCCGATGACCTCGGTCGACGGCAACTTCCCTGATCGCGTGCGCCTGCCGTTCGTGTTGGAACCCGACCAGATGCGCGAGGGCGTCGAGCGCCTCGCCCGGGCCTGGGAGGAGTATGAGCGAGACGCCGCTCAAGCGCCGCGGGCTGTCCGCATCGTCGTCTGAGCTGTTCGGTAAGGAGGGAGCACTGGGGTGCGCGAGTGTTCACTCACCGGAGGCCCGCGAACTTGTGCCTATCTCAGCGCTAGGAGGAGCGCAACGAGCCCGACTACTCCGAGCACGATCCCCACGATGAGGACGGCCGTGAGCATGAAGGTCCGAACGCCCGGGTCACGAGGGACGGAGCCGCGTGGTCGACCTCGCCATCGCTCGATCGAGTTCGTCCACGAACTCCACTTGGCATCTTCCTGCAGCTCCCGGACGATATCGCGCTCGCGACCTCGTTTCTTCGCCACGGTCGAAGTGTAGGACCCCCCTGCCTCGACGGTTCGCGGAGCCCCGCGATAGGGTCGGGGCCATGCGCCTCCGGGTCGTGGTGCTGCTCGTCCTCATCGCCGGAAGCCTGGCGTGGGTCGGGACGCGGGCGCTCTCGGGGAACCTCGTCTACTACGTGACGCCGACCGAGCTGCTGCAACAGCAGCCGGCCCCAGGTGAGCAGCTGCGACTGGGTGGGCAGGTCGTGCCCGGATCGGTGCACAGCCTCTCCGGTGTCGTGAACTTCGTGGTCACCGACGGGACGACCCGGATGACGGTCGTCCACGACGGCGCGACGCCGGGGCTGTTCCAGGACGGGACCGGCGTGGTCCTCGAGGGGACCTACGGCCCCGACGGGGCGTTCCACTCGGACACGATGCTGGTCAAGCACGGCGAGGAGTACCGCCCGCCGGCAGCCGGCGAGACACCTTCCCCCGCGCAGGTCGGCTGACGTGGCCGCGTTCGTCGGGACGGTCTCGCTCGCGATCGCCTTCGCGCTCGCGCTGTACGGGGGCGCCGTCGCGATCGTCGGGGTTCGCCGGCGGAACGCCGCGATGCTCGAGAGCGCCCGCACGACCGCCTACTCGGTCCTCGCGCTCGTCCTCGTCGCGAACGTCGCGATGCTCGTCGCCCTGCTGACGAACGACTTCTCGGTCCGCTACGTCGCCTCGAACTCGAGCGTCGCCACGCCGACGTTCTTCAAGGTCCTCGCGCTGTGGTCGGCCGACGAGGGCTCACTCCTGTTGTGGAACCTCGTCCTCGGCGGATACTTGGCGGCGGTGGCCTTCCGGTTCCGCGCGCGGCGGCCCGAGACGTTCGGGTGGGCGCTCGCGGCGATGTACGGCGTGGTCGCGTTCTACCTCCTGCTCGTCCTGGGGCCGACGACGCCGTTCGCGACGCTCGCATCGGTGCCGGCCGACGGGAACGGGCCGCTGCCGCTGCTGCAGAACCACCCGCTGATGGCGGCGCACCCACCGTTCCTCTATCTGGGGTTCATCGGGTTCACCGTGCCGTTCGCGTTCGCGATCGCCGGCTTGATCACCGGGCGCGTGAGCGATGACTGGATCCGGATCACGCGGCGGTGGACGCTCGCCGCGTGGACCTTCCTGGCAGTGGGGCTCACCCTGGGCGCGCTCTGGTCGTACGGCGTGCTCGGCTGGGGCGGCTACTGGGCGTGGGATCCGGTCGAGAACGTGGCGCTGCTCCCGTGGCTCACGGCGACCGCGTTCCTGCACTCGGTGATGGTGCAGGAACGGCGCGGCATGCTGAAGGTCTGGAACCTCTCGCTCGTGATCGGCACGTTCTCGCTGACGGTGCTCGGGACGTTCCTCACGCGA
>CAZMNP010000197.1:0-4796 GCA_964567675.1 uncultured Actinomycetes bacterium
ACGTGGCATCATGGACCCCTCGGATCGGCAAGCTCGTGCCGACCGCGAGCCCGTATACCCGGAGGAGACCGAGTGGCCGGTCGACCAGAAGGACCGCTCCTCGCTCGCGAGGAGCAGCAGCTGGTGGAGGGGCTCCTTGCCGGGAACGAAGACGCGGTTCGACAGCTCTACGCGCGATACGCGCGGCCGATCTTCACGCTCGGCCTGCGCCTGCTCGGGAGCGCCGAGGCGGCGGAAGAGTTGACCCAGGACGTCTTCCTCGCCGCGTGGCGCAAGGCCGCCCGCTTCGATCCCGCCCGCGGCCGGCTCTCGACCTGGCTCATGACGATCGCGCACAACCTCGCCGTCGACCGGCTCCGCCGTGAGACCGGCGTGACGAAGCCGCACCTGGTCCTCGTCGACGAGGTCCCCGAGACGCTGAGCGCCGACGAGGACGAGCCCTTGATGGAGCGCGACGCGGCGATCCGCGCGCTCGAGTCGCTCTCAGACGCCGAGAAGCGCCTCCTCGCGCGGGCCTACTTCGGCGGTCTCACCGCTCGAGAGATCGCCCATGACGACGGGATCCCGCTCGGCACGGTCAAGACGCGTCTGCGAACGGCGCTCATCAAGGTCCGCCGCGCGAACCAGGACAAGGAATGGCCGTGACCTGCCTCGGCGTCCGTGAGCTCCTTCCCGAGCTCGCGATCGGCGTGCTCTCTCCCGCCGAGCGCGACGAGGTCGAGCGACACCTGCGCTGGTGCGCCGGCTGCCGCAAGGAAGCCTCGGAGCTCGGGCAGGCCGCGGCGACGTTCGCGTTCGCGCTCGCGCCGGTTCCGGTACCCCACGGTCTCGGCGAGCGGATCGTCGAACGCGTCCGGCACGTCGCCGGCGGCCCCGGGACGCCGCGCCGCGCCCGTACCTCGGCGGCATCGATCGTGGCCGCGATGGTGGCGGTGGCGAGCCTGGGATGGGGAGCCGCGATGGCCGGCCGGGCCGAACGCTTCGAGGACCGGGCCAACCGAGCCGAGCGCGAGACCGCGGAAGCGCTCGAGCGATTCGTGACGCAGATCCAGAATCTGGTTCCTCCCGGACAGGACCTTCCGGAAGAGCAGTTCCATCTCGGCCCGATGGTGCCCACCGCCGAAGGACAGGGCGGAGGAGCCGTCCTGCAGCTCGTGTCCCCGAACTTCCTGGACTTCTCGATGGTGATCGTGAACGGCCTCGATCCCCAAGCGACGAACAAGCTTCCCTACCGGGTCCAGCTGCTGAACGTGGCCGGGCAGGTGCTCCGCGCGGGGCGCATCACCGAGCTCGACGCGGACGGCGGAGCCGAGGTCTTCCACCAGTTCGCGAACAAGGACCTGAGCGGCTACTCGACCGTGCGGGTACTCGACGCCGACGGCGTCGTGGTGCTCACCGGCGGTATCGAAGGAAACCCTTCCGGGCCCTAGGGGATCGCCATCTCCTGGGTGAAGGTCCCGCCGAAGCTCATCGTGCCCTCGAAATCCGGGAAGCCGGCGAACTCCAACGTGAAGTCGAACGTTCCCGCGCTCTCCGATCCCAGGAGCTTTTGGGCTCCGAAGTCGACGAAGCTGGTCATGTCGAACTCGAGGGACCCCTCGATCGCCATCGTCGCGTGACGAAGCTCGGACAGCTCCTCGTCGGTAGGGCCGGCCCCTTGCTCCTCGAGGATCGCCGCGAGGTCCTTCATCCGGAAACTGAGGTCGAACGGAACGGTCATCGTGGATGAGATCACCGCCGCGTCGACGCCGCCGACCTCCTCGTTCCGCAGGTAGGTGCTGTGCACGTCGTAATCGATCGACCCCTCCGCGAAGGGAAGGTCCTGCGAGTAGGAGGCATCCCAGGTGTCGCCCGGCGCGACGGGAGCGCCGTCCTCGGGCAGGAGCGGCGTGATCTGGCTCATCCCGGGCAGGCTGCCCTCGCCGGGGAGTCCACCGCCCTCGAAACCTGCGAACGACATGTCGTCGATCGACAGGATGCGCCCGTCCGGCGCCACGCGCATCTCGACCGGAGGACTCACCAGCTCCGATGAAGGGGCCTCGATGCCGTTGAACGAGGCACTGGCGTCCGAGGTCGTGACCGAGATCGTGGCCACTCCGTCCTCGTCCACCGAGAGCACGTCCCACGTGACGGTCTGCGACATGTCCAGCACGAGATGCATCCCCGCGAAGCCCTCGGGGATCTCGCCCCCGAACCCACTCAGGGCAAGGTCGCCCTCGATCGCCTGCGAGATCCGGTAGGTCTCGGACTCGCCCTCGGTGAAGGACAACGCCAGCGGCACGGCCTCGGCCCGTCCTCCTCCACGGAACAGGACGACTCCGGTCACGACGAGGACGACGGCGAGCGTTCCCGCGAGCACGGTCACCAGTCGGGACCGGTGCCCGGTGGGCGCGGGTGGGGCCGGGGGCGGAGGGAGGAGGACGAAGGTCGACTGGTCGCTCATGACGGCTCCTTGGCGCCGGGGGGGACCGGCGTTCCACTCTCGCACATCGGCATCGAAACGCCCCGGCTCAAGCCGCCAGCGCCTCCGCCAGGAACCCGAGCGCCCGCGGGTAGCGGTAGCCGATCGACATGTGTCCGGCGTCGAACAGCTCGAGCGTGTGCTCGGCGCCGATGGCCGACAGCTCCTTGGAGACCGCGACCGCCCCGCCGTCCAGGTACCACTCGTCCTTGGTTCCGGCGTCGAGCCAGATCGCCCGCATCGACCGGAGCCCGTCGGCGTGGCCCGGCACCATCCGCACCGGATCCCACTCGAGCCAGCGCTGCCACACGTCGTCGATCAGCCGACCCGTGTCGGTCTCGAAGGGGAGCAGGACCGATCCGTCGGGTTCCGCGGAGTAGCAGGCGGCCATGCACCAGCTGTTCAAGAGCACACCGTCGTGCTTCTTGGTCCCGAACGGACGCGAACGCGCGTCCTCCCAGAAACGCTCGTACGAGCCGCCGTACTCCTCGCGGAGCACCCGGGCGCTCTCGCGGAACTCGGGCAGGTAGCACGCCTCGAACAACGCGTCGCCCGCGTGCGACGCGAGCCCCGAGAACAGATCCGGACGCAGCATCGGCGTGACGAGCGCGCCGTAGCCGCCGCTCGACTTGCCCTGGATCCCGCGATGGTCGCGATCGGCCATCGTGCGGAAGCGCTCGTCGACGAACGGCACGACCTCGTCGCACAGGAAGTCGTGGTAGCGGCCCGTCGCCGGCGAGTTCAGGAACTGGCTTCCTCCGAGCGACGTCCAGCAATCGACGTATGCCATGAGCACCGGCGGCGCATCGCCGGAGGCGAACAGCTCGTCGGCCATCTCCGGGTAGGTCGGGCGGAACGCCTCGCGGTTCCGCCACATGTCCAGCTGTCCCGTCAGCCCCTGGATCACGTAGACGCACGGATAGCGGCGATCCGGTTCATTGTCGTAGCCCGGTGGCGTGTACACCCACAGTGGTCGGACGTGCGGGTCGCCGAGCCGATTCCCCTTGAGCACCTCGCTTTCGATCTCGAGCGTCTCCAATCGCCCGGCGAACTCTCGGCTCCACGGTTCCATGCGCGGCCTCCTCGTCTATCGGTCCGGAAGTGACCCCGATATCATGCAGGCGATGCCTGAGGTCTCGGAGGTCGTCGGGATCGGCCTGGCTGGCGGGCAGGGGATCCGCGCCCGGCCGCTCACCCTCAAGGCGCCCGGTTACCTGCGGTCCAAGGCCGCGATGTCGTTCCTCGGCCGCCGCCTGATCCGCTGGGTGATCCAGATCCTCACGAGCGAGGGGATCAAGGACTATTACCTGATCGCCCACGGCAAGGAGAACCGCTACCAGATCAAGGTCATGATCGGGTACGGCGAGGGCTTCGGGGTCGACGTGAAGTACTCGCCGGTCAAGTACGACGTGCTTTCGACCGGCAGCGCCGACTCGACGCTGCGGATGATGGATTACTGGGACGTCAACGGCTCGGCCCTGGTGTTCCCGACGGACTCGATCATCGACTTCGACCTCGCGCCGATGCTCGATGCGCACGAGAAGAGCGGGGCCATCGCGACGATCTCGGCGATGACCCGCGAGCCCGACGAGGTGGCCGAGAAGTACGGCGTGATGCTCACCGACGGCGACCGGCGGATCACCGAGTTCGTCGAGAAGCCGACGCTCGACGACCTGCGCGAGCACTTCCATGCCGAGACCAACGAGGAGTTCAAGAGCCTCCCGCTGATGACGAACGCGGGCTTCTACCTCGTCGACGCCACCCGCCTGCGCGAGCTCGCCGGCAATCACGACATCCAGCGGCTGCGCGAGCGCCGGCTCGACTTCGGCAAGGACCTCCTGCCCTGGCTGGTCGGCAACGACTATCCCGTGCACGCTTTTCCCGTTCGAAGGATCGGCGACCTCGGCAACGTGCAGGACTACATCGAGACGATGGTCGACGTGCTGGTGGGACGGTTCGAATCGGTCGACCGGCTCCTCGGCCCTCCGTTCGACGCCGAGCAGCATGTGTGGATCGCTCCGGAGTCCCTCTCGATGCGCGACTCGACCAGCGGCAAGACGCTGTCGGAGAAGATCACCGAGGGTCTGGTCGAGATCGGGCCGGCGGTCCGCATCGGACGGTTCTGCGAGATCCATCCGGGCGTGCGCATCAGCGAGTCGAACCTGGACGACGACATCGAGGTGCACCGCGACTCGCTGATCGAGCGCTCGCAGATCCGCGACGGCGCGATCATCGGTCCCGGAGCGCACCTGTCCGAGGCGGTCGTCGGGTCGATGACCGAGGTCCGTTCCGAGCCGTTCCACCCGACGAGGATCGA
Organism: uncultured Actinomycetes bacterium; assembly: GCA_964567675.1. Taxonomy (GTDB): domain Bacteria; phylum Actinomycetota; class UBA4738; order UBA4738; family HRBIN12; genus CALGFI01. The sequence goes on from CAZMNP010000197.1 coordinate 4,779, forward strand.
GCACTTCGTCGCGCTCGG
>CAZMNP010000198.1:0-17999 GCA_964567675.1 uncultured Actinomycetes bacterium
ATCCGGCGAACCGGGCGGGCGGCACGCTGCTCGACGACGACCGGTCGCTTCAGGTCGAACGCGCGCGCGACCGCGGCGGCGTCGGCGGCCGTCCGGTCGAAGCCGTAGCCCGACCGGGGCTTGCCGGACCGCCCGTGCCCCCGCTGGTCGTAATGCCGAGCCTAGCCGTCGTCGGCACCCGGGACATCACGCGATCGACCTCCGCGTTAGTCTGAACCGCAGTTCAGGAGCGCTCGAGGAGGGGACCGTGGCAGACGCGTTGCAGAACTACGTCGACGGCAAGTGGGTCGACGCCGCGGACGGTGAACGTTTCGACGTGTTCGACCCCGCGACCGGCGAGGTGATCGCGACGGCTCCGAACTCGAAGGGGGCGGATGTGGACGCCGCCGTCGCGGCGGCCCGGCGGACCTTCGACCAGGGCTCGTGGTGGCCGAACATGGCGGGGCGCGACCGGGGGCGCATCCTGTTCCGGGCCGCCGAGATCGTTCGGCGCGAGCACGAGCGCCTCGCCCGGATGGAATCGCTGGACTCGGGCAAGCCGATCGAGGATGGCCGTGAGGACATCGGCGAGGTGGCGTTCATGTTCGAGTACTTCGGCGGCTGGGCCACGAAGATCGACGGGGACGCGCAGCACCTGGACGCCGACCGGATGTTCATGGTGTGGAAGGAGCCGGTGGGGGTTGCCGCCGGGATCACGCCGTGGAACTACCCGATGATGATGGCCACCCAGAAGCTCGCGGCGGCACTCGCGGCAGGGTGCACGTTCGTCTTGAAGCCTCCAGAGCAGACGCCGCTCACGTGCCTCGAGTTGCCGAAGATCCTCGAGGAGGCCGGGCTGCCGGCCGGCGTCTTCCACGTGATCACGGGGTTCGGCGAGACCGCGGGGGCTCCGCTCGTCGAGCACCCCGGCGTCGACAAGGTGTGCTTCACCGGGTCCAAGGAGGTCGGGAAGATCATCATGCGCTCCGGCGCGGACACGCTGAAGCGCGTCACGCTCGAGCTCGGCGGCAAGTCGCCAAACATCGTCTTCTCCGATGCCGACCTGCCGTCCGCGTTCGAGGGGACCGGCAACGGCGTCTTCTGGAACCAGGGCGAGATCTGCTCGGCCGGAACGCGCGTCTTCGTCGACCGCGCGGTCTACGACGACGCCGTCAACGCGTTCGTGGACCGGGCGAAGGACATCCGGCTCGGCAAAGGCCTGGACGACGCGACGACCATGGGACCGCTCATCTCGAAGGAGCAGCAGGACCGCGTGGCCCGGTACATCGAGATCGGGTCCTCGGAGGCGAGGCTCGCCGGACAGGGATCGCTCCCGCGGGATCCGGGGCTCGCGAGCGGATACTTCGTGGCCCCGACGGTGTTCGCCGACGTGGACAACTCGGCCACGATCGCCCGGGAGGAGATCTTCGGCCCCGTGATGTCGGTGATCCCCTTCGCGAGCGTAGACGACGTCGTCGCGATGGCGAACGACACCGAGTACGGGCTGGCGGCCGCGGTGTGGACGAACGACGTGAAGAAGGCGTTCAAGACGGCACAGGCGCTTCGCGCCGGGGTCGTGTGGATCAACGATTCGCAGCCGGCGCCGACCGAGATGCCGTGGGGCGGCTACAAGCAGTCCGGCGTCGGACGCGAACTCGGCAAGGAGGGCCTCGAGGACTTCCTCGAGAGCAAGTCCGTCTACGTGAACCTCGCGTGACCCCGATGAAGGGCTCAAGTAGCGAAGCGGTAGCCTGCGAAGGGCGCCTCGCGGGCGAGGAGACCTTCGGCAGGAAAAGGACGTATCCTCGCGGGCCATGACCGGCGGACAAGTGGTGCTCGTCGATCTCGTGAAGCGGTTCGCCGACGTGACCGCGGTCGGCGGCATCAACCTCGACATGCCTTCCGGCGAGTTCTTCTCGCTCCTCGGGCCTTCCGGGTGCGGCAAGACGACCACCCTTCGCCTGATCGCGGGGTTCGAACGGCCGGACGAGGGCCAGATCCTGCTGGACGGCGTCGACATGGCGCAGACGCCTCCGCACAAGCGCAACGTCAACACGGTCTTCCAGAACTACGCCCTGTTCCCACACCTCAGCGTCGTCGACAACGTCGGCTTCGGGTTGCGCTACAAGGACGTGTCGAAGCAGGAGGCGAGGAAGCGGGCCGGGGACGCTCTCGCGCTCGTGCGCCTGGAGGGGCTCGAACGGCGCCGGCCGTCGCAGCTCTCGGGCGGTCAGCAGCAGCGGGTCGCGCTCGCCCGGGCGCTCGTCCTGAACCCGGCCGTGCTCCTGCTGGACGAGCCCCTCGGCGCCCTCGACGCCAAGCTGCGCAAGCAGCTCCAGATCGAGCTCAAGGCGCTCCAGGAGGAGGTCGGCATCACGTTCATCTACGTGACGCACGACCAGGAGGAGGCGCTCACGATGTCCGACCGCCTGGCCGTCATGAGCAGCGGCCGAGTGGAGCAGGTCGGGACACCGTCGGAGGTGTACGAGGAACCGAGGACGTCGTACGTCGCCGACTTCCTGGGGGTCTCGAACCTGATGGACGCTCGCGGGGACGGCCTGGACGCGAACGGCCGGGGCAAGGTGCGGCTCGGGGACTTCGAGCTCGTCGCCGGACAGGGCGACACGGATGCCCGCGGGGACGTGAAGGTCGTGATCCGACCCGAGCGGGTCCGCCTCGAGGAGTCGGGGACGTCGGGCGAGAACCGGGTGCCAGGGATGGTCGAGCGTGTCGTGTACGTCGGCTCGATCATGCAGGTGATCGTGCACCTCGCGCCCGGTCAGACGCTCCAGGTGTGGGTCCAGAACCAGGGGGAGGGCCTTCCCTATGCGCAAGGGCACCCGGTCTCGGTGCATCTGCCCGCCGAGGCGCTTCGCGTGCTGGTCGACACGTCGGTTCCGGCCCCGGCAGGCGACGCCGCCTAGCGCTCAGATCTGCGCCGCGAAGCGTGCGACATCGTCCCGGCGCTGGCCCCGAGTGCTGTGGCGGTACGCCAGATAGCCGATCACGATCACGAGGGTCGTCGTGACGAGCAAGAACGTCGCCGCCGCATTCACGGCAGGTGTGGGTGACGATCGCGAGAAGTTGTAGATCTTCACCGAGAGCGGCTCGCTCGTCGCCGGTCCGGACAGATACCGCACCGTCACGAAGTCGTCGATCGTGTCCGCGAATACGAGCGCGAAGCTCGCGAAGATCGCCGGATACAGCAGCGGGAGCAGGACGCGCCGGACGGCCGAGCGGGGCGGCGCGCCGAGATCCATCGCGGCCTCCTCGTACTCCTTGTCGATGGAGAGGAGACGAGCGCGCACGATGATCACCGGGTAGGAAAGTTGGTAGGTCACGAGACCCACGACCTGCGCCGGCGTCCCGAGGTCGATGAACGTGGCGAGATGCGCGACGATGAGGAACATCGCGACGCCGAGGACGATCTCCGGCATGACGAACGACAGGAGCATGACGAAGTTCGCGGTGCCTGAGCCCCGTCCCCGCCATCGATCCAGGCCGAGCGCGAATGCGACCCCCATCGGGACCGCGATCAGCATGGTCGTGACCGACAGGCGCAAGCTCTGGAACAGGGCCGCGTGCAGCTCGGGGTCGCGGAAGAGCGACAGGTCGGGGTCTCCCCACCACCAGTTCAGTCCGAGGCCCTGCAGCGACGCGTTCGAACGTCCCTGGTTGAAGGAGATGAGCACCGCCACGCTGAGCGGGAGGATGGACCAGGCCACGTAGCCCCACGTGACGGCCGCCAGGATCCGCGGCTTGCGCCAAGGGTCGCGCCGCCAGGCGCGCATCCGCCCGAGCCGGGGGACCTCCGCGGCCGGGAGGGTTGCCCGCTCGACCGTCGCCCTCATCGCGCCTCGGCCGCCCTCGCGGTGCTTCGCAGGTAGTACCAGATCGGGATCAGCAGCATGATCATCAGGATCAGGATGAGGACCGCGGCCTCGGGGCCTTGGCCCGTCGAGCTGATGGAGTCGTCGATCAGGTTCCCGATCATGGTCGTGCTCGGCGAGCCCGACAGCATGGTGTTCGTGAAGTAGTCGCCGAACATGGGGAGCGACACGATCACGAGACCGGCCAGGATCGCCGGCCTCGAGAGCGGAAGTGTGACCCGAAGGAAGGTCGACCTGGGGCTTCCGCCCAGATCGCGACCGGCCTCGAGCAGGTTCGGCTCGATCCGGTCCAGGAATCCATAGAGCGGAAGGATCATGTACGGGATGTAGCCGTAGACCAGCCCGAGGATCACGGTGATCGGTCTTCCCTCGAGCCAGCCCACGGGTTCGGGCACGACATGCAGGAATGTGAGGATCCGGTTCACGTACCCGTCCTGCTGCAGGAGGTTCACCCAGGCCAGCATGCGCATCAGATAGCTGATCCAGAACGGTGAGATCAGCAGGACCAGGAGAAGGGTCTTGCGCCGCCCGGCGTGTCGCGCGACGTAGTAGGCGACGGCATAGCCGAGGACGAGACAGATCGCGCTCGCGATGAACACATAGACGAACGTCCTCGCGTACACATGCCGGAACAGTCCCGTCGCCTTGCCGAGTCCCTCCGCCACGTGCGAGGTGGTCCACCACCAGGGTTGGTAAACGGGCAGGGGACTCCGGAAGATCGGGTCGACCGTGCCGAACGCGACCGAAAGGACCGTATACAGCGGCAGAAGGAAGAACAGGATGAGCCACAGGATCCCCGGCGTCGCGAACGAGGGCCAGAACCAACGCGGGTAGTGGACCCCGGAGTCGACGGCCGTAGCGCGCCGCTCGGAGCGCCGGCTCCGACGAGGCGCGAGAACGGCCTTCTCAGGTGGAAGCGTTGACACCGGCCTTGAACTGCTGCCACACGTCGTGCCACCGGTCGTCGACTTCGGCGGTGAGCGGCGCCTGCCGGTAGCCGATGTCGAAGTCGGACTCGCGCACCACCGCCGCTTCCATCCACGGCAGGATGTACTCCGCCGGCTCCGCCCACCCGGACTGCAGCGAGTAGAGCCCCTCGGTGGTCGTCAGAGAGCCGGGATCGGTTTCGTTCTGCGGCGGCTGGTATCCCACCCAGGAGAAGTTATCCATCGCGTTCTTGTAGCCGAGCATGAAGTTGATGAACTCATGGGCGAGGCGTGGGTGCGGCGCGTTCGCAGGGATCGCGATGCAATCGTTGTCGACCGGTCCAACGCGGTCTTCGGGGAACCAGTACCCGAGGTTCTCGTAGTAGTCGCGCGTGTACTCGGGCACGTAGCCCCAGCCGGCGGCGATGTCACCCGACCACGCGAGATGGACGTCGAACTCGTCCTGCGGGAGCCGCTTGTAGGCGCCGTTGACCGTGGCGCGCGGGTTCACGGCGTCGATCATCGCCAGCAGCTCGTCGCGCGCGACGTCGAGGTCCTCCTGCCGGTCCGTGTTGAGGTCGGTGATCCCGCGCTTCAGGAGCGCGGTCTGCATCGTGTCGCGGTAGCTGTCGTAGACACCCGCGCGGTTCTCGAACCGCGGGTCCCACAGGATCTCCCAGGGGTTCTCCATGCCGAAGATCTCGCTGTCGGAGACGACATCGCGGCGGTAGGCGATCCCGGTCGTGTAGACAACGTACGGAACGGTGTACCGCCAGCCCTGGTCGTAGTAGGGATTCTGGTACTGCGGCCACACGTTCTCCTCCATGTTGGGGATCAGGTCGTGGTTCAGGGGTTGGAGGAGCCCGGCGACCGCAAGCTTTGGAACGACGTCGATCGTCGGGAAGAAGACGTCGGCCTCGATCTGCCCGGCCTGCATCTTCGCCACGGCCTCGTCCATGTTGTTGAACGTGGTCACGGCGGTGAAGCTGGGGTTGTAGTCCGCGAACTTCTCGATGAAGCGGCGGACGATGGGCTTCCAGACGTACGCGTCCCAGTTGAAAAGCACGAGCTCGGCGTCCTGTTCGATCGGCGTGTCGGTGGCGATCGAATCGATCTCCATGGGGAGCGTGACGGGCCGATCCGGTCGGGGGGTCAGCAGGTTCTGCCCGGTGACGTTCTCCTCTCCGGGCTTCGTGCACGCGGCGACGATCGCCGCGAGGCTCGGGAGGGCGATCGCCGACGCCGCCGACCGTTGCAGGAAGTCTCGCCGCGTGTACCTCTGCCGTGGATGCGGACGCATCGATCCCTCCTTGGGTCGCGTCCCTTCAGCGCCGCGTCCCGAGGGGACCGCGATCGCCGTGCCTCAGGACCGGAAACGGCGGGTTGAGCCGCCGTTCAAACGCCTGAGTATCACGGCTCGCCTTGCAACCGCAACCCAGGAACGGGCGCCAGGAGCACCTCGCCCGGCACCACCCTGCTCGATTGAAGGGTCGTTCAGGCGCGTGTGTATCATCCGGGCCCGTGACCGCGTCCCGCTCGGCCGCAGGTCCCGTCGAACCCGTGCTGCTCTCCGAGGATCTCGGGGCTGTTCGCCGCCTGACGATGAACCGCCCCTCGGCGCTGAACGCGCTGAACGGCGAGCTGATGGATGCCCTGATGGTCGCGCTCGACGAGGCGGCCGAGGACGACCGCGTCCACGTGCTGATCCTTCGCGGGGCCGGCCGTGCCTTCTGCGCCGGCTACGACCTGAACGAGGACGCCGGGGGTGGCCCGATGGACCCCGGCGAGTGGCACCGGGTGCTGAAGGAGGACAACGACCGGATGCTCCGGGTCCTGGACCATCCCAAGCCGGTCATCGCGAGCGTCCACTCGTACTGCCTGGCCGGCGGGACCGATCTGATGCTGGCGTGCGACCTGGCCGTCGCTACCGACGACGCCTACTTCGGGTACGTGGACGTGCGGTTCGGTTCGGGCGTCGTCTCGATGTTCCTGCCGTGGGTCGTCGGCGTTCGCGCTGCGAAGGAGCTGCTGTTCACCGGTGAGGACCGGGTTCCCGCCGTGGAGGCGCTCCGGCTCGGGCTCGTGAACCGGGTGGTGCCGCGTGACCGGCTCGACGAGGAGACACTCTCGCTCGCCGAGCAGATCGCGAAGAACGAGCCGTTCGTCGTGCAGGCGACGAAGCGAGCCGTGAACCGGGTGTGGGACGTCGCCGGATTCCGCTCCGCGATGGAGGCGAACATCGAGTTCGACGTGACGATCGAGTCGGCGAACCTCCCGGCCCGCGACGAGTTCCGCCGGATCACCCAGGAGCAGGGCCTCAAGGCCGCGATCGCTTGGCGAGACGCGCGGTACCGGGACCAGGGGTAGGCTCCCGCGGGCGATCAGTCCCGGCGGTGCCGGTAGAACTCGACCCGCTCGGGGAGGAGCGGCGTGTTCCCCAGGATGAGGTCGGCGGCCTTCTCCGCGAGCATCATCACGGGCGCGTAGATGTTGCCGTTCGTGACGTAGGGCATCGCCGAGGCGTCGACCACCCGAAGCGCCTCGACCCCGTGGACCCTCATGGTCTCGGGATCTACGACGGCCATCTCGTCCGTTCCCATCCTCGCGGTGCACGAGGGGTGGAGCGCTGTTTCCCCTTCGTGTCCGACCCAGTCGAGGATCTGGTCTTCGCTCTCGACGGCCGGGCCTGGTGAGACCTCGCCGTCGTTGAACGGGTCCATCGCGGGCTGGTTGAGGATGTTCCGCGCAACGTGGATCGCCTCGACCCACTCGCGCCGGTCCTGGCCGGTCGAAAGGTAGTTGAAGCGCAGCGCGGGGTGAGTACGCGGATCGGTGCTGCGGATCTTCACCGAGCCGCGCGCGTCGGAATACATCGGCCCGACGTGCACCTGGTACCCGTGGTCGCCGGCGGGCGCCGAGCCGTCGTAGCGGATCGCGATCGGCAGGAAATGGAACATCAGGTTCGGGTAAGCGACGTCGTCGTTGCTGCGCGTGAACCCGCCGCCCTCGAAGTGGTTCGTCGCCCCCGGGCCGGAGCGGAAGAAGAGCCAGAGGAACCCGACCCACGGTCGGTATCGCCACTTCATGTACGGCGCCACCGACACGGGCTGCTTGCTCTTGTACTGGACGTAGACCTCCAGGTGGTCCTGGAGGTTCTCGCCGACGCCCGGGAGATCGACCAGTGGATCGACGCCCAACGTCTTCAGCTCGTCGGCGTTCCCGATGCCTGACAGTTGAAGCGTCTGCGGTGAGTTGATCGAGCCGCCGCTCAAGATCACCTCGCCCGCGCGGACCCGCTGAGGGGAGCCGTTCCCTCGCGTGTACTCGACGCCGACCGCGCGAGATCCCTCGAACACGATCCTGGTCACGAACGCGCGCGTGCGGACGTCCAGGTTCTTGCGCCGCATCACCGGGCGCAGGTACGCGCCGGAAGCCGACAGGCGGCGACCTCGGTGGACGTTCCGGTCGAACTTCGCGAATCCCTCCTGGCGATACCCGTTCACGTCGTCGGTGAGCGGATAGCCGGCCTGGCGCACCGCCTCGAAGAAGGCGCCGAACAGCGGGTTCGTCGCCGGGCCGCGTTCGAGGACGAGCGGCCCCGTGTGCCCTCGGAACTCGTCGCCTTGGGCCGCGGCGAGGCAGTTCTCCATCCGCTTGAAGTACGGGAGACAGTGCGCGTAGTCCCACGACTCCATGCCGGGGTCGGCTCCCCAACGCTCGTAGTCCAGCGGGTTGCCGCGCTGGAAGATCATCCCGTTGATGCTGCTCGAGCCGCCGAGCACCTTCCCGCGCGCGTGGTAGATGCGGCGCCCGTGCATGAACGGTTCGGGCTCGGATTCGTACTTCCAGTCGTAGAAGCGGCTGCCGATCGGGAAGGTCAGCGCGGCCGGCATGTGGATGAACACGTCCCACGGGTAGTCGGGGCGTCCGGCCTCCAGGACCAGGACGCGGTTGGACGGGTCCGCGCTCAGCCGGTTGGCGAGCGCGCAGCCCGCCGAGCCGCCGCCGACGATCACGAAGTCATACGTGGGATCCACTGGCGTTCGAGGCGGAGTCTGCCGCATCCGAGGCCTTCGGGTTCCGCCCGTTGCGCGACCCGGCAACCGCTGTCTTGCGCCATCGGGACGAGACGCCGAAGATGCCTCCGTTCTCACCAGCACAGCAGCGGCGCGTGCTGGATCGGCCGAGTCGTGGTTCCCACGGAGGAGGGTGAGGGGATGACCGACCAGGTCGCGGCCGAACCGACCGTCTCCTGCCGCGGTGTCTGGAAGGTCTACGGCCCTGATGCGGCCAAGATCATCGGTTCGCCCGACGCCGACCTGCCGCGAGCCGAGCTGCTCGAGAAGACCGGGTGCGTCGCCGCCGTGCGCGACGTCTCGTTCGACGTCGGGGCTGGCGAGGTCTTCGTCGTCATGGGGCTGTCGGGCTCGGGCAAGTCGACGCTGGTCAGGATGATCAACCGGCTGCACGATCCCACCGCCGGCCAGATCATGATCGACGGCGAGGACGTCCTGAAGCTCTCCGCCGAGCGCCTCCGCGAGCTGCGACGCCGCAAGATCAGCATGGTGTTCCAGCACTTCGGGCTGTTCCCGCACCGGCGCATCGTGGACAACGTGAGCTATGGGCTCGAGGTCCAGGGCATGGACAAGCCGACGCGGACGGAGAAGGCCCGTGAGGTGATCGAGGTGGTGGGCCTGGGCGGATGGAGCGATCACTACCCCGAAGAGCTCTCCGGGGGGATGCAGCAGCGTGTGGGGCTCGCGCGAGCGCTCGCGACCGACCCGGAGATCATGTTGTTCGACGAGCCGTTCAGCGCGCTCGACCCTTTGATCCGCCGTGACATGCAGGACGAGGTCGTGCGGCTGCAACGCGACCTGCGCAAGACCATGATCTTCATCACGCACGACTTGATGGAAGCACTGAAGCTCGGCGACCGCATCGCGATCATGAAGGACGGGCATTTCGTCCAGGTGGGCGCGCCCGAGGAGATCGTGGCGCATCCGGCGGACGACTACGTGGCCGATTTCACGAAGGACGTGCCCCGAGCCCACGTCATCACCGCACGGTCGATCATGCGCGCCGTCGGCGGCGACGGACACGGCGACGGTCCCACCGTCACGCCGAGTACCGTGGTCCAGGAGCTGATCCCCATGGTGGCGACCCGCGACGCGACCATCCGCGTCGTCGAGGGCGACACCGTGGTCGGCGTGGTCGACCGTGACGCCGTGATGGCCTCGCTCATCGAGGATCGTGGCTGATGGCGGATACGAAGGCCCCGAGCCGGCCGTTACCGGTCGCGCTCGCCGGACCGCCCGCCGTCGCCGCGGAGCCGACACCGCGCCGTCGATGGCCGCTCTGGCTCGCCGGAGCGATCGTGGCGGTGGTGATCGGCCAACAGCTCGGGGGTGGCTTCCCCGAGACCTGGCGTGTGCACGTCGGCAGGATCTTCAGCGACCTCGAGCAGTGGGCGCTCGAGAACCGGAACTCGCACCCCTTGTTCCTGTACTTGTTCACGCCGATCAAGGACCTCTCCGGGGTGGTCTACGACAACCTCTTGCTGGCGCTGCAACGCATGACGTTCCTCGGGGTGATCGTCGGCGCGGGCGCGATCGCCCTGGTGGCGGCGGGATGGCGCAAGGCGGTGTTGGCGATCGCTGGGTTCACGTACCTGGGGTTGGTCGACCTGTGGGACCGCAGCCTGCAGACGCTGGCGCTGATGATCATCTCGGTCGCGGTCAGCCTGTTGATCGGGATCCCGCTGGGGATCTGGGCGGGTCGCAACCGCCGGGTGGACGCGTGGCTCCGGCCGTTGCTGGACACCGCGCAAACGTTGCCGGCGTACGTGTACCTCCTTCCGCTGGTGATCTTCTTCAGCTTCGGGGTCGCGACCGCGCTGATCGCCACCGTGATCTTCGCGCTACCGCCGCTGATCCGGCTGACCAGCCACGGCGTCCGCGCGGTACCGACGTCGTCGCTCGAGGTCGGTTCGGCGTTCGGCGCGACCACGAAGCAGGTCTTGCGGAAGATCCAGCTGCCGCTCGCGAAGCCCAGCGTGATGCTCGGCGTCAACCAGACGTTGCTGATGGCGTTCGGGATGGTCGTGATCGCAGCGATCGTCGGCGTCGAGAACCTGGGACGGGAGGTCCTCGACGGCCTCCAACGGCTGAACGTCGGCGTCGCCCTGAATGCTGGGCTGGCGATCGTGGTCCTCGCGATCGTGCTCGACCGCGTGAGCGACGCCTGGAGCACGCGCGACCGTGTCACCCGTGGTCGCGGGTCGGTCGTGTTCGGCCGCGAGGTCCCGCGGACCTGGGTCATCGCGACGGCGGTCGTCGCCACCCTTGCCGCGGTGGTCATCGGACGATACGTCCTCGTGCAGCAAGGCTTCCCCGCGAGCCCGCGGATCGACCTCGTCACGCCGACGAACGAGGTCGTGGACTGGATCCAGGGCAACCTCTCGGGCCTGACCTCGGCGGTCGGCGATTTCCTGATCCTGTACTGCCTCAACCCGATCGTGAACCTGCTGGTCGGGATCCCCTGGTGGATGGTGGCGGGCGGCTTCGCGCTCATCGCCTGGCGGTTCGCGGGGTGGAAGCTGGCGGCGTTCACGGGTGCCGCGTTCCTCGGCATCGGGCTGCTCGGGATGTGGGACGACGCGATGGACACGCTCAGCCTGGTCGTGGTGACCGTGGTGATCGCTCTGGTGATCGCGATCCCGCTCGGCGTACTGGCCGCGAGGAGCGACCGCCTGGAGCGCGTGCTGCGCCCGGCCCTGGACGCGATGCAGGTCATGCCGGCGTTCGTATACCTGGTGCCGGTCGTCGCCCTGTTCGCCGTCGGCCGCGTGCCCGGTGTGATCGCGTCGGTGATCTACGCACTACCGGTGGGCATCCGCATCACGAACCTGGCGATCCGCCAGGTGCCCAAGGAGACCGTCGAGGCCGCCGAGGCATACGGTTCGAGCCCGGTTCAGGTGCTCACCAAGGTGCAGCTCCCGCTGGCCAAGGCCGGGATCATGCTCGCCGTGAACCAGGTGATCATGCTCGCGCTGTCGATGGTGATCATCGCCGGCCTGGTGGGTGCCGAAGGGCTCGGGCTCCAGGTCGTCTACGGACTCACGAAGGGCCGGATCGACCTGGGATTCGAGGCGGGGACGGCGATCGTCCTCCTCGCGATCGTCCTGGACCGTATAACTCAGGCGATCGGGGTCGACGAAGGCATGAGGCGCAAGGAGTTCGCCAAGGCCCGCGCGATGTCCCAGACCGTGTGAGACACCGGACCGCAGCGTTTCGAAAGGGGGACGGATGAGAGGGAACAGGACCAGAAGGCTCGCCCTGCTGGGGTTCACCTTGGCACTCGCGATCACCGCCGCGGCCTGCTCGGATGCCGGGGGCGGCGGAGGAGGCGACGGCGGCGGTGAGACCGGCCCGACGGGCGCGTTGCCGGGCGAGGGCGTCACCGTCAGCATCGCGGTCAATCCGTGGACCGGCTCGGCGGTGAACGCGAACGTCGCGAAGATCCTGCTCGAGCAGGAGCTCGGGTACACCGTCGAGCTCGTTGAGATCGACGAGTTCGCGCAGTTCCCCGCGATGTCCGCGGGCGACCTCGACGCGACGTTGGAGGTGTGGCCATCCGGGCACGCGGAGGACTACGCGACGTACATCGAGGGCGATGGCAGCGTGGTCGACGGCGGCGAGCTTGGCGTGATCGGGAAGATCGGCTGGTACGTCCCCACCTACGTGGTCGAGGAGCACCCGGAGGTGGCGACGGTCGAAGGTCTGAACGAGAACGCCGAGCTGTTCGCCACCACGGAGACCGGAGATAAGGGGCAGATGCTCGATGGAGACCCGAGCTTCGTGTCGTTCGACGCGGAGATCGTGGAGAACCTGGGCCTGGACTTCGAGGTCGTGGTGGCCGGTTCGGAGTCGGCGCTGCTGGCCGAGCTCGACCAGGCGGTCGCGAACGAGGATCCGCTGCTCTTCTACTGGTACACGCCGCACTGGGGCAACACCGTGTACGACCTCACCGAGGTCGCGCTGCCCGAGGTGACGGATGAATGCACCGCGGCCGCGTCGGGAGACGGCGACGGGTACGCGTGCGACTATCCCGAGGACGTCCTGTACAAGGCGTTCAACGCGGACCTGGAAACCAATGCCCCCGAGGCCTTCGCCTTCCTGTCGGCGATGAGCTACGACAACGCCTCGCAGGAGGAGATCGCCAAGGGCATCGACGTCGACGGGATGGACCCGACGGCGGCGGCGCAGGCGTGGGTGGATGCCAACGCCGACGTCTGGCAGCCCTGGGTCGACGCGGCCCTGGGCTGAGGTTCGAGCGGCATCGAGGCGGGGGCGGTCGGAGCGACCGCCCCCGTCGCGTGTGGACCGCGCTCGAGGAGCGGAGCGGGAGCGCAAGGGAACATGAGCGAGCACGTTCGGATGTGGATCGGCGGCGCCTGGGTCGACGCCGAGGGTGGTGCGACGTTCGAGGCGACGAGCCCCTCGACCGGCGAGGTGTTCGGCACCGTCCCCGAGGGCACGCGCGCCGATGCCCAGCGCGCGATCGCGGCCGCGCAGGCGGCGTGGCCCGCCTGGGCCGCGCGTTCCGCTTTCGACCGGGCAGCCGCGATGCGGCGGGTGGCCGAGGCCATCGACGCGCGGCGCGAGGACCTCGCGCAGACCCTCACGCTCGACCAGGGCAAGCCGAAAAAGGCCGAGGCCTACGACGAGGTCGAGGAACTCATCGCCTACTTCGAGATGGCTTCGGCCGACGCCACGCGCATGGAGGGGATCGCACCGCCTTCGATGGATGCGAACAAGCGGGTGCTGCTCCAGCGGGTCCCGCGTGGTGTCGTCTCGCTCATCAGCCCGTGGAACTGGCCGTACACGATGCCCGGCGAGATCCTCGCGCCCGCCATCGCATACGGGAACGCGGTGGTGTGGGCGCCGGCGCCGACCACGTCCGTCTGCGCGGCGCGATTCGCCGAGTGCCTGGAAGCGGCGGACCTGCCGTCCGGCGTCGTCAACATGGTCACCGGTCCCGGCCCGGTGGTGGGCGATGAGATCGCCGCCAACCCCGGGACCCAGGCGGTCGGGTTCATCGGGTCCATCGCGACCGGGCACACCGTCGCTCAGCGCGCCGCCGGGAAGGAGCTCCTGCTCGAGATGGGCGGTAACGGCCCACTCGTCATCCTGGAAGACGCCGACCTCGACAAGGCCGTCGAGGCGACTCTCGTCGCGTCGTTCCTGAACGCCGGCCAGAGCTGCACCGCCGGAGAGCGGTTCCTCGTGCACCGTGACGTGAAGGACGAGTACCTCTCGCGGCTTTCCGCCGCCGTCACCGAGCGGGTCCGTCTCGGCGATCCGTTCGACGACGCCACCACGATGGGACCGATCAACAACGAGCCGACGGCGGCCAAGACCGAGCGGCACGTGACCGACGCGCTCGAGCGCGGCGCCTCGGTCGTTGCCGGCGGCAAACGGGCGCCCCAGTACGGCAGCGACCTGTTCTTCGAGCCGACGGTGCTCGACGGCGTGACCGACGAGATGGAGATCGCCCGCGAGGAGACCTTCGGGCCGGTGGTCCCCGTGACGACGATCGAGAGCGAGGACGAAGCGGTCTCGCTCGTCGACGGGTCGCCCTACGGTCTGCTCTCCGCGATCTTCACGAGGGACCTGCGCCGTGGGTTGCGGTTCGCCGAGGCCGTCCGGACGGGCTGGGTGAACGTCAACGACGGGACGAACTACTGGGAGTCCCACCTCCCGTTCGGCGGGCGCGCCGGGTCGCAGAGCGGGGTCGGACGCGTCGGTGGCCGCTTCTCGATGGAGCGGCTGACCGAGCTCAAGACGATCGTCATCGACCTCGGGTGAGCCGGCTCGACGGCGCCGCCCGCGCGCCGTCCCGAACGCTCGCGTACCCGCTCATCCTCGGGCTCTCGGCGCTCGACGCTGCCGGGTACAGCGTGATCGCGCCGGTTCTTCCCGCGATCGCGCGCGAGACGGGAGCCGGCCCGGCCACGATCGGAGCGCTCGCCGCGACCTTCCCGCTCGGGATCATCCTCGTCGGGTTCCCGATCGGCGGACGATGGATCCAGCGCCGGAGCGCGGAATCGCTCCTGGCAGCGTCGGCGGTCGTGCTGGCGGCGGGAACGTTGCCGTTCCTGCTCAGTGACGAGCTCGGCTTCTACTTCCTCGGCAGGCTGATGATGGGCGTCGGCTCCGGCGGGCTGTGGATGGGCATCGCCTACTCCACGCTCGAACGCTGGCCCGGGTCGGAGTATCGGTGCCTGAGCCGCGTGTTCGCGGCGTACTCCGCCGGTTCGCTCCTGGGTCCCGCGTTCGGCGCGATCGGTGGGATCCACGCCCCGTTCGCGGCGTACCTGGTGTTCGCGCTCGCCGGCGCGATCGCCGTGCTCGCCATGGGACCGCCCGCCGAGCGTCGATCGTTCCGTGCGGACCGATCCGCCCTCAGGTCGCCGGGGTTCGCGACCGCTGCGGTGGGCTTGGCTTTCGCCGTGCTCGCGCTGGGCGTCATCGACGGCGTGCTGCCGCTGCACCTCGGGAGCAGGCTGGAGCAACGAGGGATCGCGTCACTGTTCATCGGCGTCGCCGTGATCCACGCGATGGGGTCGATCGTCGGCGCGCGCTTCCCGGCGAGGAGCTCCCTCGTGGTCGCGGTGGTGCTCGTGGTGTCCGGGGTGGCGTTCGCGGGCGTGTGGGGGAGCCCGCTCGCGTGGTTCCTGGCACTCGCCGTGGCGGGGGTCGGGGTCGGCTTCGGCGAGACCGGATCCGTCGGGGTGCTGCTCCGCTCCGTGCCTCCGGAGCGGAGCGTGACGGCGATGGTGGTGTGGTCGCAGATCGGCATCGTCGGCTACCTGGCCGGCCCGCTGGTTGGTGGCGTGGTCGCCGAGACCCTGGGGTTCGCCTGGATCGGCCTGGTGCCGCTCGCCGCGGGCCTCTTGGTCCTGGCCCTGCTTCCGCGATCGGCCGCCGTCCCGCCGGCGTGATGTAGCGCCTCTCGCCATTCCCAGGTTGTCGCCGCAACACCGAGTGACGGAACATCCGTCGCACGTGATGCGTGACCGGGCCCAGACCGTCGTCGTCGGCGCCGGGATCGTCGGAACGAGCGCGGCGTACCACCTCGCTGAGCTCGGGGTCACCGACGTCCTGGTGATCGACCGGGGGCCCCTGTTCGAGACCGGAGGCTCCACCTCGCACGCCCCGGGCCTGGTGTTCCAGACGAACGGATCGCGGACGATGTGCCGGATCGCGCAGGACACGGTCGCGCTCTACGCCACCCTCGATGAGGACGGCGAGCCGGGGTGGTACGGCGTGGGCGGCATCGAGGTGGCGACGACGCCCGAGCGCATGCGGGAGCTCAAGCGCCGGCAGGGCTTCGCCCACTCGTACGGGCTCGAAGGCACGGAGCTCCTCACCCCGGCCGAGACGGCGGCGAAGATCCCGCTCCTGGATCCCTCGGCGATCCTGGGCGCGTACCACGTGCCGAGCGACGGGATCGCCAAGGGCGTCCGGCTGGCGGCGGCGCTCGCGCGGAAGGCGCAAGCGAAGGGCGTCGCGTTCGAGGGCGGCGTTACGGTGACCGGCTTCGAGGTTCACGACGGCCGTGTCACCGCCGTGAGGACCGATCGCGGCGAGGTCGAGTGCGAGCGCGTGCTGATGTGCGCCGGTATCTGGGGCCCGACCGTCGGCGCCATGGCGGGTGTGCCGATCCCGCTCCTCGCGGTGCAGCACCAGCTCGTGTGGACCGACCCGATCCCGGAGCTTGAGGGCGAGACGCGTGAGGTCGCGCACCCGATCCTCCGGCACCAGGACATGGCGATGTACTTCCGCCATCGCGGGGACCACTACGCGGTCGGAAACTACAAGCACGAGCCGATCGCGACGGCGCAATCGGACCTGCGGCATCCGAGCTCGACCGGGCCGATGCCGTCGCTCATGCCGTGGACGCCGCGCGACTTCGACGTCGCCGAGGCCGAGGCGGCGCGGCTCCTTCCGTCGCTCGCCGGGCGCATGCGCCCGAGCGACGCGGCGCGCTCGATCAACGGGATGTTCTCGTTCACGCCGGACGCGGGCTCGATCGTCGGCGAGTCGGCCAAGGTCCGCGGCTTCTGGATCTGCGAGGCCGTGTGGGTGACCCACGGCGGCGGCATGGGGCGGCAGGTGGCGGAGTGGATGGCGCTCGGAGAACCCTCGTACGACCTCGCCGAGGCCGACGCGAACCGTTTCTACCCGTACGCGACGACGCCTCCCTACGTGCTCGAGCGCGGGAAGCAGCAGTACCGCGAGGTCTACGACATCATCCATCCGCGCCAGCAGATGGCGCGCCCGCGGAAGCTTCGCCTCTCGCCCTTCTACGCGCGGCATGCCGAGCTCGGGGCGGAGTTCGTCACCGGCGCGGGGTGGGAACGCCCGCAATGGTTCGAGGCGAACGCCGGTCTGGTGCCCCCGGACGCCCCGTGGCGCGAGCGCCACGCCTGGGCCGCGAAGCTCTGGTCGCCGATCGAAGGCGCCGAGCACCTCGCGACGCGCTCGAACGTCGCGCTCTTCGACATCACGGCCTTCGCGAAGCTCGACGTCCAGGGCCCGGATGCGCTCGCGTTCCTCGAGCGGGTGTTCGCGAACCGGATCGACCGGCCGGTCGGCTCGCTCGTCTACACGGCCGCGCTCACGCCCCGCGGCGGGATCCGGCTCGATCTCACGATCGCGCGGAAAGGCGAGGACCTGTTCCGCGTGGTCACCGGTGGCGGTTCGGGTCAGCACGACCTCGCGTGGCTGCGCGCGCAGGTCCGCGACGGCGAGCGCGTCACGATCACCGAACGCACCGGATCGCTCTTCGCCCTCGGCCTGTGGGGACCGAAAGCGCGCGAGGTCCTTCGCGCGGTGGCCGACGCGGATGTGACGAACGACGCCTTCCCGTACATGACCGCGAAGTACCTGAACGTCGGCGAGGTCGGTCCCGTCTGGGCCCAGCGGATCTCGTACGCCGGTGAGCTCGGCTGGGAGCTCTACGGCCAGTTCGCGATGGGCGACCGCGCGTGGGGACTGCTCTGGGAAGCCGGGAAGGAGCACGGGATCGCCGCCGCCGGGCTCGGCGCGTTCGACACGCTGCGGCTGGAGAAGGGCTACCGGCTCTGGGGCCAGGACATCCACACGGAGTACGACCCGTTCGAGGCCGGACTCGGCTTCGC
>CAZMNP010000199.1:0-5098 GCA_964567675.1 uncultured Actinomycetes bacterium
GTCCTCGGTCGAGACGCCCCACCGGTCGGTCAGCTGTGACACGAGGAAGAGACCCCAACCGGACTCCTGGAACTGGTTGTTGGGGGATGGGGGAGGAGCGAACCCGCGCCCACGATCGCGCAGCTCCAGACGGATCGTCGAATCGGTCACGGAGATCTCGAGATCGATCGGGTCGCTGGACCGGAGGCCGGCGTGGCGGATGCTGTTCGTGACGAGCTCGCTAACGATGAGGCGAAGATCGTCGAGCACCGACTCGTCGAGCTCGCCGCGAAGGCTTTCGAGGACCTCGCGGGAGCGCGGGATCGACTCGGGGACGGCGGGAAGGGCCACGGCGATCTCAGGCACCGTCCACTTCCTTCTCCTCCACGAACTCGAGCCGCTTCTCCAGGAGCGCGATCCTGAAGACGCGATGCACCGCCTCCGGTCCCGGGACGATCCGCAGGCGCCGTCCTTCTTTGCGCGTGCGAGCGTCCACCGCCAGGATGAACCGAAGGCCGCTCGAGTCAAGGAACCGCAGATCGCGGAGGTCGAGCACCAGCGTGTCGGGCGCGTGCTCGCGTTCGATGTTGGAAACGAACTCCTCGGCGTTGGGGACCGTCGTCAGGTCGAGCTCGCCCTCGAAGCGGACGCGCACGGTGCCGTCGTCGAACGACGCGTCGAGCACGATCGGATTCACGAGGGCACCTTCAGCACGAGCACGGCAACATCGTCCTTCTGGTCTCCGTCCCTGAAGTCCAGGACCGCGCGGTCGATCGTGTCGGCGATCTCCTGCGCGTTCGCCCCCCCGAGGGTGGCCAACAGCTCGATGAGCCGTTCCTCTCCGAACTCCTCGTCGCCGCGGCGCTCGTCCACGACGCCGTCCGTGTACATGACGAGCGCCTCACCCGGCCCGAGGTCGAGCGCGCGGTCCACGATCGTCGGGTCTTCGAAGACGCCGAGGAGCGTGCCGGGCTCACCGGCGGTCTCGACGCTTCCGTCCGGATGCAGCAGGAGGGGAAGGGGATGGCCGCCCGAGGCGATCGTCACGCGCGCGTTCGCGCCGTCGCGCCGAACCCGCGCGAAGCACGCGGTGCAGAACATGTTGTCGCGCACCTGCCGAAGGATCGCTTCGTTCAGCGTCTCGAGCAGCGCGCTCGGCCGGGTCTCGGACATCGCCGCGGTGCGGATGGTGTATCGGGCGAGTCCCATCATCGCCGCCGCCTGCGGGCCCTTGCCGACGACGTCGCCGATCAACGCGCCCCAGTTGTCGAGGTCGACCTCGAACACGTCGTAGAAGTCGCCGCCCACCGTGGTGCCGGGCGCTGCGGAGCGGTACCGCGCGCCCACCTCGAGGCCGGGGACGTCGGGCAACTCGGGGGGAACGAGGCTTCGCTGCAGAGTGTCCGCGATGAGCTCGCGCTCGGCGTACAGGCGGGCGTTGTCGAGGAGGGTGCCGGCCCGGCGTCCGAGCTCGTTCGCCAGGTCCAGGTCCTCGCGAACGAACGGCGGCGACGTGTCCGTCCGAACCAGCTCCATGATCCCCAGGATGCGGCCTCGCCCGACGAGCGGGACGGCGACCGCCGAGCGAGGCTTAAGCCGGCGTCCGAGCGCCCGCTGCCTCTCGGTGGCGGTCACATCGTCCGTGAACGTCGGGCCGAGATCCGGCTCCCACGTCGCCTCCTCGGTCCGCAGCACCCGCGCCATCAGGCTGCCCTCGTCGTCGGCTTCTGGGAGGTGCATCGTCGCGGCGCGTCGGAGGACGCCGTCGAGGACCGGGTCCCGGTGCGCGGTGACGACGTCCGTGACACTCCCCGTGCGATCCAGCCGGTACACGCTGCAGTAGTCGGAGAACCCGCGCGAGGTCGTCCGCACGAGCGCGCCCAGCATCCGCCGCGCGTCGAGTGTCTCGGCCATCCCGGCGCCGGCCTCGGAGAGGATCTGGAGCCGTTCGCTCGCTCGCGCCTCCTCGCGGCGCGAGTCCCGCTCGGCCTGGTACAACCGGGCGTTCTCGATCGCGATCGCTGCGCGATGCGCGAGGTCCTCGGCCAGGGCGAGGTCGTCCCGGCCGTACCGGTACCCCGATTCCGCCCAGACGAAGGTCATGACGCCGAGCACGCGGTCGCCGACTGAGAGCGGCACGACCAACATCGAGCGCAGCTGCAGCTCGTCGAGGAGCTCCTCGAGCTCTGGCATCCGCTGCTTCGCCTCTTCGATCAGCTCCTTCGGGATCTCCTCCATGAGGAAGGGCTGGCCCGTGCGAAGGACCTGCGGCGCTCCGACCTCCGAGTCGGGATCGGGTGGGTATCGGCGGCGGATATCGCGCGCGAGCTCCACCTTCGCCGGGTCGACGTGCGCGACCGCGACGAGCTCGATCGAGCCGTCCTCCCCGAGGAGGTCGATCGCGCACCAGTCCGCGAGGCGGGGGACGGCCAGGTCGGCCAGCCGCTGGAGTGTCTCGGATTCCTCCAGGGACGACGCGAGGACGTTGCTCGCCGCGGCCAGATAGGCCAGGCGCTCTCCGACGGTCTCGAGCTCCGCGCGCGCCGCCGTCTCGCGTCGGTTCGCCTCGATGGTGGCGAGCCGTTGCTCGTGGACGTCGGTGGCGGTGCCGACCCACTCGGCGATACGGCTCGAGGCGTCGAGGACCGGCGCCGCATGGATGACGACGTGACGGTGCTCACCCGAAGGCTCGTGCCATACGCGCGCTCGCACCGAGTGGAGCTCACCGGTGTCGCGGGCGTGGAACCACTTCTCCAACACGTCCTCGCGGTCGTCTGGATGGATCGCGTCGAGCCAGCCGAGGCCCCGATGCTCCTCCCACTCCTGACCCGTGTAGGCCGTCCACGAGGACTGGGGTTCGACGAAGGCCCCCGCCGGATCGACGGTCCAGTCGATCGTCGAGGTCGTCTGGACCAGCGATCGATATCGGCGCTCGCTCAGCTCCAGCTCCCGCCTCGTCGCGAGCTCCACCTCTCGCAGGTTCGCCTGGAGCATCGCCTGCGTGCACTGCCGGGCGATCGCCCGCAGGAACTCGCGGTCGGATTCGGGCCAATCCCGCTGGTCGGCGAACCGGACGCCCACCGAGCCGACGACCTGGTCCGCGGCGGCGAGCGGGATCGCGGCGAAGGCGCCTCCGAACCCGAGGCGTTCCTGGGTCTCCACGATCGCCGGGAAGGCGGCCGCGAGCTCCGCCCCCGATCGCATCCAGATGCCGACGCCCGAGCGGATGGCCTCGGCGAGGGGCGAGGGCGCCTGCAGGTCCAGCGGATGCCAGGACTCGATCACCTCCGCCGGGTAGCCGCGCGCCGCGGCGACCTCGAGTGCGCCTCCGGGGCGGACACGGACGACGACGGAGGCGACGCCGCCGAGCGCGACGATGCTCTGCTCGGCGAGCACCTCGGCCACGTCCTGCTGCGTCTCCGCGGACGCGAGCGCGTTCGCGACGGCCTGCAGCCGTTCGGTGCGTTCGCGCGCTTGCTCGGCCTCGCGACGGGCGCGCCGCTCGGTCTCGTACAGGCGCGCCCGCTCGAGCGCCTGACCGCATTGACGTCCGAGTGCCCGGAACAGGACCGGGTCGTCCTCGCCCAGGCGGTGGCCCACGTCGAACGTGAATGCGAGCGCTCCGATCGGTCGTTCGTCGACCAGGATCGGCAGGGCGACGGTCGGTCCGATGGGCCGCCCCGTGGACGACGGCGTGACGAGAGGGAAGCGTTGCGCCAGATCGGCCGGAGACTCGATGACGACGACCTGCCCGGTGCGGATCGCCTCACCCGCGGGCGTCGGCAGGTCCGCCGGGAAGCTCTGCCACCCCTCCAGCGCTCGCTCGCT
This sequence comes from uncultured Actinomycetes bacterium, assembly GCA_964567675.1. Classification (GTDB taxonomy): domain Bacteria; phylum Actinomycetota; class UBA4738; order UBA4738; family HRBIN12; genus CALGFI01. The sequence goes on from CAZMNP010000199.1 coordinate 3,808, forward strand.
GTAGCCCCGCGATGCGCCCATCTGCAGCATGCCGTCCTCATCGAGCAGCAGCACCACGCCGGAGTTGGCGCCGAGTGACGTCGTCGCCTCCGACACGGAAAGCTCGGCGACCTCGTTCGAGGTCAGCGCGCGCGAGTACTTCGCGGTCAGCGACTGCAGCAAGCCGAGCCGGCGGTTCGTCGCCTCGGACCGGGTGCGGATCGCGCGTTCGGTCTCGTACAGCCGGGATCGATCGAGGGCCTGCGCGCACTGGTGGGCGAGTGCGCTCATGACCTCGACGTCCTCCTCGCCGAACGTCCTCGGATCCGGGAACGACAGGGTGATCACGCCCACTCGTCGCGAGCCCACCAGGAGGGGGAGCGCCGCCCACGATTCCCCGACCGAGCGATGCCCGGCGAGCGAGGGGTAGGAGCGGTCGCGTTCCTCTGGCGAAGCGATCATGATCAGGCGCCGATCCCTGATCGCGGCCGCCGCCGGCAGGTCGCCGTCGATGGGGAAGGACCCGAGACGCTCCAAGGTCTCAGCGTCGTATCCGACCGAGGCGGCGATGCGTACGGTGCGACCCCCCTCGTCCACGACCCCGACACCGCCCGCGCTGGCTCCCAGCGCCGGCACGATGTGGTCGAGGACGATGCGTCCGATCTCATCGACGGGAAGGACCGCTCCCAGGGCACCACCGACGGACTGCACCAAGCGAAGGCGAGCGGCGTCCTTTTCCGCCGCTGCTCGCGCTGCACGCTCGGTCTCGTGAAGGCTGGCGTTCTCGATCGCCGGTTCGAGGCGGGCGGCGACGATCTCGAGCATCGAGACGTCTTCCTGCGTGAAGCGGCGTGGCCGGAGGCTGCCGGCGTGGAGGACCCCGCGGACCTCGCCCGCGCGGAGGATCGGCACGCCGACCAGCGAGCGGAGCCGTCGCCCCAGGAAGGGACTGACCGCACCGGCCCGTCCGAGGTCTCCGATCACCGCGGGGCGTTTCTGCGACGCGATGCGGCCCGCGACGCCCACGCCGAGCGGAACGTCCACGCGCTCCTCGGCGGGGCGCTCGAGCCCGCTCGTCGCCCGGATGCGTAGGACCTGTGCGACCGGGTCGAGCAGCAGGACGGTGACCGAGTCGGCGTGCAGGAGGTCGCGCAGGCGGCCGAGGAGCTCCTCGAAGAGTTGGTCCAGCGACAGGTGCACGAGGGCGGCCTCGGTGATGGCTTGGAGGCGGGCGATCCGCTCCTCGACGCGGCGGGTCTCCTCCCCTCTTCGCTGTTCGGCCTCGGCGAGGTCGTGCGAGAGCACGAGAAGG
>CAZMNP010000200.1:0-2807 GCA_964567675.1 uncultured Actinomycetes bacterium
CTGTTCGCGGCCATCGTGGTGCTGATCCGGAGCGTCGGTGCCCGGATCCCCGATCGGCTCGGGGCGGCAGCTGCGACACGCATCGCGCTGACCCTGTCGGCCGTCGGCCTCGCCGTGGCGGGTGTGTGGCGGGAGCCGACCGGGCTGATCGTCGGGACGGTCCTGCTCGGAGTCGGGGTCGCGCTATTCACGCCCGCGCTCTTCGCGCTCGCCGTCGCGGGCGTCCCGGGGAACGAGCGAGGCGCCGTGATGGGGACCACGAGCGCCTTCCTCGATCTCGCGTTCGGGCTCGGACCCGCGACACTCGGGTTCGTCGCGGCCGCGGTCGGCCGGGGCGGCACGTTCCTTGCAGGTGCGATCGTGGCCGCGGCGGGACTGGTGCTCGTCGTCGCGACGAAGCTCGGCCGCTCGGCCCCCCCGTAACGCTCCCGCCCACGCATACATCTCTCCAGCCGAGGGTAGGGCTGGCGTGCGAGGAGGTGGTCGGCGTGTCCGGCGGGATGCTGATCCTTCGGGTCGTGGTCGGGTTGCTGTTCATCGGCCACGGCACGCAGAAGCTGTTCGGTTGGTTCGGTGGAGGAGGGCCGGAGGGGACCTCGGGGTTCTTCGGTTCCCTCGGCTACCGATCTCCTCGGCCGATGGCGCTCGTCGGCGGGCTGACCGAGACGGTCGGGGGCCTGCTCGTTCTGCTCGGCCTGCTCACGCCGCTCGGCTCGGCGTTGCTCATCGGGATGATGGTGAGCGCGATCTTGGCCGTTCACATCGACAAGGGACTGTGGAACTCCAACGGAGGGATCGAGTTCCCGCTCGTGATGATCGCGGCGGCGACGGCGATCGCGTTCGACCCGGGCCGGTATGCGATCGACCGCGCACTGGATCTCGGGTTGGACGGCAAGCTCTGGGGCGTGCTCGCCCTGTCCGTCGGCCTGCTCGCCGGCGTCGCGGTGGAGGTCACGATGCGCTCGGCCGCCGCCCCCTCGACCGCGTCCGACGAACCGACCGAGGAGCATCGCGCGGCGGCGTAGAGCCGCTCGACCCCGCGGGCTGGGCCGCTCCTAACGCCGCGAGTCGCGCCGGCGCCGGCCGAGATCCTCGATGAGGTCCGCAGCCTTGGCCGTTCCGTCGCGGCGGCGGATCTCCTCGCCTTCCTTGGCCATCCGTTCGCACAGCGCAGTGTCGCCGAGGAGGCGCTCGATCGCGTCGTGCATCTCGCGTTCCTCGAACGCGTACGTGTCGAGCCGGGCGCCCGAACCGAGCTCCTGGACGCGCTGGGCGTTGTCGTACTGATCCCAGAACAACGGAAGCACGATCATCGGCTTGCCGAAGTGGAACGCCTCCGTCGTCGTGTTGTTGCCACCGTGCGTGATCACGAGGTCGGCGAGCGGGATGATCGAGGTCTGCGGCACGCGTGCTTCTCCCCACATGTTGTCGGGCAGGTCGAAGTCGCCGGCGCGCGGCCCCTTGGACACGATGTAGCGGTGCGGCGTCCGCCCCAACACGTCGACGAGTCGTCTCATCAGCTCGACGTCGGCCGAGCCGAGCGAGCCGAGCGACAGGTAGATCAGCGATCCCTCGCCGCCCGCCAGCGCGGCCGGAACCTCGAAGTCATCCTCGGTTCCACGAACGCTCGAATCCAGGCGGTGCCACGTGCTCCCGAGCGGCCGCGAGCGCGAGTAGTCGGCGATCTCGGGATACACGTAGAGGTTCAGGTCCGGCGACTCGTGGATGAACTCGAGGTCGGGGAGCGGGGGAGCGCCCTGCTCGCGCACCCACTCGTTCGTCTCGTCCCACAACGCGCGATGCGTCCGGTCGTACTCCTCGCGGAATTCGTCCCAGCCCTCGCGGTCCTCGGCCGCGTAGCCGCTGAAGGTCGGCGCCACGTCCGGGTCCTTCATCTCCAGCGGGTTGCACGACATGATCCGGACGAACGGCGCGCCGTGGGTGAGCAGCGCCGGGAACACGCTCACGTTGTCCTCGACGATCACATCCGGTTCCGCGCGGTCCAAGATCTCCTTCAGCTGCGGCTCGCAGTACTTGGCGCCATCGACGAGGGAACGGAACACCGGCTCGATGAAGGTCTCGAGCTGCCGGATCGTAGGCTTGCGAAACTCGGGCGCCGTCTCGGTGATGAAATCCGTCCAGAACTGGCCGGCATCCTGGTCGCCCTCGGCCTCCGGCGGCGGGGCGAGGTCGACGAGATCCTCCTCGAAGCCGAGCGGCTCGAGCCGTCCCTTCCACGATGCCTCCGCCGCGAAGACGACGCGGTGGCCTCGCCGCTCGAGGACCCTGCCGATACCCACGCAGTTGTTCGTCGGTCCGTACGCGCTCTCGGGCATGAACACGATCGTCAGCCGGTCGTTCGGCACCTCGCTTCCCCTTGCGAGCACGCTCGACTTAGTTGACGACGATCCTCCCGTTCATCCCCGTGTGGATCGTGCACCGGTAGTTGAACTCGCCCGCGCGGCGGAACCGACGCGCGAACCGTTCGCCGGGGGAGAGTGTCGCCGCCCAGACCCCCGTGTTCGATGTGGTGTTGTGCGAGACGTTGTCGCTATTCACCCATCGCACCCTCGTGCCGCGGGCGACGGTCAAGGTGGCCGGCCGGAAGCGGTTCCCGTCCACCATCCTGACCCTCGCGACGGTGCCGAGCGTGCCAAGCCCACCCGGGCTGACTTTCGCCTCGGCTGCCACGGCGGGCACCACCAGCGCGATCGCGGTTGCGGCGACCACGGCGATACGGGCATGTGACCTCTTCATCGGTTTGCCACCTCCCGGTCTCTCGGAAACGTCGGGGAACCATGGATGGT
>CAZMNP010000201.1:0-6603 GCA_964567675.1 uncultured Actinomycetes bacterium
GGCCGGGAGCGTTGGGTTCCGTGGAACGACTACGTGGTCGGGGTGAAGAAGACAACGCTCGCGCCTGACGAGTTGATCCTCGGCGCCCGGTGGCGGCACCTCGACGGGCCTCAGTCGTACTCGAAGGTCGGGACGCGGAACGCGATGGTCATCTCGATCGCGATGCTGTGCTTCGCGCTCGACCCGGCGGAACGGACCGTTCGCGTAGCGCTCGGCGCCGTCGCGCCGACGGCGGTCCGCGCGTCCGACGCCGAGGCCTTCCTCGCAGGAGAGCTCGAGCGGGCGGGTAGCTGGGACGATCTCGCCGCGCCGCTCGCGTCCGGTGTCGCCGAGGCGTTCGCCGAGCGCGTCGCCGCGGCCGCGCGGCCGATCGACGACGTCCGGGGAACCGCGGCGTACCGGCTCCGCGCGGTCCACGTGCTCGCGCGTCGCGCGCTCGGCTGGGCGATGGAGCAGCGTGCCGACGAAGCGATGGTCGGATGAGCCGGTGCTGATCCGCATCTCGGTCAACGGCGAGTGGCGCGAGGCCGATGCGTGGGAAGGGTCGAGCCTCCTGAACTTCCTGCGCGACGAGCTCCACTTGCCGGGTTCGAAGAACGCCTGCGATCAAGGCGAGTGCGGTTCGTGCTCTGTCTGGCTCGACGGGCAGCTCGTCTGCTCGTGCCTGGTCCTCTCGGCACAGGCCCACGAGCGCGAGGTCCGCACGGTCGAGGGCCTTGCCGACGGCGACCGGCTCCATCCCGTCCAGGAGGCATTCGTCGAGGCCGGTGCGGTGCAGTGCGGGTTCTGCACGCCGGGACTCGTCGTGGCCGTGACCGACCTGCTCGACCGCGATCCCTCGCCTGACGAGGTGACCGTGCGGGAGGCGCTCTCGGGGAACCTGTGCCGTTGCACCGGCTACCAGAAGATCCTCGACGCCGTGGTGCTCGCTGCCGAGCGCCGGCGAGAGGCGATCCCGTGACGACGGTGCTGCTCGACTCGTGCGAGTTCGTCGTCACGGTCGACGATGACCTCTCGGCCGGCGGGGCGGGGACGGAGATCGCGGGCGGGTCGATCCTGATCGAGGACGGCGTGATCGCGTGGGTGGGTACCGGAGCGCCCCCGGCCGAGCCCGACGAGCGGATCGACGGGCGGGGGACGATCGCCCTCCCGGGGCTCGTGAACACCCATCACCACCTGTATCAGACGCTCACCCGCGCGCGCGCGGCGCGAGAGGGTCTGTTCGGCTGGCTCGTCGCCCTGTACCCGATCTGGGCCGGGGTCGACGCGGAGTGGGTGCACGCCGCGGCGCGCGCCGGGCTCGCGCAGCTCGCGCTCGCCGGGTGCTCGACGACGACGGACCACCACTACATCCACCCGAAAGGCATCGGCGACCTGCTCGACGTCGAGATCGAGGCGGCGCGAGCGCTCGGCATGCGGTTCCATCCGTGCCGCGGCTCGATGGACCTGGGCGAAGCCGACGGAGGGCTGCCGCCTGACTCGGTGGTCGAGACGACGGAAAAGGCGCTCGAGCGGTCGGAGGATGCCGTGCGCCGGTTCCACGACCCGTCGCCCGGCGCGATGCTGCGGATCGCGATCGCGCCGTGCTCGCCGTTCAGCGTGACCGAGCGCCTGATGCGTGAGAGCGCCGAGCTCGCTCGCCGGGTAGGGGTGCTGCTCCACACGCACCTGGCCGAGACGCTCGACGAGGAAAGCTTCTGTCTGGAGCGCTTCGGACGGCGGCCGCTCGAGCTGATGGACGACTGGGGCTGGGTGGGCCCGGACGTGTGGTTCGCGCACGGCGTCCACCTGGACGAGAAGGACGTCCGCCGGATCGGCGAGACCTCGAGCGGCGTCGCGTCGTGTCCGTCGTCGAACCTGCGACTGGGGGCCGGCATCGCTCCCGTTCGTGGGCTGCTCGACGAGCGTGCCCGCGTGGGCCTCGGCGTCGACGGTCCGGCCTCGAACGAAGCGAGCGATCTGTTCGGCGAGATCCGTCAGGCGATGCTCGTCTCGCGCGCCGCGGGTCCGGACCGAGGACTGAGCGATCGCGAGGCGCTGCGCCTGGCGACACGTGGAGGGGCGGAGATCCTCGGCCGCGACGACATCGGGTCGATCGAGCGGGGCAAGCGCGCGGACGTCGCGCTCTTCGGGGTGGACGGTCTCGCGCAGGTGGGCGCCGAGGCCGATCCGGTGGCTGGACTCCTCATGGGTGCGTCGCAGCGCGTCCGCCATCTCCTCGTGGAGGGGCGTCCCGTCGTCCGCGACGGCCGGCTCGTCACCGCGGACGAGGACGAGATCGTACGCGAGGGTCACCGCGTCGCGAAACGGATCGCGGAGACCGGATGAGCCTTCGCACGCGCGAGCGCGCGCGCGGCACCGTCGGCGAGAGCGTTCGGCGCGTCGACGGCGTGCCCAAGGTGAAGGGGTCGTTCGCCTACGGCAGCGACCTGTGGCACGACCGGATGCTGTGGGGCGCGACGCTGCGCAGCCCGCATCCCTTCGCGCGGATCCTGCGGATCGACCTCGCGCAGGCGGTCGCGAGCCCCGGCGTGCACGCGGTGCTCACCCACGAGGACGTGCCGGGGAAGAAGACCTACGGACTCGACTTCTCCGACCAGCCGGTCCTGCCGTGGGACCGCGTCCTGTACGCGGGACAGCCGGTCGCGATCGTCGCCGCCGAAACGCTCGAGCTGGCCAAGCGAGCCGCGGCGAAGATCCAGGTCGAGTACGAGGTGCTGGACCCCGTCCTCGACATGGTCGCCGCGATCGATCCCGGCGCGCCCAAGCTCCACGACTGGGGCAACGTCCTTCGCCACGTCCGGATCGAGCACGGCGATCCCGACGCCGACGCGGAGGTATGGGTCGAGGGCTACTACGAGACCGCGATGCAGGATCAGGCGGCGCTCGGACCCGAGGCCGGCCTCGCGATCCCGGCCGAAGACGGCGGCGTGGACCTCATCGTCTCGACGCAGTGGCTGCACGTCGACCGCCAGCAGATCGCGCCCGCGCTGAACCTGCCCGAGGAGAAGGTCCGGCTCACCCTCGCGGGGGTCGGCGGCGCGTTCGGGAGCCGTGAGGACCTCCACATGCAGCTCCACGCCTGCATGCTCGCACTCCACACGGGCAGGCCGGTGAAGATGTCGTACGGACGCGAGGAGTCCTTCCTCGCCCACGTGCACCGTCATCCGTCGCGGATCTGGCTCCGCACCGGCGCAACCCGGGACGGACGGCTCGTCGCCGCTCGCGGACGGATCGTCATCGACGGTGGCGCCTTCGCGTCGGCCACGACGGCGGTCATCGCGAACGCCACCACCTTCCTGGCCGGGCCGTACGAGGTCCCCAACGCCCGGCTCGAAGGGACCGCCGTGTACACGAACAATCCGCCGTGCGGGGCGATGCGAGGCTTCGGCGCGCCGCAGGTGTGCTTCGCGCACGAGGCGAACATGGACAAGCTCGCCCGGGAGCTCGGCATCGATCCGGTCGAGCTTCGGCTGCGGAACGTCGTGTCGCCGGGATCGGTCCTGCCGACCGGCCAGACGATCCACGGCAGCGCTCCGGTGCGCGAGCTGGTCGAGGCGGCCCTCCAGATCCCGATGCCGCCGGACCCCGAGCCGGCCGCGCAGCGCAACCCGATCACCTTTCCGGGCGGCGCCGGCAACGTCGGTCACGGCGAGGGCCTGAAGCGCGGCGTCGGGTTCGCCGTCGGCTACAAGAACGTGGCGTACAGCGATGGATTCGACGACTTCCATCAGGCGCGGGTGACGCTCTCGGTGGGCGTGGGGGGTCCGGTCGCCGAGGTCCACACGGCCGGCGTCGAATGCGGCCAGGGCTTCTCGACGATCGTCACGCAGGTCGCGCGGACGGAGCTCGGCGTGGACGACGTCGTGCTGCACGCCGCCGACACACAGGTCGACTCGGCGGGCTCGACGAGCGCGTCACGACAGACCTTCATGGGAGGCGGAGCGGTCCAGATGGCCTGCCGCGCGGTCGCGGAGGAGGTGTTCGCGCGCGCCATCGCCCGCCTCCAGCCCGAGGGAGAGCTGTCGCTCGGGGACGGCCAGATCCTCGCCGACGGTGCCCCGATCGCCGGCCTCGTTGATCTCCTCGATGAACCGATCGCCGCGACGCGAACGTTCCACCATCGCGACACGACACGGTTCGACGAGAAGGGTCAGGGCGACATCCACGTGATGTTCGCGTTCGGAGCGCAGCGCGCCGTCGTCGAGGTCGACGAGGATCTCGGCCTCGTGCGCGTGGTGCAGCTCGCCACCGCTCTCGATGTCGGCAAGGCCATCAACCCGCAAGGCGTCGAGGGACAGAGCGAGGGCGGGAGCGCGCAGGGGCTCGGTCTCGCCGTGATGGAGGAGATACTGCTCCGCGACGGTGCGATCGCGAACGCATCGTTCACCGACTACCTTATCCCGACGATGCTCGACATGCCGCCCGTTGTGACCTCGATCGTCGAGGATCCCGAGCCCGGCGTCCCGTACGGAGCCAAAGGCGTCGGCGAGATCTCGACGATCGTCTCGACGGCCGCGATCGTCGCCGCGATGCGCGACGCGACCGGCCTCCCATTGAACCGGGCGCCGGTGCAGCCCGACGACGTCGTCGGACTTCGCGAGCCCGCCGCGGCACCCTGGCCTGCGGTACCGGAGGTCCCGGGTCAGGAACCGGTGCCCAAGTACTTCGGCGCGGATCTCGGCCAGGAATCACTCATCGACAAGGACTAGCGCTCGAATAGCGAAGCGGTAGCGCGACGACAAGGAGTGAGCATTGAAGGAGCTGAAGGGACGCGACTACATCGAGACGCTCGACTGGAGCTCGGCCGAGATCGACGAGGCGATCTCGTTGGCCGGCGATCTGAAGGCCCGGTTCGCGCGGGGCGAGCCCCACCGGCTGCTGCCCGATCGGACCCTGTTCATGCTCTTCCTCGACAAGAGCACGCGAACGCGGAACGCCTTCGAGGCGGGGATGACACAACTGGGCGGCCACGCCCACTTCCTGGACGCCGAGAAGACGCAGATCGCGCACGGCGAGAGTCCCAAGGATATGGGGATCATCTTGTCTCGCTACGGGCACGGGCTCGCGATCCGGCACGATCTCGTGCCGTACGAGGGGAACGCGTACATGCGAGAGGTCGCGAAGTGGGCCGAGGTGCCGGTCATCAACCTGCAGTGCGACGTGGACCACCCCACGCAGACGCTGGCGGACCTCATGACGATCCGCGAGCGTCGCGGGCAGGATCTCCGCGGGCTGCGTGTCGCGGTCTCGTGGGCGTTCGCGCCGTCGTACGCGAAGCCGCTCTCGGTCCCGCAGGGCCTGCTGACGCTGCTGCCGCGGTTCGGCATCGACGTGGTGCTGGCCCATCCACCTGGTTTCGACCTGATGCCGGAGGTGCGCGCTCGCGCGGAGGAAGCGGCCGCGCAGGGCGCCGGCACGATCACCACAGTCGACGACATGGATGCGGCCTTCGAGGGCGCCGACGTCGTCTACCCGAAGTCGTGGGGACGCTTGGACCTGTTCACCGACGAACCCGCCGCCCTCGCCGACGCGGCGCGCTACAAGGACTGGATCTGCGACGCGCGGCGGATGAGCCTCGCGAAGGACGACGCCCTGTACATGCACTGCCTTCCGGCCGACCGGGGCACCGAGGTCACCGACGAGGTGATCGACGGGCCACACTCGGTGGTGTACGACGAGGCGGAGAACCGGATGCACACCGGCAAGGCGTTGATGGCGCTCACGATGGCGCCCTAGCCTCGTTCGCGCGTGGTCCCGATCGTCGGCGCGAGGTCGGCGAAGAAGCGCAGAGCTTCGGGATCGGCCAGCGAGCCGGGGCTGGCGACGTCTTCGAGCGGCTCGCCCATGAGGAGGCGCTTCACCGGCACCTCGAGGCGCTTGCCGTTCAGTGTCTTGGGGATGTCGGGCACAGCGAGGATCCGGTCCGGCACATGGCGGGGTGAGAGCTGCGTTCGGATCTCGTTCACGATCGTGTCACGAAGGCCGTCGTCGAGCGCTCGTTCATCCTCGAGGACGACGAACAGGAGGAGGGCACCCTCGCTGCCGAGCCGTCCCGTATCCACGACCAGGCTCTCCCGGATCCCGGGGAGCGTGTCGATGACCCGGTAGAGCTCGCTCGTCCCTACGCGCACCCCGCCGCGGTTCAGCGTCGCGTCCGACCGTCCGTAGATCACACAGGTGCCGCGCGACGTGACCTTGATCCAGTCGCCGTGACGCCACACGCCCGGGTAGACGGAGAAGTAGCTGTCCCGGTATCGACGACCGTCGTCGTCGTTCCAGAACGACACCGGCATCGACGGCATCGGCTCGGTGATCACGAGCTCGCCGACCTCGTCGGTCACCGGACGGCCCTCCTCGTCGAACGCCTCGACCTTCGCGCCGAGGCAGCGGCACTGGATCTCGCCGGCATGGACCGGCAGGAGTGGGTTCGAACCGACGAAGGCCGTGCACAGGTCCGTCCCTCCGCTGATCGAGCCGAGCCAGAGATCCGGGTCGACCTGCTCGTATGCCCAGGCGAAGGCTTCGGGCGAGAGCGGGGCGCCGGTGGATCCGATCGCGCGAAGCGCTTGGAGATCCGCCACCTTCTTGGGTTTGAAGCGG
>CAZMNP010000202.1:0-2621 GCA_964567675.1 uncultured Actinomycetes bacterium
GTCTCGTCCACCTCGGCTTCGGGGACCGAGTCGGCGACGATGCCGGCCCCCGCGAACAGCCTGGCCGTCTTGCCGGTGATCTCGGCGCAGCGCAGCGCGATGGCCCATTCGCCGTCGCCGTTCGCGTCCACCCAACCCACCGGCCCGGCGTACGTGCCGCGATCGATCGGCTCGAGCTCGGCGATCGCTTCGCGCGCGCCCTCTCTCGGGGTTCCGCACACCGCCGCCGTGGGATGCAGCGCGGCGACGAGGTCGAGGACGCCCACCCTCCCGTCGTGCAGCTTGCCTTGGAACGGCGTCGCGAGGTGCCAGACGTTCGCCGTTCCGAGCAGCTCGGGCTCGTGCGGGTGCACGAGGTCGTCGCAGAACGCCGTCAGGACGTGGGCGACGTCCTCGACGACGACCGCGTGCTCCTCGCGATCCTTCTCCGATCCGAACAGGGTGGCCGCGGACGCGCGATCGCGGACGGAATCGCCGAACCGCTGCGCGGACCCCGCGAGCGGCGTCGCGGAGATCTCACGCCCTCGCTTGCGCACGAGCATCTCCGGGGTCGCCCCGACGAGCACCGCGCCCGGCGCCCGGCCGAACGGCGGTGTGGCGAACGCGTAACAGTCCGGGTCCACGGCGCGAAGGCGCCAGAGCAGCTGCTTCGGATCGAGCTCGCGCTCGGCGTCGACGATCAGGGTCCGGGCCAAGACGACCTTGCGGAGCTCCCGGGCTCGGATCCGTCGCGTTGCCATCTCGACCGCGACCGCGTAGTCGTCCGGGTCCGGGTCGGCACGCAGTTGCATCTCGTCGAACGCGGCGTGCGGCAGGTCGCGTCCCGTCCAGCGGTCGCGCGACGCGCCGGGTGGCGCGAGTCCCGCCGCGGTCACGTCGACCTGCCACGTCTCGCCGGGCTCGCGGCGGATGGCGGCGCGCGCCGGGATCACCGCGGTCGCCGGCGAATCGTCGTCGAACGCGATCGCCCCGACGGCGACCGGCGGCGGGCCGTCGGGGTGAGCACGCACGCCAGCGAGCGCGTCCGCGGTCATCTTCGAAAGGCGCAGGATCCGTTCGGCCCCGGGCCCGGCCTCGATCGTCGCGGAGACGCCGGACCCCGAAACCCCGATGCCGGACCGCTCGAAGAAGAACCCACCGGGGTGGTAGTTCGCCAGCAGGTCGAAAGCCGGCCCCAGGGTCGTGACCGTGGCGGCGAGCGGTGTCTCGCTCATCGCCGGGTTCCCACCAGGAGCTGGGCCACACCTCCGGCCAGTGGGCGCCGGGTGGCGTCCTCGAAGCCGGCGTCACGGAGCATCTCGACCAGTTCCGCGGTTGGCGGAAGGTAGGCCATCGACCTCGGGAGGTATGCGTAGGCCTCCCGATCGGAGAGCGCGCCTCCGATGATCGGAACCACCTTGCCGAAGTACACGCGGTTCCCCGCGCGCATGAGACGCCCCTCGGGCTCGCTCGTCTCGAGGAACGACGCGCGTCCGCCCGGGCGAAGGATCCGAGCGACCTCAGCGAACAGCGCATCGAGGGCGGTCACGTTCCGCAGGGCGAAGCCACAGACCACCCCGTCCGTCCCGCCGTCTGCGAGCGGGAGCCGGAGCACGTCGGCCCGCACGAGCGGCGTGTCCGTCGTGGCGCTCGCGAGCATCCCGGCGGAGAAGTCCAACCCGACCGCTCGGTATCCGGTCCGCGCGAGCTCGTTGCACAGGTCGCCCGTGCCGCAAGCGAGATCGGCGACGAGGGACCCACCGGGCAGACGAAGCTCCGCCACCGCGCGCCGGCGCCATCCGACGTCCATGCCGAACGTCATCAGGCGGTTGACGAGGTCGTACCGCCCGGCGACCCGGTCGAACATCGTTCGGACGACGCGCGCCTTCTCTTCGCCCTGCGGCAGGTCGGCCTTCACTCCAGACGCTCCTCGGCTTCCGCCAGCAGCACCCGGCGGAAGTGGTTCGCGACGAGGTTCGTGACCGCGGGCAGGAGCGCGTCGAACGCCTGGACGAGCTGGCTCGCGACGGCCGCGTCCGACCCGGCCGTGTCGCGGATGGGTTTGCGCACGTGTTCGTCGAACAGCTCGACCGCCCTGCCGGCGAGCCGCACCATGGCGACGTTCGTTTCGCGCGCGAGCGCGAGGAGCTCGCCGAGCGGCAGTCCGAACTCCAACAGGCGAAGCGCCGCCCGAACCATCTCGATGTCGGCCGGCGTGTAGCGCTCCTCGCCGTCCACCGTGCGGCCGAGCTTGATCCCCTCCCGCTCGACCGCCTGGATCAGGGATGCGGGGACCCCACTGCGCTGGGAGAAGTCTTCGAGGCCGAGCAGCTCGTCCTCGGTGCCGTTGCCTCGTGCCGCGTGGACCGCCGCGGCGAGGTCGCCGTCCCGTGTCCCCGTCTCGTCGTCGAGCACGCGTTTGATGGCGCTCAACGTGAGGCCCTTGCGCTGGAGGGAGCGGACGTCCCGGATCCGCGCCGCGTGCTCCGCTCCGTACCAGGCCACGCGACCCTGGCGTTCGGGCGGCGCCAGGAGGCCGCGGGATCGGTAGTAGCGCACGGTGTCGACGGAGACGTCGCAGGCGGCAGCAAGTTGCTCGACCCGGTACCTCACGACTCACCACTCTACGAGTGCCAGCTCAC